>NZ_JBDOQV010000009.1:0-240940 GCF_039839345.1 Roseovarius sp. CAU 1744 | reverse complement strand
GACAATCGCGTCAATCAGCAACTCGGGAATGCCGCACAGACCAAACCCGCCCGCGGAAATCAGCATGCCATCACGCAGCAAACCGTCCAGCGCCGCAGACGCGCTACCGTATACTTTCTTCATGCCGCAACCTCTCTCAGTTGAAGAATTTCACGTGCCTGCCGCCAGGTGGCAACCGGGCGTCCGTATTTTTCGCAGATCTCGACCGCCCGCTTCACCAGCGCGGCGTTCGACGGGGCGAGCCGTTCACGGTCAAGCCGCACATTGTCTTCGAGACCCGTGCGCGTGTGCCCGCCCCTGGCGATCGACCATTCATTGATCGTCAATTGCGCGGGGCCGATGCCCGCGGCACACCATTGGGCATCCGGGGCCAGGCGCTTGAGCGTTTCGATGTAGAAATCGAAGATCGGCTCGTCTGCCGGCATGGCGTTCTTCACGCCCATGACGAACTGCACGTAAAGCGGCCCCTTCAGACGCCCGTCGGCAGCCATGCGGGTGGCCTGCACGATATGGCCCAGATCAAACGCCTCGATCTCGGGCTTCACGTCATGGGCGACCATTTCCGAGGCCAGCCAGTCCACCAGATCGGGGCTGTTTTCGTAGACCCGTGTCGGGAAATTATTCGACCCGACAGACAGCGAGGCCATGTCCGGCCTGAGTGGCAGCATCCCGCCCCTCTCGCGGCCCGCGCCCGATCGGCCACCGGTCGAAAGCTGGACGATCATGCCGGGGCAGTGCTTTTCCAGCCCTTCCTTGAGCCGCGCGAAACGCTCGGGATCCGAGGTTGGCTTGCCCGCGTCATCGCGCACATGGCAATGCGCGATGCTGGCGCCTGCTTCGAACGCCTCGTGGGTGCTTTCGATCTGCTCGGCGATGGAAATCGGAACAGCCGGGTTGTTGTCTTTGGTCGGCAGCGACCCCGTGATCGCCACGCAGATTATGCAGGGGTTGGACATTTTGGTGCCTCAGATTTCGAAGAAGACGGTTTCGTTTTCACCCTGAACGCGGATGTCGAAGCGGTAGATCACCTGCCCTTCGCGCTCGGTGCGTTTCGCGATCAGTGTTTTGCGGCGGTTTTCCCATTCAATGAGGTTGATAACCGGGTCTTTCGCGTTTGCCTCGACCTCGTCATCGAAATACAGGCGCGTGTTCAAGCCGATATTGATGCCCCGGGCGACGATCCATAAATTGATATGCGGCGCCATCACCCGGCCGGAACGGCCCATCGCCGCGCCCGGTTTGACGGTATCGAATGCCCATTCGCCGGTGTCAAAGTCGGTGATGACCCTGCCCCAGCCGCGAAACCCCGCCTCGACCTCGCCACCGCCTTCGGGATGCGCATAATTGCCGTCAGCATTGGCTTGCCAGGCCTCCAGCAAGACGTCCTTGATCGGCGAGCCGGTGCCGTCGAAAACCTGACCTTCGATCCGGATACGTTCCCCCTTGGCGTTGGGGCCGGCGATATCCCACCCGAGTTCCTGGTCATAGATGTCAAAGCCGGCGGCGCCGGGCGCCAGACCGATATGCACGTAGGGCCCTGCGGTCTGCGAGGACGATTCCTTGAGATAGTTCAGTGTCTGTCCCATCAGTTCCCCTCCAGACGGTTTTCAAACAGCGTCGACCGGCGGCCGCGCAATACGATGTCGAACCTGTAGGCGATCGTGTCGAGCGGGATTGTCGCGTTCATGTCGAGCTTTGCCGTCAGCTGGTCAATTGCATCCGGATCGGGAATCGTCTGTACGATGGGGCAAAGCGGGATAAGCGGATCGCCTTCAAAATAAAGCTGCGTGATAAGCCGCTGGCTGAATGACGCGCCAAACACCGAAAAATGGATATGGGCGGGACGCCAATTGTTGACCATGTTGCGCCAAGGATATGCGCCGGGTTTGATCGTGCGGAAGAAATAATAGCCTTCGTCATCCGTCAAGGTGCGGCCGCAACCCCCGAAGTTCGGATCGATCGGCGCAAGATAGGTGTCTTTCTTGTGGCGATACCGACCGCCCGCGTTGGCCTGCCAGATCTCGACCAGGGTATTCGGCACCGGCCGCGCGTTTTCGTCCAGAACGCGGCCATGCACGATGATGCGTTCCCCGACCGGATCGCCGTGTTTGGCGTAGTTCTTGATCAGATCATGGTCAAGCGCGGCCACGTCGTCATGCCCAAAGACCGGCCCGGTGATTTCGCTGACCGACTGCTGAAGGCTTATCAGCGAATAGCGGGGCGAACGCGCCACAGATGTCTTGTAGTTCGGCGTGTAGGCGGGCGGGTGCCGGCCCCGATCGCGCTGGTAATATTCTGCGGGTTTGGTCATCCTCTTTCCTCCTCAAACTCGGCAAATGTGGCTTTGGCCAGCTTGATGGCGTGGTTCGCCTTCGGGACACCGGCATAGACAGCGACATGCATGAAAGCCTGCAAGACATCCTCGGGCGAGGCCCCGGTATTGCGGGTTGCCCTGATATGCATCGGAATCTCTTCGAAATTGCCGGTGGCGGCCAGCAGGGCGAGCGTCAGCATCGAACGTTCGCGGCGTGATATCGTCTCATCCGCCCAGACCGTACCCCAGGCGTCTTCGGTGATGAACTTTTGGAACGGCCCGTCGAAATCGGTTTTCGCGGCTTCGGCCTTGTCGACATGCGCGTCGCCCAGCACCTCGCGGCGTACGGTCATTCCGGTGTTGAAGCGATCAGACATGGGTATGTTCCTTCAGAAAGGGCGCGAGAATTCTTGCGTATGCGGCTGGCGTCTCGACACACGGCAAGTGGCCGGCCGCCGGGATGGTGTGGCACGTGGAGCCCAGAATGAGCGCGCAGGTCTCCTCGACGATTTCAGGTGGGCTGGCGCCGTCTTCTGTTCCGGCGATGCCAAGCACCGGCAGCCGCAATCGCCGCGTGGTGTCCGACAAGTCAGTGCCGGCAATTGCCGCGCAGCAGCCAAGATACCCCCGGACCGGCGTCCGGGTCAGCATCGCACGCCAAAGCAGGACATCGGGTGTTTCGCGAAACGCCGCCCCGAACCAGCGATCAAGGATCAATTCGGCCTGCGAGTCGATACCATGTTCGCGGATGGCGTCGATCCGGGCATTCCACATCTCGGGCGTGCCCATCTTGCAAGCCGAATTCGACAGCACAAGGGCACGCATCAGGTCGGGCCGCTTGGCAGATAGCGCCAGCCCGATCATGCCACCGATCGAGAGGCCCACGAAAATCACCGGCCCCAGGCCCAGGCCTTCGATCAGCCCTTCTGCATCTGCAACCAGTTCATCCATTTCGTAGGGACCATCGGGACATTCAGACAACCCGTGACCGCGCTTGTCGTACCGGATCAGGCGAAACCCGTCCGGCAGGCGCGGTAGCAAGGCGTCCCACAGCCGCAGATCGGTGCCAAGCGAATTGGCAAAAACCACCGGCTGTCCATTGGGGTCTCCATCCTCGCGCCAATGATGTGCCACGCCGTTTGTCTTCATGATACGCATCAATATGGCAATCCCACGTAATTTTCGGCCATCGCCTTCTGCGCGGACTCGCTCGACCGCAGGAACTCGAGATCGGCAACCTGCATCTTCAGGTCGAATTCAGACTGGTCCGGATAGCGGTGCATCAGCGACGAGAACCACCAGGAAAACCGCTCGGCTTTCCAGATGCGCTTGAGCGCCTTGATGGAATAGGTGTCAATGCCTTCCTCGCTGCCGGTTTCGTAGAATTCTTTCAGACCATTATAGAGGTAATGAATATCCGATGCGGCCGTGTTCAGGCCCTTTGCGCCCGTTGGCGGAACAATATGCGCGGCGTCTCCACACAGAAACAGTCTTCCCCATCGCATCGGTTCCGTCACGAAGGACCGCAGCGGTGCGATCGATTTCTCGATTGAAGGTCCGGTGACAAGCGTTTCCGCGTGTTCCTGCGGAATCCGGCGCTTCAGCTCTTTCCAGAATGCGTCATCCGTCCAATCGCTCGGGCTGTCGCTGAGCGAGCACTGGATGTAATAGCGGCTGAGGTTATCGTTGCGCATCGAGCAAAGCGCAAATCCACGGCTCGAATTTGCGTAGATCAGTTCATGGTTGACTGGCGGCGTTTCGCTGAGGATGCCAAGCCAGCCAAACGGGTAAACCTTCTCGTATTCCCTGCGGACATCAAGCGGAATGGTCTGCCGGCTCACGCCGTGGAAACCATCGCAGCCCGCAACAAAATCACAATCCAGCCGGCGGGCTTCTCCCCCCACCAAATAGCTGACATGCGGCGTGTCACTGTCAGCACCGTGGATCACGACATCCTCGACGTTGAACTCGATCTTGCCACCGGCCTTTTCTCGTGCCTCGTAGAGGTCGCGCGTCACCTCGGTCTGACCGTATACCATCACCGGCTTGCCGGTGAGGTGTTTGAAATCGACCCGGAATATCTCGTCACCGTAAGAGATAAGGGTTCCATCATGGGTGAACCCTTCTGCATACATCCGGTCGGCGCAGCCTGCTTCCTCCATCAACTGGACAAAGCCCTGTTCCAGCACACCGGCCCGGATGCGCCCAAGAACATACTCCTTGGTCTTGCGCTCAAGCACGACGCTATCGATGCCGCGGGTATGCAGGAGTTGAGACAGCAGAAGTCCGGATGGCCCACCCCCGATGATTGCGACTTGTGTCTTCATGACGTGCCTCCAGCTCTGTTGCTTCCTTTTTAATTAGCATTAAAGTATATGTAAAATGACAAAAGAGGCGTTATAGTTGCCGTTATGGAAAGTAAACATGCGCGCCAAATCAAAATGCGGCACCTCTACGCATTTGTCGAAACAGTCCGCTGCGGCAGCCTGAAATCCGCGGCGGAGCGGATTTTTTTGACCCAACCGGCGATATCCAAGACCCTGAAAGATCTTGAAACGATCCTGGGTGTCCAGTTGCTGACCAGGGATCGCGGCGGCGTCGACCTTACCCGGGAAGGCGCGGTATTCCGGCAGTTTGCGGAGCAGAGCCTGGCGGCGCTGAACCACGGGCTGACCAGCCTTGACGCACTGAGTGCGGGCGCGGCGGCGCCGCTGCGCATCGGCGCATTGCCAAGCGTCGCGGCCGACCTGCTGCCCGACGCGGTCCTGAGGTTTTCGGAACTCTCACCCGCGACACCGGTCATGGTCGAAGACGGCCGCATCGAAGAACTGGTGGATCGCCTGCGCGCGGGCGCCGTCGATCTTGTCATCGGGCGCATGGGCAGGCCGGACACCATGACAGGCCTTGCGTTCACGCAGCTCTATTCCGAGCAGGTCGTGTTCGCCGTCGCGGCAGATCACCCGCTGACCGGATGCGACGACCTCGAAGCCCTGGCCAACTGGTGCATCCTGTATCCGCCCAAGGAGGCGGCCATCCGTCCGTTGGTCGACAGGTTCCTGATCATGAACGGGATCGGAGACTGGCCGAATCGCCTCGAAACCGTTTCCGGTGCGTTCGGTCGATCCATGACCCTCGGCCCGGCGCAGGCGGTCTGGATCATCAGCCAGGGCGTAGTGGCACGTGACATCGCGGCCGACCGTATGGTTTTGCTGCCAATTGAAACAAGCGCAATGGCGGGGCCGATCGGTATCATGGCGCGATCCGAAGAAGATCCCACCCCGCCGGTCCGCCTGTTTCGCCAGGCGCTCCTGGAAGCGCAAGGAACGGTCAATAGCGCAACGCCTAATCCGCCAGATCACTCCGAAGCGGCAAAGCAATGACGAAGCCGGACCCGTACGATGAAAACCGCAATGCCGCTCTGAGCACTCACTGCAAGCCATCACTGGCAGCCGGAAAAATCGCCAACCCGATCACTCAAAGATGCTCGACAGGTGGCTATCCTGCGCCTGATCGCAGCACGAGGGGAATTAGTTGCCGATTTTGATAATTATACCGGGCAAAAAGTAATTTTACATATCCGTTTTGGTAAGGCAACCTTTGGGAATGGGGCACTGGGAGGATTCTATGCAAATGCAAATGACCAAATCGGGCGGAGCAATGTCATGCTTCCACCGGCCACCGCCTTTCGGATTGCTCGGAAAAGAGCTTGTGAACCGAGACAACAGGAACAGCACCCATTTTTTTGGCGATAGGCCGAAGAAGAGTGAAACTTGCGGATCAAAGATGATGCCACTGCGCGCTCCTGCACCTCGGATGGTGCGCCGGTGATCAGCGTGTTCGATCATCCCTGGCTCGGCGGACTGTTTGCCGACGAAGACGCGTGTGAAATCTGGTCACCGGACCGTCAGCTTTCGCATATGCTCGCATTTGAAGCCGCCTATTCACGCGCTCTTGGAGCGGCAGACGTCAGCGATGCCAAGACGGCCACATCGGCGGCTGAGGTGATCGAAACCTTCAAGCCCGACATGCAAGAACTGCGGGACGGAACGGCCAAGGATGGCTTGCCGATCCCGGCATTGGTCGCGCAATTGAAACGTGCCGCTGGTCCGCTTGCCTCAGCGATACACACCGGCACGACATCGCAGGATGTCCTCGACACCGCCCTTGCACTGACGCTGCGCGAGAACACGGAACTGTTGCTTACGCGATTGCAGGCGTTGATCGGTCAATTGGACCGGCTGAACAAGAAGTTCGGGACAAACCCCTTGATGGGCCGGACAAGAATGCAGGCCGCGATGCCGATCACGGTTTCTGACAGGATCGCCGCCTGGCGCGCACCGGTCGAATCCCACCGCAGCCGGTTGCAAGAACTGCGCCCGCGCGTCGAAAAGCTGCAGCTTGGCGGTGCGGCGGGCGACCGAAAGCAAATGGAGCCCAATGCAGCAAGGATCGCCCGTGCCATCGCCCAGACGTTGGATCTGGCCGAACCCGACTTCACATGGCACACGGCACGAGACGGCATCGCCGAATATGCCGGTCTGCTGTCATTGATTTCGGGCACTCTTGGCAAGATGGGCCAGGATATCTGCCTGATGGCCCAACAGGGCCTTGATGACATTCAGGTTAGCGGCGGTGGCGGGTCTTCTGCGATGCCCCACAAGCAGAACCCGATTCTTGCCGAACTTCTTGTGACGCTCGCCCGTTTTAATGCCACGCAACTGTCCGGCATGCACCACGCGCTTGTTCACGAACAGGAACGCTCGGGCAGCGCCTGGGCGCTAGAATGGATGATCCTGCCGCAAATGGCAGTCGCGGCTTCCAGATCACTGGCTGCGGGCAAGTCTCTCTGTGAACACGTAACGGCGATGGGTGGAGCCACGAAATGATCTCGTATCGCCGTCCAGACGACGGTGCCCAGACCCCGCAAATCCGTGACATGCGGGCCGGCAGCGACGACCGAACGAAGGACCAAAGGAGGAAACCAAAATGAAGACGAAGACCAAATTCCTGGGCACGATCACAGCGTTTGCGCTTTCGGCCACGGCCAGCCTGGCGCAGGACGTGACACTGACCATGCATCACTTCCTGCCGCCTGTTGCGAATGCCCACAAGGACATGCTTCAGCCCTGGGCCGAAAAGGTTCAGGCAGATAGCGATGGCCGCATCGCCATCGAGATTTTCCCGGCCATGTCGATGGGCGGCAAACCCAATGAGCTCTATGGACAGGTCCGCGACGGAACCACTGATATCGTCTGGACCCTCCTGGGCTATACGCCGGGCGTCTTCACGCGCAGCGAGGTTTTCGAGCTGCCCTTGGTGCACGCGGGATCTGCCAAGGCAACCACGATCGCTATGAATGCGTCGCTTGACCTGCTGGCGGAAGATTTCGAGGATGTGCACATTCTCTTCCTGCACAGCCATGACGGAAACCTGATCCATTCAGCCAGCACACCCGTGCGTTCATTGGCAGACGCCTCTGGCCTGAAGCTTCGTACGCCAAGCCGTACGGGTGCCTGGGTCATTGAAGGTATCGGGGCCGAGCCCGTCGGCATGCCTGTCCCGACCCTGCCGGAAGCGATGTCCAAAGGTGTCGTGGATGGCGCGCTCATCCCGCTGGAGATCGTCCCCGCCCTGAAGCTGCAGGAGCTCGACAAATCCACGACAGAGCTCCCCGGGGGTGATCGCTTTGGCACCTCGACCTTCATGGTAGCCATGAACAAGGATGCCTACGAGGCGTTGCCCGACGACCTCAAGGCTGTGATCGACGCGAATTCCGGATCCAATGTCGCCGCCGAAATCGGCGAGATCTGGGAAGGGTTCGAGACCAGCGGCGAGACCGCGCTTTCGGATGCGGGCGCGGAACGCATCGTTCTCTCCGAGGAGGAGGCCGCCAAGTTCAACGCAGTCAGCGAGCAGGTCGTGCAGCGTTGGATCGACGATGTTGCTGGCAAAGGGATCGACGGAGCTGCGCTTGTCGAACAAGCACGTTCGGCGGTTGCCGCGGCCAGCTCGAGCAACTGACACTTTGACGCGGGAGGGGCCTGATGCCCCTCCCGGGCTCTCCAATTCAATGAGGGAGAAACAGCCATGACCGTCGTTCTCAGAAGACTGGCAGATATCTTTGCCCTGCTTGGCGGCGCGATATTGCTTTTGATCGTCGCCGTGACCACCACGAACACCACCGCCTTTATCCTCGACCGGATCGCGGGAATGTTTGGGGCAAACATATCGGGCTTGCCCGGATACGAAGACTTCGTCCAGCTTGCCATCAGCTGCGCGGCGCTCATGTTCTTTCCCTACTGCCAGGCGCATCGGGGCCACGTCGCGGTCGAGCTTTTCGTGGACCGGCTGCCACTGATCGTCCAGCGCGGCTTCGACAAGATTTGGCTTGTGCTGACGGCTGCGGTTGCGCTGTTTCTGGCCTACTGGATGGTCTTCGGATTGCTGGAGGCTCGTTCCGACACGGTTGTGACCAGCGTTCTGGGCTGGCCGACATGGCCGTTTTACATTCCCGGCCTCGCCTCGATGTTGCTATGGGCGCTGATTGCGGCCTCGCAAGTTGTCGGAGGCGCGACAGATGCTTGATCCCATTACCATCGGCGTCATCGGGCTGATCGTGCTGTTTGGCCTTCTGATCCTGCGCATGCCCGTGGGCATCGCCATGATCCTGGTCGGTATCGGGGGCACCTGGGTGCTCAGCCATGCCGTCAGCTACATCCGGTTTGTGCCCTACCTCAAACAATTCAAGAGCCTGCTGTGGGAGAACGTCGCGAACTACGACTTGTCGGTTGTGCCGCTGTTTGTCCTCATGGGCTATATCGCGGCAGAGGCGAGGCTATCGAGTGACCTTTTCAAGGGGCTCGAGGCGCTGATGTCGCGGCTGCGCGGCGGCGTCGCAATGGCAGCGGTTGCGGCGTGTGGCGGTTTCGGGGCCGTTTGCGGGTCTTCACTGGCCACCGCAGCCACGATGGGCAAAGTTGCGCTGCCCGAGCTGAAGAAGCTGGGATATGCGCCCAGCCTTGCCTCGGGCTCCCTGGCCGCAGGCGGCACGCTGGGCATTCTCATTCCGCCGTCGGTCGCCTTGGTGATCTACGCGATTATCGTCGAGGGTTCGATCCTCAAGATGTTTCAGGCAGCCATCGTGCCGGGCATGATCGCGGTTCTGGGCTTTATCCTGGTCATCGCGATCCAGGTCCGGCTCAATCCGTCGCTCGCACCGGACCCTACACAAATGGAGCCTGACGAACGGCGCAAGGCTGTTCGCCGCCTCTGGCCTGTAATCGCGATTTTCGGCGGCATCATCCTGGGGCTTGGCTTTGGCCTCTTCACCCCTACTCCCGCGGCCAGCATCGGTGTGTTCGCCATTGCAGCTTACGGTTTCATCCTGCGCGGCCTGACAGGCGAGGGCCTCAACCTGGCCGGGCTTCTGCGGGCAATCCGCGCCACGGCGATCACCAGCGGCATGATCTATCTGATCCTGTTCGGCGCCGAAGTCCTGAAGGGGTTCTTCACGCGGACGAACCTTCCGCAAGCCCTGTCTGATTGGGCCGCGACCAGCGGTATGGAGCCGATGACGATCCTGGTGATCATGCTCTGTATCTTCATCATCCTGGGCTGCTTCATGGAAAGCCTGGCGATGATCCTGGTTGTGGTGCCTTTCTTCTGGCCCACCTTGATCGCGCTCAATGGCGGGGAATACGTGACCGCCGAAACCTCTGCCTTCGGACTGGACCCGGAAGAACTGAAAATCTGGTTCGGAATATTGGCGCTGATCGTGGTGGAGCTCGGATTGATCACACCGCCCGTCGGCCTGAATGTCTTCATCATTTCCTCGCTGGCGCGCGACACACCGATGTCCACCGTGTTCCGGGGCGTCATGCCCTTCCTCGGGGCAGAGATCCTTCGCGTGGGCCTGCTGTTGCTGATCCCCGCGCTTACGCTCTTTGTCCCGAGGCTGATCGGCGGATGACCTTCTGACAACACCTAGGACGGCCGGCATGCGATGCGGGCCGTTCAGCTGTCAGCCGGTATCACTTTCGGCTTTCAACAATGCCTTCTGGGCCAGTTGCACGAACACATCATGCTCCTGCTCTGACAATGCCGACAATATTTCGCCCTGAAGGGCCAAAACAACAGGTTCCAAATCGGCCAGGAGGTCTTTGCCGGCCGACGTCAAACATAGCTTGCGCGCACGCCGGTCCTCTCGGTCTACCCGCCGCTCGATCAATCCCTTTTGAACCAACCGCTTGACCACGTCGCCAATTGTTGCGCGGTCGTAGGCGATCATGTTTGCCAAGGTGGCCTGATCAATTTGCGGCTGGCTGCCCAACGCGCTGAGCGCGGCAAACTGAACCGAGGTAACATCAAAGCCGCCTTCTTTCATGCGAATCTGGAAGATCGACGTCGAGAGTTGGTTCAGCCTGCGAATCAGATGTCCGGGCATGATTTCCAGGGAAATTTGATCGTTCATGGCGATATCCACAATTAGTAAGCATACATACTATATTGACAGGCGTTTGGCTGCCGGATATATAGTAAGCATACATACTATTATACGGAGACCAGGATGCAATACCATTTGAACGGCTTCAGAAGCGGCGATCCGTCGATTGCCGAAGCATTGGTGGCTTCAGAGCAAACTCCTGGCGTTGTCGATGTCCTCATCGTCGGATGCGGCCCCGCTGGATTGACTCTGGCGGCACAGCTCTCGGCCTTTCCCGAGATCACCACCCGGATCACCGAGCGCAAATCGGGACCGTTGGAGGTTGGCCAGGCCGACGGCATCGCCTGCCGGTCGATCGAAATGTTCGAGGCGTTTGGATTTGCCGAGAAGGTCATGAAAGAATCCTACTGGGTCAACGAAGTCTCCTTCTGGCGGCCCGGATTGGATGGGGCGGGTCTAACCCGCGCGGACCGCATCCAGGATGTCGAAGACGACCTTTCCGAGATGCCCCACGTGATCCTCAACCAGGCGCGTGTGCATGATTTCTACCTTGAGATCATGCGAAACTCACCGCACCGGCTACAGCCTGATTACAACCGCGAACTGGTATCGCTGACCAAAACGGATGATCCCGACCATCCAGTTACCGCGGTGTTTAAGTGTCTCGATGCCAAAGGCCAAACGGAAACCATCCGAGCGCGTTACGTGGTTGGCTGCGACGGGGCCCGCAGCACGGTGCGCAAGTCGATGGGTCACGCGCTGAAAGGCGAAGCCGCGCGGCAGCTCTGGGGCGTGATGGATGTGCTGGCGGTGACGGACTTTCCCGATATCCGGCTGAAGGCCGCGATACAATCCGCCGATCACGGCAGCATCCTCATCATCCCGCGCGAAGGCGGCTACATGGTCCGCATGTATATCGAACTGGACGAATTGCATGGCGATGAACGCGCGGCAGATCGAGACGTGACATCCGAAATGCTCATCGACAATGCGCGCGCCATTCTCGATCCCTATTCCCTGGACGTGAAGGACGTGGCCTGGTGGTCGGCCTACGAAATCGGCCAACGCGTCTGCGACGCATTCGACGACGTGCCGGAGGCCGAGCGCGCGGACCGCACGCCGCATATCTTCATCGCGGGCGATGCCTGTCATACCCACAGCCCCAAGGCGGGCCAGGGCATGAACGTCTCGATGGCCGATACCTATAACCTCGGATGGAAACTCGCCGCGGTCCTGCGCGGGCAGGCCTTGCCTGCCCTGCTGAATACCTATTCCGACGAGCGCCGCGCAAAGGCCAAGGAGCTGATCGACTTTGATCGCGACATGGCGCGGCTCTTCAGTGCCAAGCCCAGGAACGCTGCCGAAGCCGAACAGTTCCAGCGATATTTCAAGAAGCACGGCCGCTACACGGCCGGGGTCGAGACCCGCTATGAAAGTTCCCTGATTGTCGGGCCGAATGATCACCAGCACCTTGCCAAAGGTCTGAAACTGGGGATGCGGTTCCATTCGGCGGCAGTCACCCGCCTTGGCGATGCCCGCGTCATGCAACTTGGCCATACTGTCAAAGCCGATGGTCGCTGGAGGCTGGTTGCCTTTGCCGGCAAGAACGACAATGGCCAGACCGGTGGCGGCATCGACAAACTCTGCAGCTTCCTGCAGGACAGTCCCGACAGCCCGGTCATCCGCTACACGCCCAAAGGTGCCGATATCGACAGCGTGATTGATGTCCGCGCGGTCTTTCAGTCACACCATCGGGATCTTGCCCTCGAAGAAATGCCGAAACTGCTCTTGCCTGCCAAAGGCAAACTCGGCCTGACTGATTATGAAAAGATATTCTGCCCCGCCTCAAAGCATGGCCCGGAAATCTTCGATCTTCGCGGCATTGACCGGAGGTTGGGCGCCTTGGTCATCGTGCGCCCGGATCAGTATGTGGGGCACGTTTTGCCGCTGGACGCCACCGAGGAGCTTGCGACGTTTTTCGACGGGTTCATGAGCGCAACGTGATTGCCGGGCCATTGATCGTTGCAGGCACAGATCCACGCCACCCGGTGGTGGAAACGCCAGCCATTGCCGCAGTGACTTTCAGACACCTGTGTAGGCGCACAAGGCTGAAACAATGGCATCCCGAAGCGATGTTCGTGAAGATCAGCGGCAAAGCCCGCGACCATCGGCGCGCGCGATCATGAAGGCGGGTGCAGGAAGCCGTCATTCTGGTGTCGCGCGACCCTAGATGGACCATCCAGAATCGAGGCCGATTTCATCTGACGTCACCCGGTCTTTCTTAATCGCCGAGATTTCCGGCCCGCTGCACGGCAAGAACCGCTGCAGCGTAATCGCCCAGGGAAATTCCTCGGAAGGCGAAGGCCGCTGGCCCGTCGCCCGACTGGATGGCAACCTGCCCCGATACCAGTTCCGTCAGATCGCCGGTGATCTGCTCATATGGCAACATCGGCCTGTCACTTTCACGTTCCTGCACACGGTCATCGACAATCACGGTCTTGAAGGCGGTCATGCTCTGCGGCAGCCAGGGGATGCAAACATCCGTTATCGCCACGAATGCCGTTGGTTTCAGCCATCTGGCATCAAGGAAAGGTTCGATCGAGTAGTCCAATGCGACCGATGTGACAACCAGATCGGCATCGCGCAAGGCGTCCTGCGGTTCGGCGCATTCTTCGGCCTCCAGGCCCATCTCGTGCGTATGACGGCAAAGCTTCTCGATATTGGCCTTTCCACGCCCGAAGACACGGACGCGTCCAAGGGAAAATTGTTCGGCAAACGCGGCCAGATGCGAATGCGCCTGTACGCCGGCACCGACAAATGCCACTGTCTTGGCGCCGGGGTCGGCAAGGCGGCGCGCCGCCACCAACGAAAGCGCCGCCGTTCTTGCCGCCGTTATCCAGTTTGCCCCGAGAACGGCGCGCAACAGCCCGGTCCGGGCATCCATCACCATGATCGCGCCATTGATCGAAGGCAGCCCTCGGGCCGGGTTTTCGGGACACACGGTAACCTGTTTGGTCACGATGAACCCGTCATCTCCTACGGCGAGGGTGGACATTGCATAGCGTCCATCGCCCGGCAGGATCGCCGTCTTGGGCGACGTATGAAACCGCCCTTCCGCCTTGGCGATCAGGGCGGATTCGATGGCATCGGCAACCTCCGAAGGTCGGATTCCAAAGCCTTCCAGATCTTCATCTGACAAGTAAACCACTGAATTTCCGGGTTTCATGACACTTTCTTTCGATTGCGCGGCCCGATCATTATCGCTCGAACGATCTTAACCGATGCGGGCTAAGTGCCTGCACCAGATCTGGCGGAAGTTGTGGATCCCGGTCATGGCACAGGGATGCCGTCAATGCCGCGAGGGACGGAGATGTCTGCACGCCATAGCCGCCCTGACCTGCCAGCCAGAAAAACCCAGGCGCCTCAGGATCGAACCCGCAAACCGGACTGCGATCAGCCACGAAACTGCGCAACCCCGCCCAGCTGTGACTGGGGCGCGCAATCGGCAGGTCCACCATCTGCTCGAACCGGTACAGGCCTTCGGCCAGGACCATATCATCGGGCCAGGCGTCCTGCGGTGCAACAGGATCCTCGTCACCGGGTGAAATCATCAGCCCCGTCGCTTCGGGCTTGGCGTACCAGTCCTCGGCGGCGGAAGCAAAGAGCGGCCATTTCCGGTAGTCTCCGGCATCTGCCGGCATCGGCATGATAACGGCGGAACGGCGCTTGGGCTGCAGGCCGATGGGGCGCACACCGCCCAGTTTCGCGACCTCGTCTGCCCAGGCGCCGGCGGCGTTCACAACGATCCCGGCGCTGAATTCCGCGGACGGCGTCCGTATGGTCCACCCGTTGCCCTGCCGTTCCAGCCCCTGCACGGGCGCATTCGTCCGCAACCGGCCGCCGCGGGATTTCAACAGGCGCAGCCAGCCCTGCAACAGACGGTCCACGTCGATATCCAGCGCCTGCTGCTCATAGCTTGCCGCCACGATCGTCTGGCGCCGGAGCACCGGAACCATGTCCAGCGCCTCGTCCGGCGTTATCCGTTCAACGCCATTGGCCCCCTCCAGATAGGCTTCGAACGCAGGCAGGCTGTCGTCACTGGCCACCAGCAGCTCGCCCCGCGACGACAGCACGGAGTCGCCCAGCAAAGCGCCGTCAAGCGCCGGGAAGGCCAACGCGTTGAGCGCGCGCAGCACGTGGTTGCCGTAATTCAGGATGAAAACCGCCGCCGAACGGCCGGTGGCGTGCTGACCGATCTGCGGCTCGGCCTCCAGCACCGTGACGTCGGCCTGTTCCGCCAGGGCTGCGGCGGCGCTGATCCCGGCGATGCCGCCGCCGATCACAAGGATGTCCGTGGTCTCGCTCATGCCGTTTTCGATGCTCCGTTCAGAAAGCTGGTGAGGTTGGCCCCCAGCGCGTCCGAGAGATAGCCGCCTTCCTGCACGTAAAGCGCAGGCAGGCCCAACGCCGCAATGGCCGCACCGATCCGGGCAAACCCGCGGGTCGTGACGGCAAGCCCCTGAAACGGATCGCCTTCATGCGCATCGAGCCCAAGCGCGACCACCAGCGCGGTACAGCCAAAGGCCGCGACCCGCTCCAACGCCTTGTCCAGCGTGGAAAGGTAATCATCATCCCCGGTCCCGCGGGCCAGAGGCAGGTTCAGGTTGCAGCCCAGCCCGGCGCCCGCACCGCGTTCCTGCGCGTGGCCCCAGAAGAACGGGTAGAAGCGCGCCGGATCGGCATGGATCGACACGGTCAGCACGTCACCCCGGTCGTAGAACATGCCCTGGGTGCCGTTGCCGTGATGTACGTCCACGTCCAGGATCGCGGGGCGGTGGCCTGCAGCTCTCAGCCGTTCGGCGGCGATGCCGGCATTGTTCAGAAAGCAGAACCCACCGGCCAGATCGCCAAACGCATGATGTCCCGGCGGGCGCGAGAGTACGTAACAGGCGCGTTCGCCTTCCGCGACCGCATCGGCCCCCGCCACGGCGGACTGGGCCGACCAATAGGCCGCCTCCCAGGTATGTTCGGCGATCGGGCAGGCAGTATCGGCCTGGTGGTATCCCGCCTGTCCCACGGCGGATAGCGGGTAGCCATCCGAGCGGCTGGCCGGGTGGATATTGGGGATCACCTCGGCCCCGGCGCCGTCGATCCGGCGCCAGCGCGCATAGATGTTTTGCAAAAAGACAAGATATTCGGGCGTGTGCACCGCCGCGATTGGGCCTGGCCCGGCATCGCCAGGTGTCTCGAATACGCAGCCCGCTGCCTCGGCCCCTGCTTTCAGCCGCGCGATGCGCTCAGGCTGTTCCGGGCTGGGCTGCTGCACCCCGTTGGCCATGAAATGCTTGGGGTCATGTTTCCACTGGCGTTCGTCGAAAAAGGCTTTCATCTAGATCTCCCTCAGCCTGTCGAATATTTCGTCCGACAGGGCCAGCCGCACATCGCCGGTCGCTTCCACGAAGCCGAGCCGGGCGTAAAACTCCAAAGCCTGCGTATTCTCGGTATAGCAGGACAGCCAGAGAAACCCGGCGCGCCACTTGTCTTGCGCCGCGGTTGAGGCTGCCGCCAATAACCGCCGGCCCACGCCCAGACCGCGCTGCCCCGGTGCGACCCACAGGTCGGTGACCTGCAATCCGGCACATCCACGCCGTGTCGACATGATCGGCGAAAACATCACTGCGCCAGACGGCAGGCGGGTTGGCTCACGTGCTATCAACCCGTAGCAGGCCGGCAGCTCTCCGAACATGGCCCTGCGCAGATGGCCGATATTGGCCCGGTGCGGATCCCCCAAACTGTCCGATAGCTGGCGTAGCGCATAGTCGAAAAGGTCGAGCGTGTCCGGCGTGACGGGGTCGATCGCGATATCAGTCATGCAACGATCGCCACCTTGTCCGCGCCCTTGAGGCCCAGCATCTGCCGGGCCTCGTTGGGTGTGGCGACGCTGCGGCCCATGCTTTCAACGATTTCGCGGATCTGCAGCACCTGTTCCGCGTTCGAACGCGCCAGCTGGCCCCGCGCGATCATCAGGTTGTCCTCCAGTCCCACACGCACATGGCCGCCAAGTTCGGCGGCGCGGGTGGCCATCGGGATCTGATGCCGCCCGGCGGCAAGGACGGAAAACATGTACTCTTCTCCAAACAGCTTGTCGGCCAGCGCGATCAGGTGGTCGAGCGTATCGGGATCGGGACCCATGCCCCCCAGAACGCCGAACACGAACTGGATGAAGATCGGCGCGTTCACCATGCCGCGTTCGACGAAATGCTTCAACATGTAGAGATGGCCGATATCGTAGCATTCGAATTCGAACCGCGCGCCGCGCTCCTGCCCCATCCGGGACAGGATGCCGGCAATGTCGCGCGGCGTGTTCTTGAACACCAGATCGTCGGTGCCGCGCAAAAAGGGTTCTTCCCAGTCAAACAGCCAATCACGGGTTTTTTCGGCCATCGGATAGAGCGCGAAATTCATGCTGCCCATGTTGAGCGAACACATCTCGGGGCAGAAGCGCAGCGCGGCCTTCAGCCGGTCATCAAGGCTCATGATCGCGCTGCCACCGGTCGAGAGGTTGATCACCGCATCGGACCCGGCGGCGATCTGCGGCAGAAACTGCATGAAATGCGCCGGCTCCGAGGAGGGGCGCCCGTTTTCGGGATCGCGGGCATGCAGGTGCAGTATTGCCGCCCCGGCCCTGGCCGCATCAAACGATTGCCGGATGATTTCGGCCGGTTTCCACGGCAGGTAGGGCGACATCGATGGCGTGTGAATCGACCCGGTGATCGCGCAGGTGATGATCGTGTTGCCCATCATCGCCTCATGCGGATTTCAGCATGTCCGAAGGTATTTCGGCCATGAATTGCGCCAGTGTCCTGTCGAGAGGCTCCATGATCTCGTCTATCTGCGTCTCGGAAACGATCATCGGCGGACAGACAAGGAAATGATCGCCCGACAGCCCGCCGCGGGTCCGGCGGGAATAGATGATCAGGCCATTCTTGTAGGCGATCTCGACCACGCGGTCGAAGGCCTTGAGCCCGGGCGGCAGGGGCGCCTTGGTCTGCGGGTCGGCCATCAGTTCGAAGGCCAATAGCAGGCCCTTGCCGCGGACATCCCCGATCACGGGGTATTTCTGCATCAGGCCGCGCAGCCGGGACTGCAGCACATCGCCCATGCGCGCGGCGTTGGCCATCAGCTCTCGGCTTTCAATCTCGTCAATCACCGCCAACCCGGCGGCACAGGCCAGCGGGTTCCCCGCATAGGTGTGGCCGTGGATGAACCCGCCCGCGTCCAGCACCGCCTCGACCATGTCGTCGCGGGCGATCATCGCGCCCAGCGGCACGTAACCCCCGCCAAACCCTTTCGACAGGCAGATCAGGTCGGGCGCGACCTCCCAATGCTCGGCCCCGAAGAAGCGCCCGGTGCGGCCGCCGCCGGTCATCACCTCGTCATGGATCAACAGCACACCGTAGTGATCGCAGATCTGGCGGATACACTGCATGTATCCCGCCGGCGGCACGAGCGCACCGGTGGACGCCCCGCCAATCGGTTCGACGATGAAAGCCAGGACGGTTTGCGGCCCTTCGTCGAGGATCTTGTCCTCGAGCATCTGCGCGTAATGGGCGCCGGTGGCGGGATCGTCCGGGTCCAGACCGTCCAGATAGGCCCGCGGAGCGGCGATCTTGGGCATCGCGTGCATCATCGGATCGAACGGCGCGGTCATCGGCGCATAGCCAGTGACCGCGAGCGCCCCCAGCGTCGCCCCGTGATAAGACGGCATCCGCGAAATCACCTTGTAGCGCTGCGCCGCTCCTTGGGTCAGTGCATACTGGCGGGCCAGTTTCATAGCGCTTTCCGTGGCTTCCGATCCGCCCGAGACAAAGAACACGCGGTTCAGGCCTTCGGGGGCCAGTGCCGCCGCCCGGTCGGCCAGCGCCTCGGATGCCTCGGTCTGAAAATGCAGGCGATAGCCGAAGGTCGAACGATCCATCTGCTGTCGCATCGCCTCCAGCACGCGCGGGTTGGAATGGCCGATATTCGACACCATCGCGCCCGACGACCCGTCGATGTATCGTTTGCCGCTGACATCCCACATATAGATGCCCTCGGCCCGGTCCAGATGCGGCCGTTCAAGCCGGGTCTGATAGAATAGGCGGCTCATGTATTTTCCCTCACCGGCAGGGCGGCGCAGGCATCGGGGTTCATCGCCAGTGCCACGGTTTCACCTTCGGCAAAGGGTTTGCCGTCGATCATGTTCATCGCCTGCAACTGGGTATCGCCCACGCGGACGAAATAGCGCGCAAGCTGCCCCTGGTAATCGACCGCCTCGACCACGGCCTCGACGCCGGGCTTGCCCTTGGCGCCAAGGGTCAGCTTCTCCGCCCGCACCATCAGCTTTGCCCGCCCATCCTGTTTCAGCGTGGCGGCATGCGAAAGCGGCACCGGCGTCTTGCCGAATTCCGCGGTTTCCAGCACGACATGGGTGTCGTCCCGCCCGACGACATTGGCCGCCAGCAGATTCGATGCCCCCAGGAACCCGGCCACGAATTCCGAGGCAGGGGTATTGTAGACCTCCTCGGGCGTGCCGACCTGTTCGATCTGGCCCGCGCTCATGACGATGATCTTGTCCGACATGGCCAGCGCCTCTGACTGGTCATGCGTCACGAAGATCGAGGTCACGCCGATCCGGTCCTGGATGGATTTCAACTCGACCCGCATGTCTTCGCGCAGGTTGGCATCCAGCGCCGAAAGCGGTTCATCCAGCAGCAGCACGTCAGGTTCGATCACGATGGCGCGGGCCAACGCGATCCGCTGCTGCTGCCCACCCGAAAGCTGGGTGGGATAGCGGTCCTCAACCCCCGGCAGCCGCACGATATCAAGGGCCTGCATTACCTTTTTCGCCACTTCCGCCTTAGGCACGTCGCGGTATTTCAGGCCAAAAGCGATGTTCTCGCCGATGGTCCGATGCGGAAACAGCGCGTAATTCTGAAAGACCAGGCCAAGGTTGCGCTTGTGGATCGGCACGTCGTTGATCCGCTTGCCGCCAATCTGGATGTCGCCGCTGGTTGGTGTTTCAAGCCCTGAGACCATGCGCAGGATCGTCGTCTTGCCGCAGCCCGAGGGCCCGAGCAGCGTGGTGAAAGAACCTTCTTCAAAGACCACGTTGGCCTGTTTCACCGCGTGAACGGCCCCGAAGGATTTCCGGATATCGACAAGTTCAACACGCGCCATGGGATCTTTCCGTTTGTTGCGTCATCGAAGCGGGCCGCGTCGCTGCGGCCCGCCCCTGGTTTTGGTTCAGCCGCCCTTCTGAACGCGGTTCCACTGTTTGCCCTGTTCCTTCTCATGCGGGTTCCAGGCCGCAGGGTCGCGGAACACCAGCCCCTCAAGCTTGCCGGTCGCGTCGAAGGCCGGCAGGTTCTTGACCTCATCGGGCATGTCGACCTTGGTCGGATCAAGCGAGGACGGGTATTTCTGCCCGGCCGCCACGGCAATCGCGGTTTCCGGCGCCAGCATGAAGTTCAAGAGTTCCTCGGCCGCTTCCATCGGCGAACCCTTGAGAACGAACATGGTTTCCATCCAGGCCAGGCCGTTGGGCGGATCCATGTAGGCAATCGGGTGGCCCTGCGCCTGCAGTGCCGCAACCCGGCCAGACCAGGCCTCGGTCACGTAGATTTCGCCCTTGGCCAGCAGGTCCATCAGCTCGGCGCCCGAGCTCCAGTATTTCAGCACCAGATCGCGGTGTTCGCGCGCCTTGTCCCAGACGGCATCCCAGTCCTGAATGTCGTTCGGGTTCTGCCCCGACTGCAGCGCACCGTACCAGGCGCGGTTGGCCCAGTCGCCACCCCAGCCGCCGATCTTGCCTTTCAGGTCGGCATCCAGCAGCAGGTTGGCGCCCAGTTCCTTGGCCTTGTCCTCGCTGACATGCTCGGTGTTATAGGCGATGCCGGTGGTGCCATAATCATAGGGCACCGCCGACAACCCGTCGGGCGTGATCGCAAGGAACGGATCGATCATCGCCTGCATGACGTTTTCCATGTTCGGAATATTGTCGAGGTTCAGCTGCACGTGATAACCGTTATCGACCCAGCGTTTGTACCAGGTGATGCCCGAGCTGTGCAGGATGTTGTGGCCGTCGGTATTGCCTGCCGCCTTGATCTTGGTCAGCACCTCGTTTTCGCCGCCAAAGGTCGCGTCGATCACCTTGTTGCCGGTGGCTTCCTCGTAAGGGTTGAAGGCATGTTCGCGCAGCGCTTCGGAAACGACCCCGCCCCAACCTTCGAAATGCAGCTCGGTGCCCATCGCGCGGGCCTGGCGGGCCATCGCAGTCATGATCCCGCCCGACACCCCGGCATACATGCCAGCGGCCCCAAGCAGGCCAAAGAACGAGCGGCGGTCGATATCGCCATTGCCCATCCTCTCGCGCAGGCGCTCATAACGTGTCGTGTCATCAATTTTCTTTGTCATTTCAGTCTCCCTTTTGATTGATTCAGATTTTTCGTCTTGAGAAATAGCGCGCCAGCCCGCCGGCCAGCAGCGGCACGCCCACGGTGATGCAGATCATCACGAAGCCCAGTGCGTTGATCTCGGGGCTGACCGAGTTGCGCAGCATCCCGAAGATCTGCGTCGGCACCGTTTCCATCCCTGAAGGCCGCCAGAAGATCGTGGCGGTGATGTTGTCGAACGAGATGGTGAAGGCAAAAAGCGCCCCCGCAAAGACCGCAGGCATCAGGAGCGGCAACGTGATCTGGAAGAAGGTCTGCACCGGGCTCGCCCCCAAGGACCGCGCCGCTTCCTCGTAATCCTTGCGGATACCGATCAGGCGCGCCTGCACCACCAGCACCACGAAGGGCAGCGCGATAATCGAATGGCCGATCAGCAACAGGGCGAAACTGCGCGGCATGTGTAGCCAGCGCAGGAAAATCAGCAGCCCGACCGCCAGCACGGTTTCTGGCACCAGCACCGGTGAAATCAGAAATGTGGTGATCCACTGTTTGCCCGGGAACTGGTAGCGCACCAGCGCCATGCTGGCGAGGATGCCCAGCGTCGTCGCGATCAGCGCCGTCAGCAGCCCTAGCGAAACGGATGTGCGCATGGCCCGGATGATCGCCTCGTTCTCGGCCAGTTCGTAGAACCAGCGCAGCGAGAACCCCTCGATCGGGAACCCGCCGAACTGCGACGAGTTGAAAGCCAGGATCAGCACCACCACGATGGGCGCGAACATGAAGCCGTAGACCAGCAACGTGTAGACCTTCAGCAATGTCCAGACACGTGGTTTCATCGCCATCCCCTATCCGAACGCCTTGGCAAGCTGGTTCATGCCCATCAGCCGGCTGTAAAGGATCACGACGCTGCCCAGCAGGACCAGAAGGGCGAAGGACAATGTCGCACCCATCGGCCAGTTCAGCTCGGTCACCACGGCGTCGTAGACCAGGTTGCCGAATAGGAAATCGCGCGGACCGCCCAGGATCAGCGGAGTGACATAGCTGCCGCCGGTCAGCACGAAAACCAGCAGCGACCCGGCCGCCAGACCCGGCAGCGACAGCGGCAAGGTGACTTCGCGAAACGCCTGCCAGGGTGTCGCGCCCAACGTGCGCGCGGCGGGTTCGAGGTTTTCGTCGATGCCTTCAAGGCTGACATAGACGTTCAGGATCATGTAGGGCAGGAACACGTGGATGAAGCCCACGATCACCGTGAACTCGGTATACATGATGCTCAGAGGTGCATCAGTCAGGCCCAGCCAGGCCAGCAATCCGTTGAGCGCGCCCTGATTGCCGAAGATATGGATCCAGCTGAGCGTGCGGATGATGAAACTGATCCAGAACGGCAGGATCAGCAGCAGCAACAGCAGCCATTTGTGACGGTACCGCGTCATGGCGATCACATAGGCCGGGATATATCCCAGCACCGCCGCCAGCACCGTGACGATCAGCGACAGGCGCAGCGTTTTCCAGATTGCGGTGTGATAATAGCTGTCGGTGAGCAGTTCCTGCCAGTTGCCGAACTGAAAGGCGGGCACATCCACCGCCAGGTCGATATTCTCGTAGAAAGAATAGACCAGGATGAACGCCATCGGGATCACCACCAGCACGGTGATGAACACCAGCGCGGGCGACAGAAGCAGCCACGGGCGGCGGTCGACCGGAATGCTTGTTTCTGACAACGGATTCTCCCCTCGTTGCGAAAACTATTGCATGTGAGGCGCAAATTGCGAAAATTGATAACCTGAATAGCAAGGATTGATCTCATTAATGTCAGTCGATATCGACACCAAGTTCGTCTTTCAGCTTGACTGGAATCTGCTGCGCACGTTCCTGGTGATCGCGGAAGAGCACAGCATCACTCTTGCCGCGCACCGGCTCTTGCGCGGTCAACCTTCGGTCAGCCTTGCCCTGAAGCGGCTGGAAACCGAACTGGGCTGCCGCCTGATCGACCGGGGGCATGGCACATTCCGGCTGACATCCGCCGGGCGCAGGCTCTATGCAGAATGCAGCGACATGTTCGGCGGCGTCGGGCGGCTGCCCGAAGCGGTGCGCCAGTCCGCGAACGAAATCTCCGGTGAAATCAACATCGTAATGGCCAGCCACGTGATAACACCGCTGTTTGACAAGCAACTCTCCAGTCTCAGCCAGGCGCATCCCCAGATCCGGTTCAACATTCGTATCGACACCAGCGTCAAGGTCGTGCAGGCGGTCCGTGAACGCCGCGCGAGCTTTGGCATCTGCCTGGTGAACCGCAAGTTCCAGGATGTGGAATATCACCTGATGTATCGTGAATATTTTGGCTTCTATTGCGGCCCGTCACACCCTCTTTTTGGCCGCAGACGGCTGAAGATGGCCGATCTGCGCGACTATCCCGCCGTATCCTTCGACACCGAAGATATCAACGATGCCCTGCGGCCCGTCGCCCTTCTGCGCAGCAAATGGGGACTTGATTACGATATCGTCGGACGTTCCTCGCAGCTCGAAGAGGTCCGGCGCATGGTTCAGTGCGGCATGGGCATCGGGTCATTGCCGATCCATGTGATGAAACGTGACGTGGCCGACGGGCTCTTGTGGCGATTACCGCCCTACGACGATCCGCCCGAAGTGGATATCTTTCTGGTGACCAACCCCGGCAAGCGGCTGAACCGGGCGGAGGAGCTGATGATACGTCAATTGAAGCAGACCATTGCCGAAATTCCGCTTGCAGATCGTACCTACAACGAGCCCTTCTGACGCACGGAACACGCCAACGTGCTCCAACCCCAACGGAAGTGGGTACTGAAAAATCGGCAAAACTGAAAATTACGCCTCTTGAGTGAATGAAGAAGGCTCCCTGCCCCACCGGCAGGAAAAAGATTGTTACTTCAATTACCTAGAGGTTCCCTCGCGATCAATCATCGGCTGGTAGCGCACCGTTTTTCTTGCCGCTGTCGTCGAGGAATCTCGCCAATAATCTGGCGCCAATGCCCGCCGAAAAGATCCAGCACATGGGATCGTCACGCAGAAAATCCGCTCTTCGGTTTCGGCGGAACGAAGCGCACGGTGCCACACCGCAGCATTGTCGGATCACCCGCAAGTCATCCCACGGATACGGGCCTTGGAACAAGCCCATCGCCAATTTTCGTGAGAAGCCACACGGATAACTGACAATCGCCATGAACATACCACATTTAACCGCCCCTATTGTTGACAGAGTCCTACACAATACGGAGCGCATCTTCACGGACATATCGATGAAGTTCAAAGGGGCGACATGACGATGAACTCGCAGCGATGCGATATAGATTTGCCACAAGGCATGCAGTTATTGCGGGGGCAGTACACCATTGACTGCGCTCTGTCGCATGGTGGTTTCGGCATTGCCTACCTCGCGCGCGACAGCCTGGAGCGCAAAGTGGTGATCAAGGAATGCTACCCGCCGGATTTTTGCAGTCGGCTGGATTCAGAGGTTCTTGCCCATTCCGAACGCCACGAAAAGGAATTCCATCGCATCCTCAAGCAATTCAAGCGCGAGGCGCAACGCCTTGCCTTGCTGGATCATCCCGGGATCGTCCGGGTACACCAGGTGTTCGAGGAAAACGGCACCGCCTACATGGCGATGGATTACGCCGAGGGCGACGATCTTTATTTCATCTACGACTGCGAACCGGAGCGACTGACACCGGCATTGCTGCGTCAGATGCTGGTCGAGGCGCTCGAGGCGGTGCAGTATACCCATGAAAAGGGTATCCTTCACCGCGATCTGGCGCCGGACAACCTGATCCTTGGCGACGACAATCACGTCAAACTGATCGACTTCGGCTCGGCCTACGAAAACAGCAGCCAGCAAAAGAACAAATATACCAAGCTGCTGGCGGTCAAGGACGGCTTTTCGCCCTATGAGTTCTACATTGATGGCGACGCCCAGGATGCCTCCAGCGACCTCTATTCGCTGGGCGCAACCCTGCACTACGTCATCACCGGGGCGGCCCCGCCCAACAGCGAAAGACGGCTGGCGGCAATCGCCGGCGGAGATCCCGACCCATATGTTCCGCTCGCCTCCGGCGACTGGAAACTTGATGAAAACTTTCTGACACAGATCGACAAGGCGCTTGCCGTCAACCAGAAGGACCGGCACCGCTCGGCCGAACAATGGCTTCTGGAACTGAAGGATGGCGCAGAAGAGGCCGCGCCCGCGCCTGCGCCCGTGGCTGCCGCGCATCCGGCGATCAACCAGAACATCAATGACACGATCGCACAGCTCGTTTCCGACACGAATAGCAGGCTTACCCAGGGGTTGCCCAAATGCCTCAGGGATGACGAGCAGGACGTTGAGAAGACTCAGGAAGAAGCCTCTAAGCACGCCTGCCCGGTCGATATCTTCGGCAATCCGATCAAGGACGTCGAGGCATTCCTCAAAGAGCAGGACAAGAACAAGACAACGAGAAAAAGAGAAGAGGCCTCAGCCTATTCGACTGACCGGGAAAACACACCATTAGCCAAATCCACGGTCAGAAGGATGCTGACCAAGTTTCGTGCAGGCCGGCGGGGTTCAGGATCCGTCGTGGCACAGAATTGAAGGAAACCGACATGAAATTCATTCGCGATCTCATCGAAGAAAAAAGCCGCAGTATTCAGGAACAAGCCGACAAGCACCAGAACGACACATCGTTCGAAGCGCCAAGGGCTGACCCGCCAGCGCGTGAAACATTTGCCGCGGTACCGGTCGGGCCAGTGCCGGGCGCTCCGGCCAAGATGGAACCGGAAGACACCCATGAGGAAATTGGGCAACTTGACCTCAGTGAGTTGAACGACCTGCGCCGCGCGCTGGCCAATTCGGATGAGCCGGAAGAAAGTTCGCCGGAAATTTTCGAGGATGAGTTGGAGTTTTCCGACACGCCGGACATTTCTGAAGAGCCGGAGCCGGAACAGGACGCGCCGGTGGAAGCCGAGGTTGAGCAACCCGAGCAGGAGCAACTCGTGGCAGAGCCGCCCGCCGAAATCGACCCGCCCGAAACGCTGGCAGAAGATCACGTTGAAGATATTGCCGAAGGCGCCGTCGAAGACACCGTCGAAGATATCGTTGAGAATATCGTTGAAGAACAAGTTACCGCGGAAGTGACCGAGATCCAGCAGGCGCCCCTCGAAGTTCCGATGCCGGCAGCGGGTCGGGGCAACCGGCAATCGGGCCGGGTCAAGACGCGGATACTGGGCTTCAGCTCGCCCGGCGCCACTGCCGCGGATCCGTTCGAGAAAGCCGGCGAAACCGCATCCGCCCAGGTATCCAAGTTTCCGGTGGGCTGGCTTGCCGTGGTTGACGGTCCCGGGCGGGGCGCGGCCTTCACGATTTTCGACGGCGTCGCGCAGATCGGCCGTGGCGAGGATCAACCTATTCGCCTCGATTTCGGGGACAGCAGCATATCGCGTCAGAACCACGCTGCGATTGCCTATGACAATGAGCAGAAAAGCTTTTTCCTGGGGCATGGCGGCAAGGCCAACCTGGTTCGGCTCAATGGGCGTCCGGTGCTGAGCACCGAGGAACTGCAATCCGAAGACACCGTGCGGATCGGCGAAACGACACTGCGGTTCATCGCGCTTTGCGGGCAGAACTTCACGTGGGATCAAGATCAGGAAGGCGAAGCAAGGAATGCGTCCGTTGGTTGAACTAAACTATGATGCCGCCTCGGCGCTGAGCCTGGGACGCCGGGAGCGACAGGAAGATTCCGTCGCCGCGGACTTTCCGGTTGGCGCGGGACATGGCTTTGCGGTGCTGGCCGACGGCATGGGCGGTCATGCCGCCGGCGATATCGCAAGCCAGATCGCCGTGACCGAGATGTTCAGTGAACTGAAGATGCTGATCAGCGATCCCGAGCAGCTTGAAGAAAACTTCGACGCCGATCTTCGCAATGCGCTGAGGGGCGTGAATGCCTGCATTAATCACTATGCCAAGCAAGAGGCAAATGACAGCGTCATGGGGTCAACGCTTGTCGCCCCGGTACTGTTCGGCGACCGGCTCTACTGGATTTCGGTTGGCGATTCCCCGCTCTTCCTCTTCCGCGATGGCAAGCTGCTGCGGCTGAACGAAGATCACTCCATGGCGCCCGAGATTGACCGTATGCACAGCCAGGGCCTGATCGACGGCGATGATGCGGAAAACCACCCCGACCGCCAATGCCTCACCTCCGTCCTGATCGGCAAGGAGATCCCGAAAATCGACTGCACGACCGAGCCGGTCGGCCTGCAGCAAGGTGATATCGTGATTGCGGCCAGCGATGGCATCCAGTTCCTGACCGAGGCGCAGATCGAGGAGGTGCTGGCAACCCGCGGGGAGCGCCCGAGCGTTGAAATCAGCGCGGCGCTGCTGCGCGAGATCAAGGCGTTGGACGACCCGGACCAGGACAATGTCTCGCTTTGCGTGATCAAGGTCACCGGCCCGCCGGACATTGCCGCCACCGATGACCGCCCCACGACCGAAGCTGCCGGCACGCTGTCTGACGACACGCAATCCGGCGACGCCGCGGAAACCCCGCCGGCCGTTACGGTTCTTGCCCGAACCGGGTCCGCCGGAACCCGCGTGCTCTGCGTTTCGAGAAAGGCACAGGGGTGAGCGCGCTTCAGAACATATCGCATATTGCGCAGCAGATCGAAGATGCGCTTGCTGCCCAGACCGTGCCGCCCCGGGTCCGGCAGACCGGCATGCAATTGCTGGAACAGTTGCGCAGGCCACTCCAGATCACCATGATCGGCATGCCGCAGAGCGGAAAAACAAGCCTGATCAACGTGATGCTTGACCAGGTTCGGGTGAAGGATCTCCCTGACGCCGCGGTTGTCGAAATCATCTATGGCCCGCAACACCGCACGACATTCGAGCTCAAAGATGGCAGCCAGGTCGTGCAGGATGGACCGGCCGACAATGCGCGCGCGACGCAGGATGTTTATCGCGCCCGGCTGGAAATCCCTGACGAGCGGCTGTTTCTCAGATCCTTTGCCGAGATCCGCCTGACCGGGGTAGAGAGCGACGACAAGAAGCTCCTGGATTATGCCGCCGGGTCAACCTCGGTTGCCATCTGGTGCTCCGAAGCTTTCAGCGCCGATGAGCAACAGCTGTGGTCGGCCATGCCGGAACATATCAAGGATCATGGTTTCCTGGCACTGACAATGGCGGATCGCCAGCTGATGAAAAACCGCCTGGCAAAAAGAATTGCCGAACTGGAAGATTTTGTCGCCAACGAGTTTCTGGGCCTCTATCCCGTCGCGACTCTTCAGGCGATGGCAGCGCGCCGGAATGGCGAGGCGCAGTCATCAGATCTGTGGAAACGCAGCGGCGGCGACGCGCTGTGCCGCGCCGTTGACCGGCAGGTTTCTCTGGGTCAGTCGGAAGATCATGACCGCGCCATGATATACCTGGAGCAGTTGGCGGCCACGGGTCCGGCAAAGCAGCGCCGGGCAGACGCCCCGGACAAGCCGGCATCCAAACAAACCCAGCCAGCACCCCGGCAGACCGATGCCGGGCCGGCCAAGGATATGCTGCAACAGGCGCTGCAAAGGTTGAAGGCGGGTGCGGACAAGATGCTGGGCGAGGTATCGGCAAGCCGCCCCCCGGGAAGCAAACACATCATCAAGCAATGCGTTGCGGCCCTGCAGGATCTTTCCGAGCTGTTTTCGGACGTCTCCTCGACTGCGCCATCGGTCCAGGACCTGTTGGACGACGTGCAGGAGGGCACGGACATGTTGCTGCTGTTGCAACTCGAAGAGGGTGAAACATCGGCAGCCGATGCTGTGGCGCTCATGCTGCAACTGAACAAGGAGATATCGGTACATGCATATGCTTGACGCTCGGCAGGTGAAGATGCCGAGGGTCACGGAGCAAGGCCAAGAACAAGCAAAAAATGGTAATTAGTTCCAGTTTTCAGTGAAAATACAGGCCCGCGCAACGACTCCTTTACGATGGAAATGCAACATACCGCTGGACTAGTCATGAACGTAGAAATGAGAAACGAGCAAACGCAGGAAATGCGCAAGGCACCGCGCCCGAAGACATTCGTCGACGGGCTCGAGCAATTGGCGCAGTTCGCCGATGAGGTTGGCACACTTCGCAACGTGCTGGACGAGTTGAGCGGCCTGACGGGCGAAGATGCCTCGAAGGCTGTCGCACGTCTGAGCAAGGAACTTGAGGAGTTCGAGCCGACAGTCACCGTGCTGGGGCAGGTCAAAGCCGGGAAAACCGCCCTCGTCAATGCAATGGCGGGCTGGGCAGAGCTGTTGCCGTCGGATGTAAATCCCTGGACATCGGTCGTCACGTCGCTGCACCTGAGGCCGGGGACCGATCAGTCGAAGAATGCCGCGCGCTTCCGGTTCATGACGGAGGAAGAATGGGACAGGCTATTGGGCAAGGGCGGCCGCATGGGCGAACTGGCGGGCCGGGCCGGTGCCGAGAGTGAGCTGCAGAAGATCGGCGAGCAGATCGAACTTGTTCGCGAAAAGGCACGTCAGCGCCTTGGCAGGAAATTCGAACTGCTGATCGGCGAAGAGCATGAATACGGCTATTTCGACAAGAACCTGCTGGAAAAATACATCTGCCTGGGTGACGATTTCGACCTGGAGAACGCCCAGCCCGATACGGCCGATCAGGGGCGTTTTGCCGATATCCTGCGTTCGGCCGACCTGAATCTGAGCAGCGCCGCCATTCCTATCAACCTTTGTCTTCGCGACACTCCCGGCGTGAACGACACCTTCATGATGCGCGAACAGATCACCGTTCAGGCAGTTCGTGACAGCCGGTTCTGCGTTCTGGTCCTGTCCGCAAACCAGGCACTATCCTCTGTCGACATGGGGCTTATTCGCCTGATTTCAAACCTGAAATCAAGAAACATCGTCATCTTCGTCAACCGGATCGATGAACTGACGGCGCCGGCGGAACAGATTCCCGAGATCGAGAAGAGCATCCGTCAGACACTGAAATCCAAGCAGGGACCGGAAGACGTCGAAATCGTATTCGGCAGCGCCTGCTGGGCCGGTGCGGTCCTGTCCGGAGATATCGAAAAACTGCCCAAGGGCAGCAGCAAGGCGCTGCTCGAATGGGCCGAGAAATCGCTCGATTCAAGGGCAAGCAAGACGAAACCCGTCGATATCGTCTGGGAACTGTCGGGGCTTCCGGCGCTGTTCCGCGCACTTTCCGAACGGATCGTGACGGATCTTGGCACCCCGTTCATCCAGAAGATCGCCAGTTCCGCCATCACGATCGCCACAAGCCAGCAGGCCGCCGACAAGATACGCGTCAGCGGCGTGGCCGACAGTTCGATCAGCGTGCGGGACGCCATGGTGGAATTTGACCGGCTGTGCAACCGCCATATCGAGGCGTTGCAGGTTGCCCTTGCACCGCTGGCGGATGATTATCACGTCCGCGTGGACCGGGCGCATGTACAGTTCATCGAACGCGCGGTGCAGTCGCTGATATCGCACCTGGAGCTCTACGGACCGCTGGAGGGGTGGAAATATGATCCGACCGGATTGCGGGTGCTCGTGCGTTCGGCCTATTCAGTGTTTGGCAGGAAGGTCAGGAAACTGGCGCTGAAGCGCTATGAGGCCGCACTTGTGGATGTCGCCACAATTTACGCCCGCACTTTCGGAGAGGCCGTTGAGGGCATTCAACTGGGGATGCCGGCCCCGCCCCACATCCCGGCGCCCGTCGCGCTCGGACAGACGATCGCGCTGGACTTCAACGATGGCTGGTGGGTCTCGTGGTGGAAACGGCTCCGCGGATATGAGGCATTTGCCAAGCAGTTCCGCCAACTGATTTCTGCCGAAACCGAGGAATTCATGACTCAGCTCAAGTCCGAGCAAAGCGATCTGGTGTGCCATCAGTTCGTTTCCGTGCTCAGGGAATTCTTCATCAATCACAAGGACATCTTCGCCGAAATCAGCGCGGGCGCATCCCGTGGTGGCGACATCAGCAACCTGGTCGACCGAGACGGAGCGACCCAGGGCGCTGCGCTGGATGAGTTGCTGTCGACACTGCGGGCACGCGCCGCGTGAGAGAGGAAAATTGGATATGACACAGGACAATGCCACCGCCGACGGCATCGCGCCGAACATCACGCCGCGCAAGCCCAGAATCGCCCTGATGGGAGAATTCAGCGCCGGCAAGAGCACGCTATTGAACATGTTGCTTGCCCAGGCGCCTCTACCGGTCCGCATCACTGCAACAAGCGTCCCGCCGGTCTGGATTTCCCACGGGAAAGAGGCCGCGATCCGCGTGACGCATGACGGCACCGAGGAAGCCCTGGAAGTAGGCGAGCTGGGTGAAACCTCGCTTGAGGATGCAAAATATGTCCGGCTATGGCTTGAATCGGACGCGCTTGAGATTTGCGACCTGATCGATATGCCCGGCATTTCCGATCCGAACATGTCGCCGGAGACCTGGCAATCCGTTTTCAACGAGGTCGATAACGTGATCTGGTGCACCCACGCGACCCAGGCGTGGCGGCAATCCGAGGCCGCGACCTGGGAGGAGATTTCCGGCCAGACCAAAGGCAACAACCTCCTTGTGATCACGCAATTTGACAAGATAACCAAGGACCGGGACCGTGCCCGCCTGGTCGCGCGGGTGGAAAAGGAAACACAAGGCACGTTTCAGGCCGTGTTTCCGCTGGCGCTTATCGACGCGATCAACGCCGCAGACGAGGAAGCCTGGGCCGAGAGCGGCGCGGCGGAGTTCAGTGAGCACCTGGTCGATATGCTCTTGCGCCAGACCAAGGGATCGACCTTTGTACCGCGCCTGACGGCGGAGGAACCGGACCAGCAAGCACCGTCAGAATTCTGCGACGAGATACGCTGGAACAATTCCGGCGGCGCTTCTGAACCTCTCGCGGAAACGCCGGTGCCGGCCGAGGCCGCAGATCGGATCGTGCCCAGGAGGGTCGTGCGCAACACGGCATCCGGCGCCGACCAACAGGCGCCCTCGCAGATGCGCCCGACCGCAGCCCAGGCCGACGCGATGATCGCCGGGGGCAGCAATGCGGATGTGTGAATGTCCGCGGCATCATCGACCCGATCCTGCCAAGCGCCCGTATCGCGGCCTTCGATCTGAGCCGCAGGAGCAGCGGCAATGACGATCAAAAAGGAACTTGACGCGGCACGCAGCTCGGTCGCGGGCTGCACGGTCGCGGCCTATGGCGATGCCTCGACCCGTTTGATGCTGCGATCCAGTCATCACGACAACATTCGCCGGGAAAACCTCGATGAGCTCTGCAATGAGGCGGCCAGATGTTTTGGCCTGCTGGATGCCACGGCCGATCTTTGCAACATGCTGGGGGATCCCGGGGGACCGCCGAATGAAGCGGTGGTGCTGACGAACAGGAATAGCACCGTTTTCGTACGCAGCGACAAGTTGTCCTCTGAATTTCTTTGCCTGGTATGCGCCGCACAAGGCGATCACGCCGCCATGTCTTCTGCCGCCCGTCAAACCCTGAACAAGATCGCGGCGGCCGAATGATGGCAACGATCCCGGCGCATATCGACGTAGCGGAAAAAGACAGCGGCGGGCTGCACCGTTTGCTGCGTCGCTGTGCCCGCCAGCAAACCCCGCGTTACGGGGTGCCGGTCAAGCCGGACCGCGAAGGTCACAACATCCTGCGCACGCTTCTTGAAGAGGTCGACGAAACGATGCTTCCGCGACGTCTGATCTTGGAATGCCGCCCCGCCGGGGCCGTCAGGGTACTGGCCTCGAACCGCCGGTTGTCGGCGATCGAGTTCTCTGATGACGCAGGACCGTCGCAGCCGCCGCCGCCCGGGCCCTCGGAACTGGCGCAATACTATGCATCGGCCCTTTCCCAGTTCTTCGCCCGCTGCAAGGAGGTCACGATCCTGCCGCCGGAGCGTGTTGAAGACGCAGTAAGTTCCGACTGTTCATGTTCGGCGCAGCTTGTCGCCGAAGCGGCGGCGCTTGATTGCTTTAACGATCAGAACACACAATCGTTCGAAAGCTTCTACAAGGCCGCGAAGGCGGTAGCGCAGGCATGGGTCGAGTTCGACCCAAGCCAGGAAAAGACCGCTTGGGATGGCTCTGCCGAGCAGGTGGATTGTCTCGAAAAAACCTACCGGAAACTGCCGGGAAGCGATCCTGCATCGTCGCACAAATCCAAGTTCCGGATTGGCGCGCCGGAATGTTTCATCATCCCGCTCGCGAACAATGCCCACCTGATTGCAAGCACCGATCGCGACGCCTGGTTCATGGCACTGGTTCCGGCCGCTCAGGCAGAAACGCTTTCGCAACATTGGCAATCCTGCCGGGCATAACGGCAAATCCGGTAGTCAACCCAAATCAGACCAAGGCAGCCTGAGAGCAGCCGGACCAATGACAGGCGCCGTGCAGGGACCAGTCTTTGCATTCTGATTGCAGGCCAGGTTTCACAGCGCGGAAACATTCGCAACTGCCGCAATGCCGCCAGCGGGTTTTGCCGGGCAAGTTGACAAAATTACCCAGCCGGTTCTTGCGCCATTTGCGAATGAAAATCTGACGGACCTGGTTCTCAATTCTGACGGCGATCGTGATTCAAGACTAGGCGACACGCTGAAATTCACCCGTAGCAATGGTGCCACGCACAGCGTCGGGGTCATCGTGGACGGCATGCGGTAAAACGGTCTCCAGAACGACCTGTTCATTTTTGCACCGACAGTCGTGGATTTCGGCATCTTGGCATCGTCGGTGGAGTTGATTATTTACGTTTCCCCAGCTGGTTCGCGGACGGCTGTCCGACAAGGAGACTGAACGTGGCTCACATTGCAGACGCAAAATTCACTCATGGCAACCTGATGCGCCACGTATCGACAATGTCGTTGACGGCCAGTATCGGCCTGATGGCCGTTTTTGCCGTTGATCTGATCGACCTCTTTTTCATCTCGCTGCTTGGTGTGGATGAACTGGCAGCGTCGGCCGGATACGCGAGCACACTCATGTTTTTTGCCAGCGCCATCAACATCGGCTTGTCGATTGCCGCGGCGGCACTTGTTTCCCGGGCGATCGGCGGACACCGCGAAGAGGAAGCGCGCAGATATGCCACCAGTGTTGCCGCCTTTACAATTCTGATCGGCATACTGGTTCCGATCGTGATGCTCACCAACGCCGATTTCCTGCTGAACCTTGTGGGCGCGTCTGGCGAGATTGCGGAAAAATCCAAGTCCTATCTTTTTATCATCCTGCCCACGACGATGTTCTCGGGGATGGCAATGGTCGCCGTTGCGGTGCTGCGCGCCTATGGGGATGCCAGGCGTGCGATGTACCCTTCTCTTCTGGGGGGCGGGGTCAATGCGCTGCTTGATCCCATCTTCATCTTTTCACTGGGGCTGGGCCTGGAAGGCGCCGCCTGGGCGACGGCGATTGCCCGCATCGCCACGATGGGTTTCGCGCTTTATCCGGCGATCAAGGAATACGATGCCTTCGCCAAATTTGACCTCGGCAAGGTGTCCAGCGATATGGTCGAGGTTGTCGGCATCGCCATGCCCGCCGTTCTGACCAATATTGCAACGCCCTTGGGGACGGCCATCGTGACGCGGGAAATGGCAAAGTTCGGCACAGAGGCGGTGGCCGGCATGGCCGTTGTCGGACGGCTGACCCCGGTGGTCTTTGCCGTCGTCCTGGCGCTATCCGGTGCAATCGGCCCGATCATCGGACAGAATTACGGGGCCTCGCGCATGGACAGGGTCCGCGAAAGCTACATTGACGGGCTGAAATTTCTATCGGTCTACGTACTGCTTGCAGCGCTGGTTCTGTATTTCGTCCGGGTTCCGTTGGCCGACATGTTTGGCGCGGAAGGTGACGCGCGGGTCCTGCTCTACTGGTTTTGCGGCCCGCTGGCATTGGCGAATTTCTTCAATGGCGCGATTTTCGTTTCAAATGCCTCGTTCAACAATCTGGGCCACCCGGTCTATTCAAGCTGGATCAACTGGGGGCGGCACACCCTTGGCACCTGGCCGTTCGTCATCCTGTTCGCCGCCTGGTGGGGTGCCCCTGGTGTGCTGATCGGACAGGCCGTTGGCGGCGTGATCTTTGCAGCCATTGCGGTCTGGTTGAGTTTCCGGGTCATCGACTGCCCCGGCAAGAAACTGTTCATGCCGCATCTGTGCCCGCAACAGTATCGCCTGCAAGTCGTCGCCAACAGATCAATACGCTGAACGCGGCCAACGGCAAACATGGCTGCACCGGGAACGGATTTCCATTTAGCGCGCAATCCCAAAGGTTTGCCGGACTACCGGCGGCTGTCGCCTGTTGCGGTTTCACAGCTTCCGGTCAGCGCTCGGTGCCGTGCCGTACCGGGCGCGGTAGGCTCGGCTCAGGCTTTCACGCGCGGGAAATCCGCACATCAGGGCAATCGCACCGACTTTCTCATGTGAGTTGCGCAAGAGGTTCCTGGCATGATCCAGCCGCAGTTCCAGGTAATAGGCCTGCGGAGACTTGCCCAAATGACGCAGGAACAGGCGGCGCAGGCGCCAGATCTTCACGTTCAGCCGTGTGCAAATTTCCGAGATCTGAACCGGCGTTTCCACATTTGCCAGCATGATCTCGACCGCTTTGGCAAGGGTTCTGTCGGTTCGCGGCATCGACCAGTCATAACCGAACAACCCCTTGGCCTTGTCGGAATCAAGCGGACGGTAGTTCAGGATCTCAGCAACCTGACGCGCCAGCCGGGGGCTTTCGAAATGAGAAATCAGCGCAAGCGTCATGTCTATCGTCACCACGCCACCGGCGCTTGAGCACCGGTTGCCATGCAGGTCAAAGAGGCGATCCACGAAAAACGCATCATCCTGCCGTTCGCGAAACCCGGCAATGGCTTCGTGATGCACGGCTGCCGGGCGCTGATTCAGCAACCCCGCCTCGGCAAACAACAAGGCACCGGTATCCACGCAGCCCATCAACGTGCCTTTCCGGGCCTGGGCACGGAGCCATTTCATCAATGCCTTCGACGACATACGGTCAGGCGCGTAGGAGGCGAGCAGGATAATCGCGTCGGCCGTACCATCATCCAGAAAGCCGTCCACAGGGAATTTTCTGCCACTTGAAGACCGGGGGGTTTCGCTGTCCGAGCTTAGAATTCTCCAGTCAAAAACCGGGCGCGGACTCACCCGGTTGGCGATCCGCAGCGGTTCGATGATCAGGGATAGCGAAAGCAGGGGAAAACCCTCTCCGATGACGACGAAAATCGATTTTCTGTCACTTTGAGTCATGTTTTCGCTCTTTCAGGTCACCTAACTCTCTGCTCGAAATCCTACACTGATGCAACAACTCCCTGAGAGCGATCAGCATGACTCAGCACCTGGACCCCTTGTTCAACCCCCGCCGGATCGCGTTCATCGGTGGCCGCAACCTGACGCCCGCCCTCAGATATCACCGTGATCTTGGCTTTTCGGGCGAGACCTGGGTCGTGAACCCGAAATACGATGAGATCGAGGGGTTCGCCTGCGTGGACGGGGTCCAGAGCTTGCCCGCCGCGCCGGACCTTGCCTTCGTCGCCATCCGGCGCGAGGCCGCAATCGATGCCATTGCGGCATTGCGTGAGGCTGGGTGCCGGGCGGTGGTCTGCAATGCCGCCGGATTTGCCGAAACCGGCGACGACGGTCACGATCTGCAACGGCGCCTCATCGCCGCGGCGGGCGGCATGGCGCTGCTTGGGCCCAATGCCGTGGGCCTCGTCAACTACGTCGATCCGATGGCGGCGATGATGGATCAGTTCGGCGTGCATCAGGTTCAGCACGGCGTGGCCATCGTCAGCCAGGGCGGTGGTTTGCTGTGTGACGCCGTATTCAGTGACCGCAGCCTTCCAATCACCCATATGGTTGGCTGCGGCAACCAGGCGGTCACCGGGGTCGAGGCATGTGTGGACTACCTGCTGGAGGATCCAAGGGTGCGGGCCGTGGGCCTGTCGTTCGAGGGGCTTTATGATATCGCGGGCCTGCGCCGGGCGGCGATCAAGGCGTTGACGCTTGGCAAACCGATCGTCGCGATCAAGTTCGGCAAGACCGAGGCCGGCGCACAGGCTGCCGCCTCCCATACCGCCTCGATGACCGGCCTGGGCGCTGCGTGGGAGGCGTTGCTCGACCGCCTTGGCATCATATCCGCCAACTCGGAAAGCGAATTTTTCGAGACGATGAAACTGATCGCCTCCGGCCAGATGCCCGCCGGACGACGTGCGCTGGTGACCTGCGTTTCCGGCGTACTGGGCGTGATACTGGCCGACCACCTCAGCGCCGCGGGCTTTGCGTTACCTCAGCCTTCCGAGGCGCGCACAGAGCGGCTGCGCGGCTTGCTGCCCAACATCGCCACGCCCTGCAACCCTCAGGCGACCATGATTTCGATCAGCCGGGAACGCAGCGAGGCGTTATCGGCGTTTCTGTCGGCAAGGATGTCGGAGCGGACCGAAAATGTCGGCACCACGCCCAGATGATCCGCCGCGATGTTGCGCAGGCTGAGTTTCCAGTCATGCGGCGGAGGTGGCCCGCCACCGGGAATACCCCCGCCCGGGATGCCCGCGCCGCCGCCCGGCGAGGACCTGCACAGACTGACGTCCAGCGTCTCCAGCACCGGTTCTATGTGATTGGCATATGCAAACACACCCTCGGCCACCACCACATTGCCGTTATCGTCGCGCTCCTCTTCGTTGGCGGCAAAGAGCAGCCCGATCACACGCCGCGAGTTATCCACCACAACCGATCCGGAATCTCCGGGCAGCAGGAATGGATCGCCCTCTGCCAGATTGGCAAACTGAAAGACCGCTTCGCTGCTGACGCCGCCGCTTGAATAATGGATGATCAGCGAATCCTCGGTCGCTTCGCCGCGGGTTTCGCCGGTCGCGACGAAGGATGGCGGCCCGGCGAATATCGCGTTGCCATTCCGGCTTTCGTACATGGCGAGGTTCTGGAGCTGGGTTCCGGACGAGCTGTAGATCATGAAGACCGATCCGTCACCCTGGCTGAACTGAACCACGGGGGCCGGGATGTCCGGCCCGCTTGACCCGCCGGTCAGGATCATGCGTTCGCTTGGGGGAACGGTGGTAAAATCAACCGATGTCACGCGGCGGGTGATCGGGCCGATTGATCCCAACGTGTCAAGGATCAGCACATGGTCGTCACCGTAGATCATGTAGCGCAGGGTGGTGTTTGCCGCGCCCAGATGCGTAAGCGATCCGTTTGGGCCGGTGACGGTGATCCCCTGCTCGTTCAGCTCGACCGTCACGTCGCCGCTGCTGCTACTGGGGGCGTTGGTCCATTCGCCGGCGATGAACAGCCCCTCTTCGACGGCCAGGGAACTGGCCCCTGACGTGATCTCAATCTGATTGCTGAACTGGAATGCGCCGAGGCCGTCGAAATCGACGGAGATCGTCACGTCGAGGGCATCCACCGTGCCCGACGTTACCCGGGAGGTCCGGCCGCGCTTGCGAACCTCCATGCCGATATCGGCCACGCCGGTCCCGTCAATGGCACCAATATCGACGATCTCACACCGGGTATCGCGGTTCGCCGCGGTTGCCACCGCGGCGTCCAGCTGCCCGCCAAGCGCCGCGCGCTGCAACGTGCCGATTACATCGTCCGGGCAGGCACCCGCATCGGGCACTGAGGGCTGCACGATCTGGTCGCCGACCGCAAACATCTGATCCAGCGCAAGCACGTGGTAATTGCTCAACACCATCGGGTCGTCGGTCTGACTGTCCACCACCGGGCATCCCAGCGTCCCGGCGAATGCGTTGCCATCTATCTCGCGGCAACTTCCGATGCTGATGCCGCCGCGCAGCGGGTCATAGGACGCGGCATCGACCGACGCCGCCGCCTGCGGGACCGGCGCGGCAAGCACCATCGGCTTTGCCCGGCGCTGAACCACATCGGTCACCAAGCCGTCGAACCGCGCGGGGATACGTTCAGGCGGCGGAACATCGCGCTTGTTGCTGACATAGACCCGTATCGCCAGCTGATTGGTGCGCTTCCCGCCGACATATTTCCACCCGACACCAACCCCGGTGACACCGGGGCGCCTGAGCAACTCGCTTTCCGCTTTTCGCTTGGCGGTCAAGAACCTGGCAAAATCCATCTTGATAACCCCTTGTTGCGGTTACGAAATATTGACCAGGATCCGGACAAGCCCGGTACCTTCGGCAAGCGGCTCCATGGCCTTGCCGATGACGGCGCCAAAGGCCTTTGCCGGATCGTCTGCGCGCATCGCATGGCCCTTGCGCGAACCGCTGACCAGTAGGTCGCCGGTGTGAATGCTGCCGGGCTCCGCGTCGACCAGACAATAGACCTGGCCCATCAACGCAACCCGCGCGGCCGTTTCCCCGGCAGCTGTGCGCCCCAGCACGATTCCGGGGCGTTGCCCGCCGGCACCGGCCACGACACCGGCAACCCGCGTGTCATATGGCGTTGTCGTCGGGCAAATGGCACCCTCATCGGTCAAACGGACGACCTGCCCCGGCTCGGCGGCGGCATCGGTTCCCAGCCGGAATTCCTCGGCACAGTCACCATTGCTCAGAACGATATCGCCGGCATCGCCATTCAGCTCGATCGTCGCCTCGGAATTGTCAAAGATATTCTCTGCGTCCCGGGGGTACAGGTACATGTTCCCGGATCTGCCGTTTGTGCCGACCCGGACATTCGCGTCGCCGCCGATCATCGAGGTGATCGCGCCATCCCCGTCGCGGATTTCCAGCCGCTGGTCGCTGGCGCTCAGGTGGACGCGGGTTGCGCCCGACGTGTCCCGCAACAGCACATCGCCGTCCCCGGCGCTTCCGCCAAGGCTTGCGTTGCCGTTCTCTGCGTTCAGAACGATCGACGCCTGGGCGTTGTTGAAGATGTCCGACGCCTGCTGGGGATACAGAAACAGGTTGCCGGAACGTCCATTGCTGCCGGCGCGAATATTCGCATCGCCCCCCATCATCGCGGTGATCTCGCCACTTGGTTCACGGATTTCCATGCGCTGGCCGCCGGCACTGAGATGGACCCGCAGCGAACCGTCCGGCCCGCGCAAGAGCAGGTCTCCGTCGGCGCCACCGCCACCGGCATTGATATTGCCGTTTTGCGCCTGGATGCGGATGGTTGTCTGCCCCGATGAGTTCTGCGCCAGGAATGACCCCTCCTGACCGTCATTGCCGACGATGATGATCCCCGCCTCGGCATCCAGCAGGAATACTTGTGTGTTATCCCCGTCCTGCCCCAGAATCCTGCCCGAAATGCCGCTGCCGCCGATCCGCAGCGTTCCGGTCTGGCTGTTCACATGCAGGATCGCCTGGGAAGTTCCGGCAACGGTATTGGCGCCGCCATCGAAAATGGTAAGATCGCCATCCTGCCCATGCCCGCCGAAACTGAGGTTGTTGCCCGGCACCTGCCAGCGGAACACCATGTCGCCGTCAGCGTTGTGGCCGAAAATCGAACCGGTTTCCCTGTCCAGACGCAAGCGCACGACACCGGCGGCGTCAATGATGACCAAATCCCCTTCGAGAACCAGATCATTGGTCGGAATACCTTCATCTGTCATATTTTCACTCCCTGATCCTGAGGATACGCGACCGAAAAATTCGTAAGTAAAAATTGCTGTTACGCGGAAAATTGTACCCGGCGCCGTCGAATTATAGCACAATCAGACCGGAAAAGAGCGCCTTATCCGTTCAACCATTGCGGCAACACGGCAAATCCGGCTAGTCGGTGGTGCAATGACGCGGAACCGCGGCCACGACCGCCATTCCCGGGTAAACCTGCGGACGCGGCGTGGACATCGGGCAGCCGGTCGGTTTCTCCCGGGGGGTCCATTTACCGCCGCAACCGCAAGGAGATGCCTCGGGAATACGCGGGGAACAAAATCCTAGACATATCGAAATGACCGACGCACAGTAGGGTCGGAAACGCGCACAACCTAGATTCTTCAGGGGGGCTCTCATGAGCCAGTTTGAACAGGAGTCCGGTGCGCAATCAGAGACCGTATCCAAAGCCGGCGAGCTGCGGATATTCTTTTTCCTCGCGGTTTTGCTGGCACCCATTCTGAGTTTCGCCTTGGTTGGCGGATACGGGTTTCTGATCTGGATGTCCCAGCTCATGCTCGGGCCTCCCAGCCACTGAGCCGGGAGCGCGTGCGCAGCCATGAACCGACGGGAATTCCTTCGCGGAAGACCGCGATCCGACCCATCACCGCATCGCCCGCCCTGGGTGAGCGCGCAATCCCTGCTGCAGTGCACATCCTGCAACGCATGTGTTTCCGCTTGCCCCGAAAGCATCCTGGCACTTGACGGCGCGGGCATGCCCAAGGTCGATTTCTCGAATACCGGGTGCACCTTTTGCGGCGACTGCGCGACAGCCTGCACAGAAAGCGTTTTTGACCACGAACGCGAACCGGCGTGGCGGGTCAGCCTGACCATTTCCGACGGCTGTTTGCTGACATCCGGGGTCTCTTGCCAGTTATGTACGGATTTTTGCGACACCGATGCGCTGGCCTTGGACCTGTCGCAGCGCCCGGTGGGTGCCCTGCGGATCGATCAGAGCCGCTGCACCGGCTGCGGCATGTGCATCGGCGCCTGCCCGGTCACCGCAATCACGCTGACGCCACAGACGGAACGAGAGGCCGCATGACCAGCATGACGCATATCTCCAGCCTCCTAGTCACTGCGCAGCCGCGGATGGTGCGGCAGGTGGCAGGCGCGATCACATCCATGCCCATTGCCGAGATCGCCCATACTGATGCCTCCGGCAAGATCATCGTGACGCTGGAAACCCCTGATGAAAGCGCCATCGTCCAGGCGCTTACCAATATTCAGCTTCTGGACGGCGTGGTCAGCGCCGCCCTTGTCTATCATCACGCCGAAGCCCTGGCCGAAGCGCCCACCCCCCCACCGAACCGGAAGGAAAACAGCCATGGCAGACTTTACCCGTCGTGATGTAATCAAGGCTCAGGCCGTGGCCGCCGCGGCGGCGGCGGCCGGTGTGGCGGTACCCGCCGCCGCGCAAAACCTTGTCACTGATGCCGAACTGACGGAATTGAAATGGTCCAAGGCCCCGTGCCGGTTTTGCGGTACGGGCTGTTCGATCATGGTGGCGACCAAGGCCGGCAGGGTCGTGGCCACCCATGGCGACAGCAAGGCCGAGGTGAACCGGGGCCTGAACTGCGTCAAAGGTTATTTTCTGTCAAAGATCATGTATGGCGCTGATCGGCTGACCCAGCCGCTTCTGCGGAAAACCGACGGGGTCTACGACAAGAACGGCGCATTCACCCCCGTCTCGTGGGACGAGGCCTTCGACATCATGGCCGAGAAATGGAAGGCCACGCTCAAAGAGAAAGGCCCGAAGGGTATCGGCATGTTCGGGTCGGGCCAGTGGACCGTGTGGGAGGGATACGCCGCCTCGAAGCTGATGAAAGCGGGTTTCCGTTCCAACAATATCGACCCCAATGCGCGGCACTGCATGGCCTCGGCGGTGGGCGGTTTCATGCGCACCTTTGGCATCGACGAGCCGATGGGCTGTTACGACGATTTCGAGAATGCGGATGCCTTCGTGCTGTGGGGCTCGAACATGGCCGAGATGCACCCGATACTGTGGACCCGGCTTGCCGACCGCAAGTTCAGCCACCCGCATGTCAGGGTGGCGGTGCTGTCGACCTTCAAGCACCGCAGTTTCGACCTGGCCGACCTGCCGATGGTGTTCACCCCGCAGACCGATCTGGTGCTGCTGAACTATATCGCCAACTATCTCATTCAGAATGATGCGGTGAACCACGATTTCGTCGGGAAACACGTGAACTTCCGGCGCGGCAACCCCGATATCGGCTACGGGCTGCGCCCGGAACATCCGCTGGAGCAGGCGGCCGCCAATGCCGACAAGGTGGGCGGCTCCTCGGAAATGACATTCGAGGAATTCGCCGCCTTCGTGGCGCCCTACACGCTGGAATATGCCGAGGAGATGTCAGGCGTACCGGCGCACCGGATCGAGGAAATGGCCAGGATCTATGCCGACCCGGACACCAAGGTCATGTCGCTGTGGACCATGGGCGTGAACCAGCACACCCGCGGGGTCTGGGTCAACAACATGATCTACAACATCCACCTGTTGACGGGCAAAATCTCGACCCCCGGCAACTCGCCTTTCTCGCTGACCGGCCAGCCTTCGGCCTGCGGCACCGCGCGCGAGGTCGGCACCTTTGCCCACCGCCTGCCGGCTGACCTGGTGGTGACAAACGAGGAACACCGCAAGTTTGCCGAGAAGGTCTGGAAACTGCCCGAGGGGACGATCCCCGACAAGGTCGGTGCCCACGCGGTGTTGCAGAACCGGCTGCTGAAAGACAGCAAGATCAATTGCTACTGGGTGCAGGTGAACAACAACATGCAGGCCGCGCCGAACATGATGGAAGAAGGCTATCCCGGCTATCGCAATCCCGACAATTTCATTGTCGTCTCGGATGCCTACCCGACCGTCACCGCCGAGGCCGCGGACCTGATCCTGCCCACCGCGATGTGGGTCGAGAAAGAGGGGGCATATGGCAATGCCGAACGCCGCACTCAGTTCTGGCATCAACTGGTCGATGCGCCGGGTGAAAGCATGTCGGATCTGTGGCAACTGGTCGAATTTTCCAAGCGCTTCACCACCGACGAGGTCTGGGAGCCCGGGTTGCTGGATGCCAATCCCGACTACAAGGGCAAGACCCTGTACGAGGTGCTCTTTGCCAACGGGCAGGTCGATGCCTTTCCGCTGAGCGATACGAGCCCGGACAACGCCAATCACGAAGCGGCGGCTTTTGGCTTCTACATCCAGAAGGGCCTGTTCGAGGAATATGCGCAGTTCGGGCGCGGCCATGGCCATGACCTCGCGCCGTTCGATACCTATCACAAGGAACGCGGCCTGCGCTGGCCCGTGGTCGATGGCAAGGAGACGCTATGGCGCTTCAAGGAGGGGTCGGACCCCTATGCGAAACCCGGATCGGATTACGATTTCTACGGCAAGCCCGATGGGCGCGCGGTAATCTTCGCCCTGCCCTACGAACCCCCCGCCGAAAGCCCGGACGCGGAATACCCTTTCTGGCTGACAACCGGTCGCGTGCTGGAACACTGGCATTCGGGTTCGATGACGCAGCGGGTGCCTGAACTTTACAAGGCGGTACCGGATGCGTTGTGCTACATGCACCCGGACGACGCCAGGGCACAGGGGCTCAGGCGCGGCTCGGAAGTACGTGTCGCATCGCGACGCGGCGAAATCATCACCCGCATCGAAACCCGTGGCCGCAACCAGCCGCCGCGCGGGCTGGTATTCGTACCGTGGTTCGACGCCAGCCAACTGATCAACAAGGTGACTCTGGACGCAACCGATCCGATCTCGAAACAGACCGATTTCAAGAAATGCGCTGTGAAAATTGAACCGGTGATGGGGTAACATCATGAAAAATCTGCTTATTCCGGCCCTCATTGCATTGTCCGTCTCGGCGGCATCCGCCGAGAACCAGTTGGCCACGCTGCGCGGCAGCGCGCCGTTGGATGAAAACGCCAGCGCGCCGGTGATCCCCAAGATCGTCAACTCCGATATCCGGCAGGTCCGCAACTATCCCGAACAACCGCCAGTCATACCGCACAAGATCGACGGCTATCAGATCGACCTGAAATACAATCAATGCCTGACCTGTCACGCGCGCTCGGCGATCGAGATCAGCCAGGCACCGATGGTGTCGATCACGCATTTCATGGATCGCGACGGACAGTTCCTTGCCTCGGTGTCACCGCGGCGGTTCTTTTGCACCCAATGCCATGTGCCGCAATCCGAAGCACGGCCCCAGCTTGAGAACAGCTTTGTCGATGTGGACGAGGTGCTGGACTATATCCAGTCGCACGGGGAGGGCCATCAGTAATGCGCCGCATGGTTTCGCGAATCTGGCGGGTCATGAGCAGACCCGCAACCCATCTATCGCTTGGATTTCTGACGATCGGCGGCTTTGTCATGGGCATCATTTTCTGGGGCGGTTTCAACACCGCGCTTGAACTGACAAATACCGAGAAATTCTGCGTCAGCTGTCACGAAATGCGCGATAATGTCTTCGCCGAGCTTCAGGCGACGGTGCATTATTCCAATGCCTCCGGCGTGCGCGCAACCTGCCCGGATTGCCATGTGCCGCACGCGTGGTCGTCCAAGATCGCGCGCAAGATGGCCGCCTCGAAGGAGGTGTACGGCAAGATTTTCGGCACGATCAGCACGCGCGAGAAATTCGAGGCCAAGCGGTTCGAACTGGCGCAGCATGAATGGGCGCGGTTCGAGGCCAATGACAGCCTGGAATGCCGCAACTGCCATTCGGCCGAGAGCATGGACATCACCTTGCAAAGCAAGCGGGCGTCCGAAGCCCATGAGACATTCCTGCTGACCGGAGAAAAGACCTGTATTTCATGCCACAAGGGCATCGCGCATGAATTGCCGGACATGAGCGAGGCGGCCAGGATGGAGCGCGATGCGCCCGGCGTGCTTCAATCCTATCTGAGCGCAACCGCAGAGTGATAAGCAACACCGGGGCAAACCCTCCCGTTGCCGCCCGAGCGGCGGATTGTCCTCTGTCAGGCGATCCGAGGTTGCCCACGCGTCGGAGAGTATCCTAGGGTTGCCATCACAGACCACAGCGGCCCTTACTTGGACAAACACAGGTGTTCTTTAGACTTCAGATCGCGATTGCCGGAGCGTATGCGACAGGGACAGAAGCCGATCACACCCGCTCACGCGCCCCGAATGAGCCCCCGACACATGGCGCGCGCGGTTGAAACAACCCTGCCCCGGCGCATTCTGGCACTGTCCGGCGGCGGTGTCAGAGGGATCGTCGAGGTGGCTTTTCTCGAGGCGGCGGAAACGGTCTACAAGCGACGGTTCGGCCCGGAAACCCAACTCTGCGACATCTTCCACCTGATCGGCGGAACATCGACAGGAGCCTTGATTGCCACCGCCCTCTCGCTCGGGTTGCCGCTCTCTCGGATCAAGGCGTTCTACCTGGAACAGGCGTCCGAATTCTTTGAACGGCGTCGCTGGCTGGGCGGGATCAGGCCGGGCGGCGTTTTCGACAGCGACGCGCTGGAGCGGGAATTTCGCGGCACCGTCGGGGATATCTTGCTGGGTGATCCGGCATTTCGGACCTATCTGGCGATCGTCACCAAGCGGCTGGATACCGGCAGTCCCTGGATCGTCAACAACATTCCGACAGCGCCCTATTTCGAAGACGCGCCGGACGGTTCGTATCTTGGCAACCGGCATTACCCGGTTGCGCAGCTCCTGCGGGCAGCGACCGCCGCACCGACCTTCTTCGAACAGCAAAGCCTGCAGATCGGTCCCGGCCAGCGGGCGACTTTCGTGGATGGCGGCCTTTCCCCGCACAACGATCCCAGCCTCGCCCTGCTGAAGCTCGCGCGTCTGAGCGCCTTTGGACTGAACTGGCCGGTCGGGGAAGAGCAGCTTTTTGTTCTGTCCGTCGGAGCCGGCCGTTTCCGGCAACGGATCAAGCCCGCACTGGCCGAGAAAGCCTGGCCGCTGCAACTGGCCTATTTGGCGATGCGCGGCATGGTCGGCGACGCGGAAGAGCACACACTGGCCATGATGCAATGGCTCGGAAAATCGCGGCGTCCGATATGCGTGAATTCGGAAATCGGATCCCTGGCGGATGATCACCTGACACCCGACCCGATATTTTCCTTCCTCCGACTGGACTTACCGCTGGAGGAGGCCGAATTGAAATCAGCAGGGCTGGATGTTCCGGCAGGCGATCTCAGGCGGTTCCGGCGATTTGACGATCCCGGCATCATTCGTCCGATCTATGACCTGACACGTGCCTATATCGACGCGAAGTTGGATCTGGACACGCTGCTGATGGATCCCCCAACTCGGTGAGGCTTGCGCCGACATCGGCGGGTTTCGGATGCTTGGGTTTTCGTGCCGCCCTTCGCAGGCCATCTGCGCCCCGGGTCAACCCGGCAACCGATGACCAGAACCGGATCACCGCTGGCCGCGCGATGTCACAAGGGGCACCATAGCGCGGCGCAAGACCGGCCCGGGCCTGCACAGCAGGTCAAGCTGTCAGCCGACCGGTACCAGGTGATTGTCCCAGGCACAGTCGTGTCGCGACAGCCTCTCCGTATGTGCCTTGCGATCTGCCAGCACATCGCCCGTCCCGGTGGTAAAGACAAACCCGGCCGCCAGCGGCGCAACCCCGCAGATATCCGGTGCCGTGATCGTGTGCTGCAACCGGCCGCCCAGGTCGATCCGTCCGGCAAGGCCGCCGCGCGGACCGGTAAACGCGATGGCCTCCCCACCGCCGGAAAACGCGACGCTGCCGACATAACCCTGCATATCCCGTTCCGGCCCGGTGCGGTGAAACCGTAGCCCGCCACCCGGCACATGGGTTGCCAGCAAGGGCGGGACATCGACCGGATCGCCCTGCCACTGGCAGGCAACGGCGACGCGGCCTTCGGCGCTGACGGCAAGGTGGCGCATCGAGTTCATGTGCCATTCGCCGGGCGGTTCGAATTGATCCAGCAACGCACCATCCGGTGTCAGGTAGCTGAGGTTCGGGCGCATATCTGGCAGGTTCAACTTGGCGCGGCCGGTATCGGGGTGGGTCTCGATCCCGCCATTCGCCACGACAAGCGTCTGATGATCGTGCAGAAAGCGAATATCATGCGGACCGACCCCACCCGAGGGAAACTCGCCGACGCGGCGAAAATCATTCTGGCTGTCCCAGACGCCAACCATACCGCGCGCGGCATCAAAATCGTTCTCGGTCGTGAAAAGATACCGGCCATCACCCGAAAATGCGCCGTGACCGTAGAAATGGCGGTGGGGCGGCGTCTCCAGCCGGGCGATGATGGTCTTGGTCAGGCAATCCATCACGATGGCAAAACGTCCGGGGCGGCGCGCAAAGGCAACAGCCAGAGGGAGCGTGGGATGCGCCGCTGCGGCATGTCCACGCGCAGGCAGGGGAAGATCGAACACCGCCCTGCCCTGACGATCAAGGCCAAGCAGCGCGAAATCACCCGCCGGGCGCCGCGCAGCGGACAGATATGCCGGGTTGCCCACGTCGGCCCAGCCCGGGCGCGGGATAATGCCGGTGGCCAACATCCCGGCAAGGAAAGCACGGCGGGTTCTCATCAGTCGCCATCCAGCGCGTTGAACCCGGCCGCCACGCCAAGGTTTGGGCCCAGATCCCGATCGACGATGCGGCGGATGCCGTTGAGCTCGGTCAGCAGCACCTCGATCCTGAACCGGCCCTGCGGTGTCAGGACACCCATGAATACCGGATCATCCAGCGCCGCCATGCCGGCGGCAAAACGGCTTAGGGAATTGTCCAGCCGTTTCATCAGGTCGGGATTGTCGCGCGCCAGTTTCAGCGCCAGCCCGCCGCTGCCGGCAACCGCCTCGCCCGCCAGGATCTGGCTGAGCCCCGACCGCCAGGCCTCGGCCCGCTTGGGGCGCGGCTTTTCAACTGTACCCAGGGGCCGGCCAAAACGCATGTCGGCGGTAAACTGCAGCCCGGTTCGGGCGGATTTGTAAAGCACCTGCAACACTTCTTGCTGCGTCCGGTACGGGGTATCTTTGCCCGGGTCAATCAGCCCCGGAGCATATGACCGCCAGGCACGGGCCAGATCGCGGGCCGTTGCAAATATGTCCTGAGCGATCACCGCAACCAGGGCGCAATACCTGTCCTCCTGCCGGCGGGACCGGAGATCGGGATCACCAAGAAGATAATCCAGCGCATGAAACCCCCGCGCCGCAACCGAGATATTGCGATAGGCCGCAACGTCCGGCGCGGCTTCCCCTTGGTCCGACAGAAGTTTGCGCAAGGTCTTCGGCGTGCTTCCCCGGGGGTCCGGCCAGAAGGTCAGCGCAAAGGCCCGGTTGTCCTCTTCCGAGGGGCCGAAACGCAGATGGCTGACACGGATCCATGCCCGGAAGGCCTTGGAATAAGCCGCCGTCAGATCGGCACCCGCACAAGTTTCGGCGGCAGTATCGGCCAACCGTTCGGCGGCGGTTTCGAGCGCATCGAACCCGCCGATGATTTCCTCTTCGACGATATTGCGGATCAACTCGGCATTCCGGTCAGCGTTGGCCGTCACTGGCAGGACGATGCACAACAGGAACATGCAGCACAGGGTTCTCATAGGCTCTCCAGGAATCGTATCAGCGCCGTCCGGTCGGCAGCAGGCATGTCGATCACGCTGTCGCGGTGCGACGCGGCCTCACCGCCGTGCCACAACACCGCCTCCAGCAGTGAACGCGCCCGCCCGTCATGCAGAAAGTAGCTGTGGCCCGAGACCTGCTGCGTCAGACCTATGCCCCAAAGCGGCGGGGTGCGCCATTCACGTCCGGTCGCGCGTGCCTCGGGGCGGTTGTCGGCCAGACCGTCTCCCATGTCGTGCAGCAGCATGTCGGTGTAGGGCCAGATCAGTTGAAAACTCTGTTCCGGCTGATCCGCCAGGCGGTGGGTGACATAGGCAGGGCGGTGGCACGAAGTACAGCCGGTGTCATAGAACATCTTCTTGCCGCGCAGCACCTGCGGATCGTCCGCGTCGCGCCGGGCGGGCACGCCCAGATTGCGGCTGTAGAATGTCACCAGGTCCAGCCCCTCGGCCCCGATCTCGTGGATACGTTCGTCGCCGTCCCCGTGCGGCGCGGCGCGGCAATCGGACTGCGCGGCGGTGCATTCGCCCCAGGCCGCGGGAAAAAGCGGGGTCGAGATGCCCAGATCCCCCGCAAATGCCGCAGCCGATTGATGCCGGACCGTGGGTGCCCCCGCCTTGAGGCCAAAGCGCCCCAGCATTGGCTGGTCATGTTCCACCGACCAGACGATATTCGCCCGGCCCGAGATTCCATCACCATCGGCATCATCCGGGTCAGCGCCGGCCAAGATGTCCACGGCCGGGATCGCCTCGAGCAGGCCCAGCCCGATCATCTGCGGGGCAATGCGCGGGCTCAGCATGGCATCGGGGTGAAGCGGGCCATAGCCCAGATCGGCGGCCCTGTAAGCCGGACGGCGCAGATGGGCGACCTCACCCTCCGAAAGCGGAACGTCGATTTCCTGATAGTCGATCTGCAGCCGGTACTCGGCGGCGTGACCGGGCAGGCTGAAATCCTGCAATTGCGAGCCATAGACCGGGTCCGGCGCGGTGGCGATATAGCCTTCGATCTCGGCCATGCGGTCCGCCTCTCCGCCGGGGATCGACACGCGCAGGAACATCGAGATGGCATTGTCATCCTGCCCCTCCGGCGGATGGCCGCGCCCGTCCTTCAGGTGACAGCGCTGACAGGACCGGGCGTTGTAAAGCGGGCCCAGCCCGTCGGAGGCCAGGGTCGAAGAGGGCGACGACACCCAGAGCTTGCGAAATAGCCCGTTGCCCACCTTGAAATCCAGCTCATCCGCGAAGGGCATGTTGGCCGATGGCTGCGAGAAGGCGTCGGCATTTGCCCGTACACGCACGGTCGCCGCCCCCGCCGAAAGTTCTTCGAATTGCTGTGGTTCGCTGAAATCCGCCGGCAGCGCAAGAACCTTGTCGACCCTTGCCTGTTCCACTGCGGTTCTGGGGATGATGTTCAGATGCGGTTCGTCCGGCGGACCGGCATTGGCAGCCGGGGCAAGCCCGGCCGCCAGAAACACAAGGCTACTCAGCCTCGTCCATGGGGGTGGCATTAAGTTGCGCATATTTCTCGGCACCGAGCGACTCGAAGAGTTCAAGTTGGGTTTCAAGGAAGTCGATATGCCCTTCTTCGTCGGCCATCAGGTCTTCGAAGAGCTTCATCGTGACATAGTCGCCCGCATCGTTGCAGACATCGCGCGCCTCCTTGTAGAGCGCCCTTGCGGATTGTTCGGCCGCAAGATCGCATTCCAGCGTCTCCTTCGGGTTCTGCCCGATCCTGAGCGGATCGAGCTTTTGCAGGTTCGGATGTCCGCCCAGAAAGATGATCCGCTCGATCAGCTTGTCGGCGTGTTCCATCTCTTCGATGCTTTCCTCGCGGCTTTTCTTGGCCATCCGGCCCAGGCCCCAATCATCCTGCAGACGGTAGTGCAGCCAGTACTGGCTGACCGCGGTCAATTCGTGGCGCAATGCCTTGTTGAGATAATCAATTACCTTGCTGTCGCCCTGCATATCTTGTTTTCCTGTGTTGCCCGTGGCTTGAGGCCACGGAGTTCCATGGGTACTTCCAGATTATCATTGTTTCGCATCGTGGCCAGAAACAGCGGCATACATCCGCCGCAATCCGCTGCCTTGCCAAGCGCGTGATAGATCCTTCCGGGGGTGATGAGGGCCTCACTGTCGGCGGCCCGCATCCAGTCGATCGCGGCGTGAATGTCGTGATCTGCGATATTCTGACAGTGGCAGACGATCATGTTTCTTCCTCAGAATTCATAGGCAAAAAGCGTGCCGATGGTGTGGCTGTCTTCCCCGCCCTCGTCGCCGTAGCGATAGCCGATGGCGCCGGTGAAGTTCTCGAACAGCTCCATCTCGGCAGAGACTGTAACCAGGTGATCGGTTGGCATGGTCTGTACGTCGCGCAGCGAATAGACGGCCGACACCGTCACCGGACCAACCGGCGCGGCCAGTCCCAGGGTGCCATAGCTGGCCGAATCGCGCGTGCCGTCAAACTCGTCGAACCACGCGACCTCGGCCAGCAGTTCCAGCGGAAAGGAACCGGTCTCGACCGTATGGGTCAGGCCAAGCACCGCGCCGGTCTGATCGGCTGCATCGCCGCGGCCTTTCGCCTGATACTGGATGCCGACATTATACCCCGTTGCCCCGAAGGTACCCGCCACGGACAACGCCACGGATTCCGGGCTGCTGGTATTCGACACGCCACCCGCCGGCAGGCTGTTCTGGCCGCGTTCGGTGCCGATGGAATCGCTCAGGATTGTGCGATCGGCCTGAAAGACGGCGAAGGACAGCTCATGCTCGCCGGCACCGGCGGCAAAGGGCACGACCACGGCCGCGCCGAGTTTCTCGGTGATCTCGTAATCTTCGGCGAAATCCGCGCCATAGATCCCCGGCGCGACGTCCCAGGCCGAGCCGAAAGCGGGGTTGAACTTGCCCAGGACCACCTGCGCCTTGCCGAAATCATGGGCAAAGAACAGCTCTTCGGCGTAAAATCCGTGATCTTCCAGGAAACTGTCACTGGTCGGATCCATGACCTGTTCGATCAACAGGGTCGCGTTCAACGATGTGTTCCGGGTGAACGAAAACGAAAGCGCGCCTTCGATGGTGGCGTATGTGTTGTTGATTTCCGCTGCCGGATCGGAGGAATCGAAGGTGAAATCGCTTTGCAGTTCGACAGAGAATTCAGCCGAGAACGGCGACGAGGTTTCTTGTGCGTTGGCGGCGGCGCCGATGACGGTTGCGGATGCTGCAAGAAGCAGGGTGGATCGCATCATGTATTTGTCCATTTCCGGGTTGTAAGGGCAGGAAACTCCGCCCGTAAGTTATGTTATATCGTAACGCCTCTTATTGCGTTTCGTGTTGCGATGTCCAGATGGTGTTTGCGACTTGATCTCTCGCCCGGTCGGCCGAAGCCGAACCGGGCAGCGCAATGGGTGTGTCATTGAAAGACTGCGCCCGGGTTATCGAGACTGTCCGAGCCCTCGAATTCGACATTGCCCAGGCCAAGCGTCGCGACAACACGTTCGATGGAACGGGTCTGGTCGATCAGGCCGTTGACACCGCCCATTACCAGCGCCTCACCGGCCTCGTTTCCTGCCTCAAGCATCTGGTCATAGCTGAACCCGGCCTCGGCCGCGGTCTTGATCCGGCCCAGGGCCTGCATGGTGCCCGCCAGCTTTGTCTGCATCTCGACATCCAGGTCGGAATCCGCCGCCGCGACCAGATCCGACAGCGATGCGCCGGACACCAGGGAACCGTCGATCCGGACATATTCACCCAGATAGACATTCTGCACGCCCAGACCGTCGTAGTAGTGGCTGTTATGGGTATTGTCCGAGAAACAGTCATGCTCTTCCTCGGGGTCGTTCAGCATCAGGCCAAGGCGCATTCTTTCACCGGCCTGTTCACCGTAGGACAGCGACCCCATCCCGGTCAGGATGGTCGATATGCCGGCATCCTCATCCGCCATGAGGTTGCCGCGCGCGTCGCCCCCTTGGGCCCATTGCGCCGTCATCCATTCCAGATCGCTGACCAGCAGGTCCGTCGCGGATTTCAGATAGGCAGCGCGGCGGTCGCAATGGCCACCGGTGCAGTCACCTCCGGTCGCGTAGTCGGTCCAGGGCCGGTTCCCCGCCCCGGGCCCATGCCCGTTCAGATCCTGACCCCAGAGCAGGAATTCGATGGCGTGATAACCCGTGGCCACGTTGGCCTCTATTCCATCCGCCTCGTGCAGGGTCTCGGACAGCAGTTCCGGCGTGATCTTGGCCGCATCGACCGTCTCGCCGGACAGAGTAAAGGACGGGTTCGCCACGACGTTCAGCACGGCAAAGGCATTTTCGTCCGACGGCCCGCCATACCCTGCATCGACATAGTCAATCAGCCCCTCGTCCAGCGGCCAGGCATTCACCTTGCCTTCCCAGTCATCGACGATGGCGTTGCCGAAACGATAGACCTCTGTCTGCTGATAGGGCACGCGGGCGGCAAGCCATGCCTGCTTCGCCGCTGCCAGCGCCTCTGCCGAGGGGGCTGCGACCAACGCGTCAACCGCCGCCTGCAGGGATTTCGCGGTCGCCAGGCTATCGGCGTACTTGGCCTCGGCGATGTTCGCGTAGTTTTCCAGAACGGCCGATTTGGACACGCCCTCATCGGCGGCGGCGGCGGTTCCGAACGCAACGCTGAACGACAGCATGCCAGTGGCCAGTTTGTAGTGTTTCATAAGGTCTTCCTTGGTCAGTGATACACGGCATTTTCCGCGGGTTTTTCGACGAAGCGGGTTGGCGCGATAGCCATGCGTTTCAGCGCGATGCCGAAATCCTCGGCCAGGCCGACAATCACGGGCGCCATGTCGGGGCGCACCAGGTTGGTGGCCATCAGCATGGCATCTTCACGCGCGCCTTCGCTGGCATACCCGATGAAATTGGCAAAACAGGATTCATCCGCGCCCACGCATTTGCAGGTCAGGCTGTGACGCATCAGCGGTCGCCGGCCGTGCCTTGCACAAAGGGTACAGAGAGCTTCAAAGGACTTCAGCGCCTTACGGCCGTTTTCCGGCCCCAGTGCCGTTGCAAAATCGTTCCAGACCAGGCTTTGCGCATCCCGCCCGTCGCTCCAGAGGCGCAGATAGAAAATCGCGCCGGCCTCGACCGGCCCCAACTCTGACAGGTGACCTACCGGCGCGCCGCCGCGATATGACAGGGGCGCGGTCATTTGGTCAGGATCAGCTTGCCGGCACGGGTGATGCGCAGCGTGTAGAACTGGTCGTCGAGCTTGATTTTTGCAAGATCTCCCCCCTTGGTCAGGTCGAGCGCCTCGTAAAGAGGCAGGGTGTCCTCGGGGAAATACCGGGTTGCCTTTGCCACGCTTACCACCATAGCCCGCTCCATTCGTTCCGCTCGACCGCATCGAGGCAATGTTCGAGGCTGAAAAAAGACGGAATAGCGCTTTCGAATGCTGCACAGATCAGCGCGGCGCGCGATCGTTCGTTGTAAACCATGGGATCAAGGTCATGGGCCAGGACGAGCATCAGTTCCTCCACGTTCAAGATTCATCTGATTTTTGGCTATCCCGGAATCAGCGGGTTGGCTGGATAGTGATAAACTGAGTTATTTAGTAAGAATTGTCAATCTGACTTTTTTAGTCAGATAATAAGCGGATAACGCGCCGCCAAAATGGCAAACGACCCGGCACTTTCAGGTGCCGGGCCGGATCGAACGATGGGGGATATCGGAACCGCCGTTAGAGTCTGTTCGATTGGGCCGATTCAGCCGCGCATCCGCGATCCATCGGGATCATATAGCGGGGCGCCCTGAACCTCGGCCGGATATGGTTCACCCAGAATCTCGACATCAACCCTGGTCCCCGGCGCGGCATTCTCCGTGCTGACATAGGCAAGGGCCATGGATTTGCCCACGTGATGGGCGTATCCGCCAGAGGTGATGTAACCGATCGCCTTGCCGTCTTTCAGAACGGCCTCGTCCAGCGACACGTCGATGTCGGTGTCGATGGTCAGTGTCACCAGCTTGCGGCCGGTGCCTTCGGCCTTGAATTTCTCGGTGGCTTCCTTGCCTACGAAAGATTTGTTCCAGTTGATGAACGCGTCCATGCCCGATTCGACCGCATTGAAATCCGGGCGGAATTCCAGCGACCACGCACCCCAGCCCTTCTCCAGCCGCAAGGACATCAGCGCGCGGTTCCCATACCATCGATAGCCCAGATCGGCGCCTGCCTCTTCGACCGCCTCGGCCAGGCGGATCAGGTATTGCGGGCGGCAATAGATCTCGTAACCCAGCTCTCCCGAGAAGCTGATCCGGTTCAGGATCACCGGTACACCGCCCACGAAGGTCTTGCGGCAGTCACGGAACTTGAACGCCTCTGCCGATACGTCATCGCGGGTGATACGCGCCAGTAGGTCGCGGGATTTCGGGCCCGAGATGGCAATGCCGTGCCAGTCGCCGGTCTGGTTTTCATGGGTCACGCCCTGCGGCAGCGTCCGGGCCCAGAACCGCGTATGCGCATCCTGCATCGCACCCGACCCGAACAGCATGAAGTGATCGTCCCCCAGGCAGGCCACAGTCAGATCGCCGTAAAGACGGCCCTTCCCGGTCAGCATCGGCGTCAGCGTAATGCGCCCCGGCTGCGGGATATGGCCCGCCATCGTCCGGTTCAGCCAGTCGCGCGCGCCGGTGCCCCGGATCTCGTGCTTGGCGAAATTGGCAAGCTCGATCCCCGCCACGCCGGTGCGCACGGCTTCGACTTCGCGCGCGACATAATCGTGGCTGCGGTTGCGTTCGAATGTCGGGTCTTCCCAGGCATCCTCGGGCCCGTCGGCGAACCACAGCGCGTGCTCCAGGCCAAAGGCCTGACCCATCCGCGCGCCCTTGGCGATCAGCCGGTCATAAAGCGCGGTGGTCTGCTGGCGGCGGCCCTTGGGCAGGGTTTCGTTGGGGAAGGTCATCACGAAGCGGCGTTCGTAATTCTCGGTCGACTTGACCGTGCCCCAATCCGGCGAGGCCCATTTGCCGAAACGCGCCACATCCATCGCCCAGACGTCAATGGACGGCTCGCCGTCGATCATCCATTCGGCCATCGTCAGGCCGACACCGCCGCCCTGGCAAAAACCGGCCATGACACCGACGGCGCACCAGTAATTGTGCATCCCCGGTACCGGGCCGATCATCGGGTTGCCGTCGGGGCCAAAGGTGAACGGGCCATTGATCGCGTCCTTGATCCCGGCATTGGCCAGCGCCGGGATGCGTTCGAACCCCAGTTCCAGCCGATCTGCGATATGTTCCAGGTTGGGCGGCAGCAACTCGTGGCCGAATTCCCACGGGGTACCCGCCACCTTCCACGGCACGCCCACGGGCTCGTAAGTGCCCAGAAGCATCCCGTCGCGTTCCTGACGGAAATAGATATTGGCCTCATAGTCGATACCGCAAGGCAAACGGCGGCCCGCATTCGCGATCTCGTCGATGCGTTCGGTGATCAGGTAATGGTGCTCCATCGGCTGCACCGGCGGGGTAAAGCCGCCCATCCGCCCGACCTCGCGCGCCCAGAGGCCGCCGCAATTGACGATGAATTCGGCATTGATCGTGCCGCGCGGCGTGACCACGTCCCAAGTGCCGTCCAGGCGCTGCGTGGTTTCGGTGGCCGGGGTGTGGGTGAAATACTGGGCACCATAATGCCGCGCCGCCTTGGCAAAGGCATAGGTCGTGCCCGACGGATCAAGATCACCATCCTGCTCGTCCCACAGCGCCGCCAGGTAATGTTTGGGATCAATCAGCGGGTGCCGTTCGGCCAGTTCCTTGGGGCTGATCCATTCCTGTTGCAGCCCCATGTAGCGCGCCTTGGACCGTTCCCGCTTGAGGTAGTCATACCAGGTCTTGTTCGACGCCAGGTAGAAACCGCCGGTCATGTGCAGGCCCACGGACTGGCCCGAAAGCTCTTCGATCTCCTTGTAAAGCCCGATCGTGTAGCTTTGCAGGCGCGAGATGTTGGGGTCCGAGCTGATCGTGTGGATCTGGCCCGCCGCGTGCCAGCTGGAGCCAGAGGTCAGCTCGTTACGTTCCACAAGAACCACATCCTTCCAGCCGAACTTGGCCAGGTGAAACAGGATCGAACATCCCACCACGCCGCCACCGATGACGACCACCTTGGCATGCGACGGAAGCGGCTTGCCACGGGCGCTTTCATCTTTCTGGATGTTCAGGGTCGATTGGGCCAGATTGTCAGACATGGGGTATTCCTCTTGATATTGGGCGGCGCTCAGTACCAGGCGTCCGGCAGTTCTTCCTTGCGTTTTGCGACATAGGCGGTCAGCGCTTCTTTCCGCGCGATGTCGATCGGCGGCTCTTGATAGTCTTTCAACATACGGTTCCAGCGCTCGTAGGCGCGGCGGCGCATATCCTTCGCGCCGCCTTCTTCCCAGCTTTCGACATTCTCGCTATCGCTCAGCTGCGCCTCGTAGAAAGCGCTCTGATAGTTGCGCATCGTGTGGCCGCAGCCCAGGAAATGCCCGCCGGCGGGCACTTCTTCATAGGCATCGCGGGCGAAGGCGTCATCGCTGCAATCCAGCCCCTGATCCAGCACTTTCTGATAGCTGCCCAGCCGGTCGGCATCCATCACCAGTTTCTCGAACCCGGTGGCCAGACCGCCCTCCAGCCATCCGGCGGCATGCAGGGTGAAATTCGACCCGGCCAGCATGGTTGAGTGCATTGAATCGGCGCTTTCATAGGCCGCCTGCGCATCCTCGATCTTGGAGGCGGTCAGCGATCCACCGCAGCGCAGCGGCAGGCCCGCGCGGCGCGCCAGTTGCCCGATGGCATAGTTGGACATCACCGGTTCCGGCATTCCGAAGGTCGGCGCGCCGGATTTCAACGACATCGAGCTGAGGAAGTTGCCCATCACGAAGGGCGCGCCCGGGCGCACAAGCTGGGCAAAGGCGCAACAGATCATCGCCTCGGCCATCGCCTGGGCCACCGCCGCGGCGGTCGATACCGGCCCCATGGCGCCCGTCAGGATGAAGGGCGTTACCACCATCGCCTGCCCGCGCGACGAATAGACCTGGATGGCCTCGGTCACGACCCGGTCGACCAGCAGCGGCGAGTTGGTGTTGACATTGGCCATGATGACCACGTTTTCGTCCATCACCGCCTTGCCGTGCAGGATCTCGGCCATGTCCACGCTGTCCTGCGCCCGGCTCTTTTCGGTGATTGCGCCCAGATGCGGTTTGTCGTTCAGCACCATATGGGCATAGACCATGTCCAGGTGCCGCTTGGACACGGGGATGTCCGTCGGCTCGGCGATCACCAAACCGGTATGATGCAGGTTGGGGTGCATATAGGCGAGCTTCACCAGCTTCTGGAAATCGTCGAAGGTGGCATAGCGCCGCCCCCCTTCCAGGTCGCGCACGAATGGCGCGCCGTAGATCGGCGCGAAAACCTGGTTTCTGCCGCCGATGATGACCGAGCGTTCGGGATTGCGCGCGACTTGCGTGAACTGGCTGGGCGCCTTGGCGCACAGCGCGCGCACCCACTGGGCGTCGGCCTTTATCAAGCCATCCTTCTGCTTGATTCCGGCATCGGCCCAGATGCGGATGGCCTCGGGATCATCGCGAAAGGCAAAACCCACGTTTTCGAACAGCCAGTCTACCTGCGCCTCAAGCCGCGTGATCTGTTCCTCGTCAAGCGGGTCGAAGAACGGAAGGCGCCGTTGGACATAGGGCGATTGGGAAATGGCAGCGTCAGAGCTGTCCGAAGATGCGCGACGGGCCATTCCTGCCTCCTGATCGAATTACCCGCCGTTGATAGAGGCGATTCCAGCGTTTGTGATCCTTGAAAATAGTGATGGTTTGGATAGTGTCAGTCTATGCGAAACTCACTCAAGCTCCTCTCTTCTCCGCGTAACCTCTTTGTCTTCGAAGCGGCGGCGCGGCTAGGCTCGTTCACCCGCGCAGCCGAGGAACTGGGGATGCAGCAACCCTCGGTCAGCGCGGCGATCAAGCAGCTTGAATCCTCTCTGGGCGTGATTTTATTCGAGCGCGGGCACCGCAAGGTTTCGCTGACCCATGCGGGGATGCGGTTCTTCACCGATGTGTCGCGCGCGCTGCACGAGATCGAGACCTCCGCCGAAGCGGTGCACAAAATGGGCCGAAAGGAACATGTGACGCTCAATTCATCCTCGGGCTTCTCATATTACTGGATGATACCGCGGCTGCATCTCTTGCGCGAACAGCACCCCGATGTCGACCTGCGGCTGCAAAACAGCGATCACGAGCCGGATATCGACGCCGAGAATATCAGCCTGGCAATCCGGCTGGGCAGCGGCAACTGGCCCGGCGTGCATTCGGCGCTGATCGCCGAGGAGGTGATCTTTCCCGTCGCCAGCCCCGAGGTGATGGCCGCCGCCAAGAATCTGCGGTCCATTCCCAACCTGCTGAACGAACGGCTGATCCACCTCGAAGAGCCTGTGCGCCAGCGCCCGACATGGTCGCAATGGTTCGCCCATCACGGCATAAGGGATCGTGACATCGTTGCCGGGCTCCGGCTCAACGACTATGCGCTGGTCTTGCAGGCCGCCCTGTCGGGTCAGGGTTTCGCCTTTGGCTGGCAGCATGTCGTGCAGGGGCTGGTGGACCGCAAGACCCTGGCCGCGCGCACCGAATGGGCGTGGAAAACCGGCAACGGCATCTACCTGATCTGGTCCAGGACCAAGCCGCTGTCGCACCCGGCCACGCTGGTTCGCGACTGGATCATCTCGGTTTCGGATTTCCCTGACGGCCCGTGACCAGGGGCAGGCAAGATTGTCGCTGGGCTGATGGCGCATGTCGCCAATGAGGCAGGCGCCCAGCCAATCAACTGGCGAAGATGCCCGGTGACCTGTATGGCTATACCCAGAGGGTTCGAGGAGAGCGAAGCTCACACCAGGAAAGAACAGGAAAGCGGTCCACCCGGCGCTTTCCATCAGCGGAGGAAGAGGATGACCCAGGCATTCATCAGCCACATTTCCCAGGAACTGGAGGGTCTCAGGGAGGCCGGGCTTTACAAGACCGAGCGTGTCATCGCCAGCAAGCAGGCCGGGACGGTGGCGTTGGCCTCGGGCCGGGAGGTGATCAATCTTTGCGCCAACAATTATCTGGGCCTCAGTGACAACCCCGAATTGATCGAGGCCGGGCGGGAGGCGCTGGCGCGATACGGTTACGGCATGTCCTCGGTGCGGTTCATCTGCGGCACGCAGGAAGAGCATACCGAGCTGGAGAGGCGGATTTCCAACTTCCTCGGGTTCGAGGACACGATCCTCTATTCCAGCTGTTTCGACGCCAATGCCGGGCTTTTCGAAACGCTCCTGGGCCCCGAGGATGCGATCATCTCGGACGCGCTGAACCATGCCTCGATCATCGACGGGGTGCGGCTGTGCAAGGCCAAGCGGTTCCGCTACGCGAACTCGGACATGGCCGACCTGGAGGCGCAGCTGCAGGCCGCCGCAGACTGCCGGTTCAGGCTGATCGCCACCGATGGCGTCTTTTCGATGGACGGGTACATCGCCAGGCTGGGCGAGATCTGCGACCTGGCCGACCGCTACGGCGCGATGGTCATGGTCGATGACAGCCATGCGGTCGGTTTCGTGGGCAAGACCGGGCGTGGCAGCATCGAACATTGCGACGTGATGGGCCGGGTGGACATCATGACCGGCACCCTGGGCAAGGCGCTTGGCGGGGCCTCGGGCGGCTATACCTCGGGCAGGAAAGAGGTGATCGACTGGCTGCGGCAGCGCTCGCGCCCCTATCTTTTCTCCAACACGCTGGCGCCGGTGATCGCGCAGACCTCGATCAGGGTGCTGGACATGCTGGAGGCCTCGACCGAACGCCGCGACCGGCTGATGGAAAACGCCGCCCATTTCCGTCAGCGGATGTCGGCGGCGGGGTTCGATCTGCTGCCCGGCGAACACCCGATCATCCCGGTGATGCTGCGCGACCCGAAACTGGCGCAGGAGATGGCCCGGCGGCTGGACGAACGCGGCGTTTACGTGGCCCCCTTCAGCTTTCCGGTGGTGCCGCGCGGGCAGGACCGAATCCGCACCCAGATGTCCGCCGCCCATAGCCGCGCGGAACTGGACACCGCCATCGACGCCTTCATTGCCGTCGGCAGGGAAATGGAGATCATCTCATGAGCGACAATCAGATGAAGGCGCTGGTCAAGGCAAGACCCGAGGAAGGCCTGTGGATGGAAAGCGTGCCGGTACCCGAGCCCGGCCCCGGAGAGGTGCTGATCAAGGTCCGCAAATCCGCCATCTGCGGCACCGATGTGCATATCTGGAAATGGGACGAATGGTCGGCCAAGGTGGTGCCCGTGCCGATGGTCGTGGGCCATGAGTTCTGCGGCGAGATCGCCGATTGCGGATCGGCGGCAACCAAGTACAGGATCGGCCAGCGGGTCTCGGGCGAAGGGCATGTGGTCTGCGGCAAGTGCCGCAATTGCCGCGCCGGGCGCGGGCACCTGTGCCGCAACACGCTGGGTGTGGGAGTGAACCGCCCCGGCAGCTTTGCCGAGTATCTCTGCATCCCGGAAAGCAACGTGGTGCCGATCCCGGACGATATTCCCGATGAGATCGCCGCGATTTTCGACCCTTTCGGCAACGCGGTGCACACCGCGCTCAGCTTCGACCTGGTGGGCGAGGATGTGCTTGTCACCGGCGCGGGCCCGATCGGCATCATGGGCGCGCTGGTCGCGCAGAAGGCCGGCGCGCGCAAGGTGGTGATCACCGATATCAGCCCCTATCGGATCGAACTGGCGCGGCGGATGGGCGTGCAGCACGTGGTGGATGCCGGCAAGGAAGACCTGAGCGACGTGATGGCCGAGATCGGCATGACCGAAGGGTTTGACGTCGGCCTCGAGATGTCCGGCGCCGCCCCGGCGATCCGCGACATGATCGACAAGATGAACAATGGCGGCAAGATCGCGCTTCTGGGCATTGCCCCGACCGAGTTCGCGGTGGACTGGAACAAGGTCATCTTCAAGATGCTGCACGTCAAGGGGATCTATGGCCGCGAGATGTACGAGACCTGGTACAAGATGATCGCGCTGGTGCAGTCGGGCCTGGACCTGACCGACCTGATCACCCACCGCATCGGAATCGACGACTTTGCGGACGGCTTCGCCGCCATGATCTCAGGAAACGCCGGCAAAGTCGTCATGGACTGGGGCTGACCGCAGCAGGGTGCCCGAGCAATACCGCCCGGTGCCGTTGCGTGACGATCAGATACGGCTGACCAGCCAGTCCGCGTGGATACCCGATGCGGTTGCATAGCGCCCCACATCCGTTCCGGCAAAAAGCCCGTCCTGCGTTACAAGCACGGATTTCCAACCTGACGCGGCTGCGCCCAGGATATCGGTATGAAGCGAGTCGCCGCACATCGCGATCCTGTGCCCGGGCAGGGCCGGCAGCGATGCTTCGACCATATCGAATACCTCGCGAAAAGGTTTGCCGAAAAACCTGACCTTTGCGCCGGTCCTGTCGGCAAGCTGGTGACCGAAATAGCCCGGCTCCAGGGAAAACCCGTGATCGCGCGGCGCGACCAGATCGGCATTGGCAATCATCACCTCCCTCGGGTGCCGCCGCAATGCGGCCTCCAGCAGGCCTTGTCTGTGCAGATCCCAATCCGCCGTCGACAGGAACAGGAATCCGTCCACCTGGTCATAGGCCGCCGGATCGTTTCCCAGCCTGACGACATCACCTTGAATATCGGCCAGCGTATCCTCTGACGCGCAAATGGCGCCCCAGTTGCGCGGGTCCAGCGACCGAATTGTCGCATCGCGGCTGGTGATGATCTCATCGTCGTGCAACCCCATCCCCAATCGCCTGAACTTGGCAATTGCGGCACTCCTCTGATAGCTCGCGGCGTTGGTCAGAACCCGGATCGCGCAGCCTTCCGACCGGAGCTGCCCAAGCCGACGCGCGGCACCCGGCACCGGCGTCTCGCCAATATTGAGCACCCCGAAAGCGTCAAAGACAAAGGCATCAACCTGCCCCATCAAATCCATCAGGGACCCAACCCGCCGGGTCTTCGGCGAACCGGGGGCGGCTGGCAACCGCGCACGGATCTCCTCGTAGCGGTCGAATACTGATCGGGTGTCTTGCAGGTCAGTCTTCATGCCCGCCTTGTCGGTGCATTCGCGCGGAATTGAAAGGGCCTGTCGGCAAATAGCCCTTCGGACGTGCCCCACACGGCAGTGTTTCACCCGCATACGCAGACGAAACAACTGAAACACGGAAGGGGTTCGCAGGAAATTCAGGCGAAACACGGCGCGCTTATTCCTTCGGCATTCAGAAACCGGAGCGCAATCATGCGAACGCCTTCAACAAACCATTTCAGCACGATCACCCCCACCCAGTTTGGCCTGGGCTTTGCCTGGTTGGGGGTTCTTATCTATGCCGCATCAAATTCCATCGCGACCTTGCTGGTCGATATCGGCGCGGCGTCGCCCGTGGCCGGGGGGCGCAATGCCATCACATTCACCAACCTGCTGTTTCTTGGATCGTTGATTTCACTGATCCCGATGACGGTTCTGTTTCGCGGCGACTGGACCCGCAAGAACCTGCGCAGGCTCTCGTGGGGTCACTGGGGCCTGCTGACGCTATCGGCGTTGCTGTCCTCGGCCCTGACGCCCGGGTTGTTCTTTTTCGCGTTGGAACATTCCAGCGTGACTAACGTGGTATTGGTCAGCCGGATCGAGCCGCCGCTATTCCTGCTGGCGGCAGGTGTCTTCCTAAGAGAACGCGTCGACCTGAAGGCTTTCACCGCAGGTCTTGTTGCCCTTTTCGGCGCCATGCTCATCATCGTTCTGCGTGAAAGCGGTGGTCACTGCGTCTTCGGCATTGGCGAGATTGCCGCAGCCTTGGCGACCCTTTCCTATGTCGCCTCTGCGATCGTCGCCCGCAAAGCGCTCAAGGAAATTCCGATGGGGTTGTTTTCGATCTACCGCACCGCAGCCGGGACGCTGATCTATTTCGCGCTGATTTCAGTCCTGCGCGGACCGCAACAGTTTCAGGACGTGTTTTCGCCCGTGCTGCTGAGCTGGATCTGGCTCTATGCGCTGCCGGTCGTGGTGGTCGGTCAGCTGACCTGGTTCATCGCGCTGAAATACGCGCGCTCAAGCGATGTGGCGCTTGCATCATCTTTCTCTCCAGTGGCGGGGGTCGTGTTTGCGATGCTGCTGCTGGGTGAAAACCCCGGGGCCGGGTTGCTGCCCGGCGGCGCATTGATCCTGCTGGCGATCTGTGTCGGCCAGCTGAAAATGCCGGTGCTGCCCGAACTGAAACGGATTTGGCGCAAACGCCCGACCTTCTCGCCTGAAGGGATCGCTCAGCTGGTGGTGCCGGTTGCCGCCCTGCCCGGTGCCAACAACAGGGCATACACGGGCAGCTATTGATGCCGAACGGTCAATCGGGGTCGTAAATATAGCCGATCCCGCGGACGGTCTTGATGATCTGGGGCTTCTGCGGGTTCGGTTCGATCTTGCGGCGCAGGCGCGAAATACGGATGTCGATACTGCGATCGAAAGGATCCCACGAGCGGTCATGCGCCTGTTCCAGGATCTGGTCACGGTTCAGCACCCGCCCCCGATTACGCGCAAACAGGCTGAGCAGGTTGAATTCCATCGCCGTCAAAGGCACTTCCTCACCTTCAGCCGTCAGCAATTTGGCTGCCGACAAATCCAGCGTGAACGCGCCAAAAGCAGCGGATCCGGATGCGTCGGCGGCAGGTGTCACCGCAGGTTCTGTCCTGCGTCGCAACACGGCCTTTACCCGCGCCTCAAGCTCGCGCAGGTCAACCGGCTTGGCCAGGTAATCGTCCGCGCCCATTTCCAGGCCGACGATCTTGTCGATGACCTCACCCGCCGCGGTCAGCATGACGACGGGCACCTGATTGTCGGTTCTGAGCGTCCGCAACGTCGTCAGCCCATCCTCGCCCGGCATGTTGATATCCAGCAGGATCAGATCGACCGGCGCCTTTTCCAAGGTCGCCCGAAGTTCCTGACTGTTGGCGGCCGCCACGATGTCGAACCCGCGTTTGGACAGGTATTCCTGCAGCATTTCGCGCACGTCAGGCTCGTCGTCGCATACCATGATTGTCGCTGTAGTCGTCATTCGGAAACCTTTTCTGCGTTAGCGATGATATCGGCCACGAAGGCCCGCAATTCCTTGGGAGATACCGGTTTTTCAATACAGGGCCTGTCGGCCTCGGCCAGAAATGTCTGCGAGGCGCGGCCCATCGTATCGCCGGTGACAAATCCGGTCCTGGCGATCATGTGTGGAAATTCGCTGCTGATGATCCCGAAAAATCCCCTGCCGTCGATATCCGGCATGTTCAGGTCGCTCAGCACCAGCCCGTACTCGCCCTGGCGCAGGGCCTCTCTTGCCTGTCCCGCGTGGTTGAACACGTCCACATCGTACCCCGCCCGCGTCAGCATTTCGGCGTTCAACTCGGCCACGTCATCCTCGTCATCCAGGATCAGGACGCGAATAGGCGTTCCCGGCGCCTTGGCCTCCTGGCGTTTTTCGGGATGCGGTGCGACTTCAAGATCCAGGGGCAACTCGATCGTGAACAGCGACCCGCCGCTGCTGCCCTCGCCCAGGGAGATCCGGCCGTTATGCGACTGTACGATCCGGTGGCACAATGCCAGGCCGATGCCGGTGCCGTCGCCCACATCCTTGGTGGTGAAAAACGGTTCGAACACGCGGTTGCGGTGTTTCTTGGGAATGCCCGGCCCGTCATCCTCGACGGTGATCTTGACCGCCTTGCCATTCTTCGCTGCCGAGGTCGAAACGGTGATCCTCTGACCCTGGTTGCTGTCGCGAATTGCCTGCTCGGCATTCAGGATGAGATTGATGAAAACCTGTGTGATCTGGTCGGGGTCGGCGCAGACCCGTTGCAGGTCCGCGTCCAGCGCGCAATCCAGCGTAATACCGTCGCCCTTGTCCCCGTACCGGGCGACGTCCACGGCCGTCTGGATGATCTCGTTGATATCGACCTTCTGCATCCGCACCGGTTGCTGCCGCGCCATCGTCAGAAACGTCTTGACGATCTTGGCGCAGCGCTCCGCCGCGTGGCTGATCTTTTCGACCTGGCGCAGCGTTTCGGGATCATGGCAGTCCTCTCGCAGCATCAGCGAATGGCCCACGACGACCGACAGCGGATTGTTCAACTCATGCGCGACGCCGGCCAGCAGTTCGCCCATCGCCGACAGTTTCTCGTTCTGAAACAGCTGGTCCTGCTGTTGCTGCAGCGCGGTTTCGATCTGCAGCTGCTCGGTCAGATCGCGGGTATTGGATACGATGACCTCTTCGCCGTTGAAGTCGATCAGGCGGGCCGAGACCGAACCCCAGAAACGTTTGCCCGCCGCGTTGATGTATTCCGCCTTGAATTCGTTCACCACCCTGTCGCGGCGCAACTGCCGAAGGTAGCGTTCGCGCGTTCCGGCATCGGCATAATACTGGCGGGCAAGATCGGTACGGCCAAAGAGCGAGACGGTTTCCGGGCTTGCGAAAAGCACCTCGCCGGTTTCGGCGCGGGTCATCTGTATCGGCGTCGGGCAGGCTTCGAGCACCCGTCGGATCAGGTCGTCACGCTCATGCCGGTCACTGAGATCCACGATCGCGGTGACGATATAGGCCTCGCCGTCGAATTCCACCACCCGGCCCCACATCGTGGTGGCCCGCGTCCGGCCCTCGACATCGCGCTGAAGCAGCCTGAAATCATCGACCCGCCCGGCCTTTTCCAGCGCCTCGATATATGTCACGCGGTCCTTGGGGTCGACGTAGTGCTCTACCGCGCTCGAAGTGTTGCCAAAGAACTTGATCGCCTCCGGCGACCGGTAAAGGATCCGGCCGTCCTTCATACGCGCCATCACCACGATCACCGGGCAGGCCTCCAGCACCGTGCGCAAAATGTTTTCCTGTTCGCGGACAACTTTCTCGGCCTGCCGTTGTTCGGTGATGTCGATATTCGTGACGGCAAATCCGCCCTGACTTGTCGGGCTCAGCCGAACTTCGTAAACCGCACCGCTGGTCAGCGCGACCTCGCGAATCTGGGGCTTGAGGTTCGTGCTGAACTCCGTTTCCAGGTCGGCCCGCTCCAACAGCCATTCCTCGACCCGGCCCAGGGCATCGGCATATTGTCCTCGCTCTGCGCCGGCTCTTATCAGTTCTTCCCACTTGGCACGCCTTTTGATCAGATCGGCGATCAGCGGATACATGTCGATATATCGCTGGTTACAGGTGACCAGCCTGTGGTCCCTGTCATAGACGGCAATACCCTCCGACAACGCCTCAATCGCGTCCCAGACTAAGTCTGCTGCTGCCGGGTCACGAACGAATGGTTTTGAATCGGTTCCGATGGCCATAACCGTTACCTATCGGGCCTTTGTTTCAGCCGGTTTTCGACGCCCCGGCAATTTGTTTCAATTGTAACAGCGGCCCCGTGCCCACCGACGCCGGCAAATCGCTCAAATATCTGTTCCAAATACATTTTCGAAATTCCCGCGCCGCGACCCCCTGCTTGCGCGAATGAAACACGAAACCCCGTCTCCGGACAACAGATTGCAACTTTGGCCGCGCAGAACGGATCCGTCACAACGGCCTCTCGGAAAGGAAAACCAGGATGAAACATGACTACCCTTCTCCCGGCATCGCTTCGGGCATTCACAAGATGCCCGCCCGCTATCGCCCCGGCAACTACGCCAATCTCTACGCCGGCAAGCGCCGGCCAACGCATATCTAAGATTTTCAGAACAGGACTGATCCCATGTCACAAATCAAGAATTCCATCCTGGACACCATCGGCGACACACCGATTGTCAGGATCAACAATCTGGCGCCGAGCGATGTCGAGATTTTCGTCAAGCTCGAGGCTTTCAACCCGATGGGATCGGTCAAGGACCGCTTGGCACTGGGCGTGATTGAAGCGGCCGAGCGTGACGGATCGCTTAGACCCGGCCAGACCATCGTCGAGGCGACCAGCGGCAACACCGGCATTGGACTGGCCATGGTCTGTGCCCAGAAAGGGTATCCGCTGGTGGTCACCATGGCGGAAAGTTTCAGCGTCGAAAGACGCAAGCTGATGCGGTTTCTCGGGGCGAAGGTCGTTCTTACACCTGCCGCGGAAAAAGGCACCGGCATGATTGCCAAGGCGCGCGAGCTGGCCGAAGAACACGGCTGGTTCATGTCGCGCCAGTTCGAAAACCCTGCAAATGCCGACATCCACAGCCGTACGACAGCGCGCGAAATCCTGCGTGATTTCGGCGCCGGGGGGCTGGATTACTGGGTAACCGGTTTCGGCACCGGTGGAACGCTGACCGGCGTGGCGCGTGTGCTCAAGGCGCAAAGCCCCGCCACCAAGGTTGTCGTGGCCGAGCCCGAAAATGCCCGGCTGATGGGAAGCGGCACGGTCCAGCCATTCAACGACGATGGCAGCGCCGCCGCAAGCCACCCGGAATTCCGCCCGCATCCGATGCAGGGCTGGTCACCCGATTTCATTTCGGAGATCGCCAATCAGTCGCTGAAGGACGGCTTAATTGATCAGATGCAGCCCGTCGCGGGCGCTGATGCGTTGTCGATGGCCCGGGCCCTCGCCCGGCAAGAGGGCATCCTTTGCGGCATCACCGGTGGTGCCACCTTAGCCGCCGCGCTGGAATTGGCGCGTACGGCACCCAAGGGGTCCAAGATTCTGGCGATGCTGCCGGATACGGGCGAGCGGTATCTTTCGACCCCGCTGTTCGAGGAAGTCCCGGCCGAAATGACCGCCGAGGAAACGGCACTGTCACGATCGACGCAAGGTGCTCGGTTCGACAAACCGGCACCCCGGCCTCCGGCAGGTGCGGCCCAGGCCGCGCGCCCCGAAATTATCGAAAAACTTCGGGCCATGGTCGCCAACAAACCTGTCGTCATTTTCGCGCTTGAATGGTGCGAGTTCTGCTGGTCGGTGCGCAAGATGTTCGCCGCAGCGGGGATCACCTATCAGAGCGTCGACCTGGATGGCCTGCCCTACCAGCAGGACAACCTGGGTACCGAAATGCGGGCCGCCCTGCGCCAGGTCACCGGTCAGGCGACCATCCCGCAGATCTTTGTCGGCGGCGAACATATCGGGGGCGCGACCGAGACCTTCGACGCCTTCAACGACGGCAGCCTTCATGAACGGCTCGCGGCGGCGGGCATCCCCTGCGCGCCCTCAGGCAACGTCAATGCCTATTCCTTCCTTCCGAAATGGATTCACCCAAGATGAAACAGATACATTCCTTTCCCACCCTTGACCGCAGCCCGCTGACCACCGCAGCTGTCTATGCCCAGGATTATCGCGACCGCAAAAGCAACCTGCATCCCACCGCCACGCTGTCCGAGCTGCGCGAGTCCTTCGGCGGCGATTTACCCGCCAGGGGCCAGCCCGGCACCGAGATCATTGACGAGCTTATTGCCGCCGCCGAACCCGGTCTTGTCGGCAACACCCAACCCGGCTTTCACGCCTGGGTCATGGGTGGCTCGCATCCGGTCGGCGTCGCCGCCGACTGGCTGACCTCGATCTGGGGCCAGAACGCCGCGCTCTACCAGGGCTCGCCGGCCGCCGCGACCGCCGAGGAAGTGGCCTGCGGCTGGCTGCTCGACATACTCGATCTGCCGCGCACGGCATCGGTGGGCATCACCACCGGAGCAACGATGGCGGGTTTCATCGGCCTGGCCGCCGCCCGCGACGAGATGCTGCGCCGCGATGGACATGACTTTGCCGAAACCGGCCTGCAATATGCGCCGCCGGTGACCGTCTTCGTCTCGGAGGAAACGCACGCGTCAAACCTTGCGGCCTTGCGTTACCTGGGATTCGGCAGCCGGAATATCGTCGAGGTACCGGCCGACGACCAGGGCCGGATGAATGTGGACGCGCTGTCCCGCCTCATGGCGGCTCCGCAGGGGCCCAAGATCGTGATCGCGACAGCCGGGCATATCAACACCGGCGCTTTCGATGATCTCAACGCGCTTGCAGATCTCGCCGAAGAATATGGCGCCTGGCTGCATGTCGACGCCGCGTTCGGGCTTTGGGCACGCGCCAGCGTCTCTACGCGGGCAATGACCGAAGGCATCGAGCGGGCCGACAGCTGGTCAACCGATGGGCATAAATGGCTTCAGATTCCGTTCGATGCGGGCTTTGCCATTGTACGTCATGAACATGCGCATCGCCGCGCGATGGACATCACGGCCAGCTACCTGCCGAACGAGCCGCGCGACGGCCGCAACGCGACCAGTTACAATCCGGAACTGTCCCGGCGCGGACGTGGATTTGCTGTCTGGGCAACGATGAAGGCGTTCGGCCGCGACGGGATTTCTGACATGGTGCGCAATCATTGCGACTGTGCCAGCCTTCTGGCTCACAAACTGCAACATGTGCGGGGAATCGCCATTCTGAACGATGTCGTGCTGAACCAGCTTGTGCTGTCCTTCGACCGGGGCCGCGGCAAAACGGACGCAGACCGCCTGACCCGGGCCATGGAAGACGCCCTCAACGCCGATGGCAGGCATTTCTTTCGCACCGCCCAATGGCGGGGCCGGTGTGTCCTGCGGGTTTCGATCATCAGCCAGGACACCGGCCCACTGCACATGCAGGAGCTGGCGCACAAGATCATTGAGCTATGGCATGAGATCGGCGGCTGAAAAGGCGCTGTACAGGCGATCGCTCACGGAGCCGCTTGGCAACCCCGGTGGGAAAATCCACCGGGGTTTTTTATTTTTATCAACGCGTTAACCCCGGCGTTACGCAATCCAAAACCAGTTGAAACATATGAAACCCAAAGCACCTTTGCGCGATGAAATGCTGAAACACGCCTTGGCTAAAACACCCTCATTGCCCGGGCGCGATGGTTCCCACGTTCCCTACCTCATCTCCCTGCGTCGGGGCGGAAACCAACCTACGGGTACTGAAAATCTCGAAGCAAAGGACGATAAAATGGCAAATGCCGTAATGGACAAACCCGCAAAGATCGCCATGAACGGCGTGGATGTTCCCACCCTTCTTGGCACCATCGGCGCCGTCGGCCAACAAACGGAACTGGCCAAGTTCACCTTTCGCGCCAACGGCGAATGGCTCAGCGGCACCCACAGCCGGACCAGCATCAACGGTTTCAACGGCGCCGGCGGCGAACACCAGCGCGCGGCGGACTTCGTTGCCGAAGCTGACCACCCCGCGGTTCTGTGCGGTGGCGACAATGCCCCGACCCCGGTGGAATACCTGTTGTCGGCTCTCGCCGCGTGCATCACCGCCGGTATCGGCAATATCGCTTCGGTCCGTCAGATCACGCTGCATTCGGTGGAAACCACGATCGAGGGCGACATGGACATGCAAGGCATCCTGGGCCTGAACGACGAGGTGCGCAACGGCTTTGCCAACATCCGCGCCAGCGTTTCGGTCAAGGGCGACGCCCCGGCGGAACAACTGCAACAGGTCGTCCGTCAATCGGTGGCGCGATCAGCTGTGTTCGATGTGCTCGCCAATGGCGTGAACGTCAGCGTCGACATCGCCGCCTGATCCGAAACCGGCGGGTGCGCCCGATCCGCGTCCGCCGAAATTTCCCCAACCCTGAAAGGAGGTCAAAGATGGCCCGCTTCAAGAACTCCAACCGCCAGGCCACCCGGCAAATGGCCTACACCGCATCCCGCGGTTCCCGCCACGGTGGGAAATACAAACCCGAACCAGCGTATTTCCAGCGCATCGGTTTCGACTTCGCAATGATCTGACCAGGCCGCAGGGCGCTGAGGAGCAGTTCAATGGACCGGAAAACAGATGTCATTATCATTGGCGGCGGCCAGGCAGGTCTTGCAACCAGCCGCTGCCTGACCGATCTGGGAATCGACCACCTGGTGATAGAGCGCGGCGAGGTTGCCCAGCGTTGGCGTGCGGAGCGGTGGAACTCGCTACGGCTTCTGACGCCCAACTGGATGACCCGCCTGCCCGGCTGGTCCTATCAGGGCCGCGATCCGCACGGGTTCATGTCCCGCAAAGAAGTCACTGAATTCCTGACGGCTTACGGCGCCGATTTTTCGGCACCTGTCATGACACATACGCGGGTGCTGTCGGTGGCGCATCGGGCGGGCGCTTTTCTGGTCGCGACGACGCGGGGAAACTGGCGGGCAAGATCCGTGGTGATTGCGACCGGCGCCTGCGATGTACCGCGCGTCCCTCGATGCGCCTCGGCCATCGACCCGTCAATCGCTCAGGTAACCCTCGACAGCTACAAGACATCGTCGCAGATCGCCCGGGGCGGCGTTCTGGTTGTGGGGGCGTCGGCCTCTGGTCTGCAAATCGCCAGCGCGCTGCAATCCTCCGGCTGCGACGTCACCCTGGCGGCAGGACGGCACACACGGGTGCCCCGCACCTATCGCGGCCGCGACATCATGGTCTGGCTGGAGCGCACCGGCATCCTGCAGGAAAAACGCGATCCGGCGCGGGATGTCGATACCCTTGCCCGGACACATTCCGTTCAACTGATCGGCAGTCCAACCGGCAGATCGCTTGACCTGGCGGCGTTTCGGGCCCAGGGCGGTCGTGTGACAGGCCGCCTGACCGGCGCAGAGGGCACGAGGATCGGGCTTGGCGAAACGCTTCGCCAAGATATCCGGAGCGCCGAGGCCCGCATGGGAAGAATCCTGCGCCGGATCGACCAGCATATCGCCCGGCACGGCCTGAATGCCCCCGCGCCCGGCCGCATTGATCCGGTCGATTGTCCGGTCGCGCCTGCGCAGATTGACCTGGCCCGCGAAGGGATCAGGACGATCATATGGGCCACAGGTTACAGCCGCGACTATTCGTGGCTTCACGTACCGGTTCTGTCGCCGGGCGGAGAGATTTGCCAACAAGACGGCGCCACCCCTGTTGCCGGGCTCTACACGGTGGGTCTGCCCTATATGCGCCGGTGCAATTCCAGCTTCATCGACGGTGTCGGGCAGGACGCCCGCGCCATCACGAAATTGATCGCCAACCAACTGGGCGCATCGCCGCCCAAAGCCGCATGAGGTATGTCATGAAAAACGATCGTCACTTTGCAAGACATTACGATGCCATCATCGTCGGTGCGCGATGTGCCGGTGCGGCAACCGCCTTGCTGCTGGCCCGCAGGGGTGCCCGTGTGCTTCTGGTCGATTGGTCCGGTCCGTCGGCGGAAACCGTCTCGACTCATGCGCTGATGCGTGGCGCCGTCCTGCAACTGGACCGCTGGGGCGTGCTGCCCCGGATCAAGGCAGCGCGCACGCCCGCAATCAGGACGACCACGTTTCACTATGGCTCCACCAGGATCGAACTGCCGATCAAGCCTTCGCCCGGTGTCGAGGCGCTCTATGCACCGCGGCGCAGCGTCTTGGACAATGCCCTGGTCGCACAGGCGTCAAATGCCGGGGCGAATGTCCGGTACGGGGTGGCGTTTCGCGATGTGATCACCAATGACAAGGGCCGCGTTGTCGGTGCGGTCCTGTCCCATCAGGGTCAGCAGATCAGCGTCTCGGCCGACATTGTCATCGGCGCTGATGGCCGCCGGTCCACCGTGGCGCGACGCGTTCGTGCCAGAACCGAGAAGCTGGCCAGGCACACAACAGCCTGCGTCTACGGCTATTTCAGCGGCCTGCCCGACGCGGGCACCCACTGGCATTATGTTCCCGGTCTTGGCACCGGTGTCATCCCCACCAATAACGGGCAGCATTGTGTCTTTGCCGCACTGTCCCCTGAACGGTTTCGCTCAGAAGGGCGCAAAGCCCGTACCGGCGCCGATCTGGCGCAGTTTTTCCGCGCCGCCAACCCGGAATGCGGTGCGCAAGTCGGCGCGGCAGCGTTGCATGGCAGACTGACGGGTTTTCAGGGCCAGAAAGGCTTCACCCGCCGCTCCTGGGGGCAGGGATGGGCATTGGTAGGCGATGCCGGCTATTTCAAGGATCCGCTGACGGCGCATGGCATCTCGGATGCACTGCGCGACGCCGAAATCCTTAGCTCGGCTGTCCTTGAAAACACGACTGCAGCCCTCGCGGAATACCAGCACATGCGCGACGCGCTTTGCGCCGAATTCTTCGAGATCACCGATCAGATCGCCAGCCTGAACTGGGATCTGGCACGGCTGCAGGACATGCACCGACGTCTCAGCGACTGCATGAAAGAACAACAGAACTGGATGATCGACAATCTTGCACCACAGCTTGCAGCCGCATGATATCCGAACCGCGAATGCCGGGGATTGCCACCCCGATCAAGTTGACCGGTTCCGGCATTCTTGCAAAAATGCGAAAGCATTCCTGCAGGTATGCTATTAAGAAAAAAATGGCGCCATAAGCGCCGATGGGGGCATATATGGAAAAATCTCTTTTTGACAAATACGGTGGTTTTTCGACCGTCAGCAAAATTGTCCTGTCACTTTATGACCGCCTTCTGGAAGATGACGATGTCGGGCCGTTTTTCGATGATGTCGAGATGCCGAGGCTGATTGACCACCAGACCAAGTTCGTGTCTTCCCTCATGGGCGGGCCGGCCTCGTTTTCAGACGATCACATCCAGCGCGCCCACCAGAGCATGGTCATTCATGACCACCATTTCGACCGGCTGAAGGCGATCCTGACGGAAACGCTGAACGATTTCGGCGTCGATGAGGACGATGTCGCGACGGTGGTCGGCGCCTTTGAGCAGCGACGTCCGCTGCTGATCGGGACCTCCGATGTCCATTGAGGCCATCAATGAACAGTTGCTGCGCGCGATCGGCGTCGGCGTCGCGCTGATCGAACTGGACCGGCACACGGTTCAGTTCCGCAATGACACCTTCAACGAATGGTTCGGTGAAAACGACAGCGCAAGCACACTGAAAGATTTCTTTCCTTCGCTTGACGTGGATGAGATGATGCGATCCCTCAGAGACGCTGGCCGGTATTCGACCGAAACATCTTTCAAGCTGCGGCGGCGAAAAATGACGGTGGCGTTGGAGTTCAACCTGGCCGCTGATACCCGCGAGGACTTCGCCGTACTGGTTTGCCAGAACATCACGCGCATCAAGGAACTGGAATCGATGATCGATTCCTACTCGATGATGGTCGAGCGCAACACCCACGAGATCAAGCGCGAGAAAGAGCAGGTCGAAAAACTGCTGCTGAACATGATGCCGCGCTCAGCATATGAGGAATACAAGACCTTCGGCATCGTCTCGCCCCGGCTGTTCGACCCGGTTTCCGTCCTGACACTGGATTTCGCCGGTTTCGACTCGCTGGTTGCCGACAATGACCCCGGTGTCGTTGTCAGTGAACTGAACGACATCTACAGCGCCTTCGACAGGATCTGCGCCCAGTTCGGGGTTCAGAGAATCCGCACCAATGGTGACAGTTACGTGGCGGTTTCGGGCGTACCGGACCCCAACGAGGACCACGCCAAGGCGGTCGCCGATTCGGCCATTCGGCTGGTGCGTTACCTGGCGCGGCGCAATCAGTCCCATCCGGTCAAGTGGAACGCGCGGATAGGTGTGGCCGCGGGATCGGTCATCGGATCGGTCGTCGGGACACAGAACTACATCTACGATGTTTTCGGCCCCACTGTATCCGAGGCCGTGCGGTACCGCGCGATGGCCCGGCCAATGACAGTCGCCGCCAGCAAAGAATTTGCCGGTCGGGTGGCAGGTAAATTCGGCGCCGAAGAAGCCACTGGCGACGGTACTGATCCGGCCACCCAGACCTACGTGGTGCTTCAGGACGACGGCACCGCACCGGGTCAGGCGGGATGACATCGCCATGCAATTTACACCGGACAACCTGAAGTCATCGGATACAACGCTGGATGAGCTTGTCGGGTTTCTTTCCGAGGGCGTGGCGATTTTTGATGCCGAAGGGCGATTGCGCCTGGCCAATCGCAGCTTTCAGGACATGTACCGCAACATTGCGGATGTGCTGCAACCAGGCGTTCCCTGGAACATCTTTCTGCGCGAAGCTGTCAACCGGGGGGTCATGCCTGCGCCCGTCGGGCAGCGGTTGGATGAAATGGAATCCGCGCTGCCAGACGGCGACGACCGGAACGATACCGTGCAAATGCCATCGGGCAAGGGACAGGTTGTTGCCCTGCGGCTGGGCCAGACCTCGGATGGCGGATTCGTCCTGACCCAGATCGCACGCCAGGTTCAGTCCGACCAATCGAACGCCGCGCGTGAGGCCGAAATGCTGTTGCGCAAGGTGCTCGAGGCCTGCCCGGCCAGTCTGACCATGTCGCGGGTTGCCGACGGTCAGATCATTTATCGCTCGCCCGCCGCAACCGAGCTACTGGGGTCTGCAAAAAGCAGCTTCGCCCATTTTGCCCATCGCGAGGAACGTGCTGATTTCGTCACGCTGCTGCTTCCGGATGCCCGCGTGGACAACATGCGATTGACCTGCCTGCGCGCCAACGGCGAGGAATTTCCGGCTGAAATTTCTGCGCGGCTGATCGAATATCGCGGCGAAGATGTGATTGTGGCGAATATCGAGGATCTGACCGATGAACTGGCGGTAAAGGCCAAGATGGACCGCCAGAAGGAGCAGCTCTTCCAATCCGAGAAGCTGTCGGCCCTTGGGGAACTGCTTGCGGGTGTTGCACATGAGCTTAACAACCCTCTGTCGATCATCGTCGGCAACGCAGAATTCCTGCACGAAGAGGTTGATGATCCCGGCCTGCAAAAACGGGTGGGCAAACTGACCCAGGCCGCGCATCGTTGCGTTCGGATAATCCGCTCGTTCCTGTCGCTTGCCAGGCAAGAGCCGCTGGACCTCAAACCCGTCGCTCTGACCCGCCTGATCGATAGCGCCATCGAGGCCGTATCAGGCGATGCGGAACCAACCGGCATCCGGCTATCCAGCAGTTGCGGTGCGGACTGCCCCGATGTGATCGCGGACGAGGTTCAACTGACCCAGGTCGTCATCAATCTGCTGACCAACGCTCTGCAGGCGATGAATGATGCGCAGGTCGGCACTGAGATCAGCATATCCAGCACATGGGGTGCCGGCACCATGACAGTCAGAGTACAAGATGATGGCCCGGGGATCAGCGACGCCATCAAGACACGGATTTTCGATCCGCTCTTTACCACCAAGGATGCCAGCAAGGGAACAGGCGTGGGGCTGGCCTATTGCCAGCGGATCATCGTGGCCCACAAGGGTCAGATCAGGCTGGAAAGCACAGGCCCCTCAGGCGCCACGTTCTCGGTGGAACTGCCGCTTGCCTGACCCCGGCATCGGGCGATGGTCCGGGCACGCACAAGTGCCGCGGAAATACGCCCGCTGGCCATCGCCGACGGTAGGCAGGATCGCACAGCAACATCTTTCAAAATCCCGGTATTGACGATAAAAACGGCCCAAGTCCCAACAAGGTCATGTCAGTGGCGCATAAACGAGATTCCGAATGCTAAAAGTTCAGGTGGTCGTTACCACCTTTAATCACGCAAAATACCTTGCGCAGACATTTGACAGCATTCTGGCGCAGGAAACCCGGCACAAGTTCCAGATCTTGGTTCATGATGATGCCTCAACCGACGGCACGCGCGACATCATCCAGGATTACGCCAGCCGGCACCCGGAAGTTTTCAACTGCATCCTGCAGGAGGAAAACCAGTTCCAGCAAGGCCATCGGATCGCCAAGCTGGTATGGCCGCACTACACGGCCCAATATGTCGCCTATCTGGACGGCGATGATTTCTGGACGCGCACCGACAAATTGCAGCGGCAGGTCGATTTCATGGACGCGCATCCAAGATGCATGATCAGCCAGACACGATCGGTCTTTTTCGACAACGAAACCGGAGAGGTGCTCGAACATTTTCCGCCTGAGGACAAAAGGCGAAGACGCAGATATTTCGAAGATCTCGCGCCGGCCAATTTCCTGCTGAGTTCGGCGGTCATGCACCGGCGCGATGCCCTGCCCGAGCTGCCGCCGGATTTCAGCGAAATCGGCTTTGGTGACTATGCAAAATTCGCACTGATCGCGCGCAAGGGCTGGATCGGTTACCTGGATATCGAAGCCACCAGATACAGGATTCACAAGAAGAACATGTGGTATGGAAAACCTTACGAGGAACGCCTGAAAAAGACACAAGACGTGCAAGGGTATGTCGCCAGGTATGCGCCCAAACCGTTTGACGCAGTCTGGGAGGCCGCCAGCCGTGGCACCTTGCCCGTGCGCAGCAAGGTGCGCCGTGCCTGCAAACGAGCACGGTTGCTACGGATCGCGGGTGATGAGTTCAGGGGATTTGTTCCAAAAACCGTTTTCACGATCAGGCAGATGCTGGGATTGCGCCATTGATCCGGTGCGGCAAGCATTTGGGCCAGCATCACGATCAGCAAACCAGGAGACCGGGCAGATGACCGCGAAACGGACCGCGACCTTCCAGAGGAACCACAATCTCGAAGCGCTGCTTGGGCGATTGAACCATGCGATTTCCGAGGCACGCCTGCCTGCTTCAGAGGCCCCCGCCCTGCCGACGCTGTTTATTCTGGGAACGCCCCGCAGCGGTACCACGTATTGCATGCAATGGCTCGCCGCCAGCGGGGCGTTTTCCTATCCGTCGAACCTGATCGCCCGGTTCTGGCAGGCGCCCGCGATTGGCGCGATGTGCCAGGAGATGCTGGCAAACCCGGAGTATGATTTCCGCGGAGAGTTTTCGGACATTGGCTTTCATGATCCTCAGCAACGCTCGGACCTGGGCAAGACCACAGGGCTGCTTTCGCCTAACGAATTCTGGTATTTCTGGCGGTCATCCTTCCCGGGAGATGGCGATATCGGAATCGACCTCACGCGCGCGGAAGATATGCAGTTTCAATTATTTGCCGAGAAACTGGCCGCATTCGCCGAGGTGCGCGGGAAACCTGTGGCGACCAAGGGCATGATCGTCAATCATCAACTGGCGAAATTCGCCTCGGCCATTCCGAACGCACTATTCCTGCACCTTGACCGTGATCCGGTGGCGTCTGCCTGGTCAATGCTTCGGGCGCGTGAGAAGATGCATGGCGACAGGCAGATCTGGTACTCGTTCAGGACACCAAACTACGAGGCGCTCCGGCATCTGCCACCCGCACAGCAGGTCATGGGCCAGATCGACAAGATCCGCCGGGATCTGATCGCGCAGCTCTCAGAGCTGCCTCAGGATCGCTGGGTGTCGTTGGATTATGCTCAGCTGTGCACCGAGCCGGACGCGGCATTCGACACAATTCGTTCGCTCTTTGCCGCGAAGGGTGTCGCGCTGGAAGGCCGGAACACCCTGCCGTCCGTCGCCATGTCGCAGCCGGACATCCCCAAAGACGTAAGAGCCGAATTTGACGCGTATCTGAGCCGCTAGTCTTCGTTTCCGTAGATGAGGGTGGTCAGGTCACCGATGATCTGATCCTTGCTGACCCCGGCCATGTCGGGATGGGTCGGGATATTCAGGATACTGGCATAGATCCCGCTTGTTACCGGTTTCTCCGCCAGAGGTTTGTAGTATTTGGCAAATTTTACATACCTTGTCATGCGCAGTCTTTCCAACGGTACGTCGGATTCGGACAGGAAGGCACAGCTGGTTTTCGGCGTCGGGCCACCCACGGGCATCAGGGGCCGCAAGCCCATTTCGCGGGCGATACCCTCGATGCGCACTTCCTGCTCGTGGTAGAGCGGCGACCAGTCATCGACCTTTTCAAGCCGGCTGAGATGAAAGGCACAGGAGATATCCGATATCTTGCCATTGTTCATCCACAGGCGCGCCTCGTTCGGCGGGGCGTTGTAGTCAAGCAGCGTATAGAAATCATCCGCCCGGTCGGCCGGGGTGATGGCCAGCCCGCCCTCGCCCTGCCCGTAGGGTTTGGTCTGATGCAGGCTGAAGCTTTGCCAGGGCCAGTCCGGCACGCCTGCACGAACCCCGGCGGCATTGTCAAACAGCATCGCCTTGCCGGTTTCGCGCGCAAATTCGATATAGCCGGAAAAATCCTGCGCCATGCCCAGGGTATTGACCACGACGATGCCGTCATAGCTGTCTGGATCAAGCGCCCTGAGCGTGGCAAGGTCCAGCATTCCATGCGCATCGCAATCCACAAAGGTGACATCGGCGAAATACCCACGGCCCATGTTCTGGAAGGTGAAACTGGACGACACCCAACGCAGGGGGCGGCCGGCATCGGCCTCGTGCAGTCGCGCCATCGCCTCCAGCGCCACGCCGCCGTTGGTACATGGCGTAAGCTTGCTGCCCGACGGGATCTGAAGGTGTTCGGCAAAGGCATCGGCCATCCGGTAATAAACCGGTCCGCGATTGGCCCAGGTGTTCTCCGCGGCGCAATCCTCGAGCAGTGTCGCGATGCGCGCCATGTCCGGGCGCTTGTTTTCAACGAATTTTATCACGCGATGGTCCTTGGCAATCTGATGGAACGTCGGGGGCGTTTCCTGTGATCTGGCTATCAGCCTGTTATTCCGGGCGCAAGCGCGCGGGTCACTCGAGCGTATAGCATGTCAGCATCTCGCGGATGGCGGCAGGGTCGTTGAACATCATGACATCCAGGATCGAAAGCCACGGCACAAAATCTCCCCCGAACTGCGAATAGGCGATCGCCTGCGGTTCAATAAACTTCAGATCCAGGCCCTGTTTCCTGAAGGTTTCCTTGTCATAGAGACTTCGCCCGCCCGGTGCGTTGACATAGCGGCGGGCGTGGCGGGCCTTGCAGATTTCCAGTACGCGATCATCGGCCCGCAGGCCCTGTCCCTCGTTCAGTTCGGAAGAGCGCAACAGGCGGGTGTCGAGGCCGACATAACGCTGTATCTGCACAAGCGACGCAAAAAGGAAGTCGGCAAGGTTCGGTTCGTCCGCGGTCATGATCAATTCAATGACGGGCATTGCATTGGCAACGAAAGGCGCGGCGGAATAGGCTTGCCTGATCTTGGACAGGATCGACCGCCCGGCTTCGGCATGGCTGTCCGACAGGTGGCGTTCATTGATCTTGTCACCTAGCCGGCCCTTGCGCAGCGGCAGCGTGAAAGTGTGTGCGCGCCCTCCCAGAAGCAGCCGGTTGCGGTTGATCCATCCTCCCTTGGAAAACTGTACATCGTCATAAACGATGAACTCGTCCACAGCCTGCATCAATTGCCAATAGCCGATATAGGGCAGGAAATACGGCTGCATGATCGCCAGGGACTTTCCACGGGCCGAGGCTGGTTTGGTGTCGCCTTGTTGGATTTTTTCAGCTCATCAATTTGGTTGTAAGCGCCTGGCATTACCAGCTAAGACTCGCGCACAAATTAGGGCTATTTTCTATGTACCACAAGCGGCTCTCAACTCCGGTTTTCCTGATGTGCTCGGAGCGGTCGGGCAGCAACCTGATAACGCGGATCTTTGGCGCGCACCCGGAATTCTTTGCACCCAGTCCCGCCCATCTGTTCCGGGTCTTTTCGCAGCTCGCACCGGGACGCGATCTAAGTTGCGAAATTTTGCGCATGTTCGATGCGAAGCTTGGTATCTGGAAATCAGATGACTTTTCACCAGAAGAGCGCAAGGCACTGCTCGCGGAGTCCGGCACCACCGCGGAAATGATCGCCACGCTGTTGAATGCCGAAGGCGCGTTGCAACAAAAATCCCGCCTGTTCCTCAAGGAAAATTCAGCGCATTCTTTCCTGCCGTTCATGGAGGCGGTCGCGGACGAGCCCGGCTATGTTCACATGGTGCGCGACCCGCGGGATATGGCGGTGTCCTGGGTGGCCGCGCCGACACTGCGCGGGGGTATCGTTCGCGCCGCGCGGCGATGGTTGTCGGATACCGAAGGCGCGCTGAAGGCGGGCCAAGAGGGCCGCCAGATCGTGCGCCTTACATATGAGGCTCTGGTCAGCCAACCCGAAGAAACCCTGAGACGGGTTTGTTCCGAATTGGGGGTCGCGTTTTCCGACGTCATGCTAAAACATGTCGGCAACAGCCAGGGCGTTGCCCAGGATGCGGCGCGCACCGCGCTTTGGGGCAATCTGTCACGCGAGATCATGCGCGACAATTTCAACAAGTTCAAAGGCAAGCTCAGCGATGACGAGATTGCCTATATCGAAGCCCTGTGCGGCCCGCTGATGGCCCGGTTCGGGTACGAAAATTCCCGCGCCGCCGATGCGCCGCCCTATGGCAGCCATGACAGCTTTGACGCATTGGAGGCCGCGCTGGAGGCACGCGAGCCGTGGGAGAAATCCGCCTATCAGAAACTGCCACAGGACGAACGGGACCGGCTGGAGCACTGGTCAACACTGCGCCAGGAACTGGTGGACCAGCACGGGACAAGCTGAACGCAGCACCTCGGGGGCTTGAATGGGCGCGCCAGAAGATATTTGGTGGATCAATCCGCACGGGCACTGTACCACGCGTCACATGCCCGCTGAGCCTGAGATTTGAACCGCGCAGACCGCGACCACGTTTAGACCCGATACGACCCCATGAAGCTACGTACCCTTCTCTCTGCAGGAAAATCCGCCGATCCACGGCAGGATCAGAAGGTCTTTTGCATTTCCTTCCAGCGCACCGGCACCACCAGCGTCGGGCAATTCCTCAAGAACGCAGGCTACGCGGTGGCGGACTGGTCGGTGTCAAACCGCAATCAATGGGGCCGGAAATGGGTGGAAGGCCAGTTTGACGAGATCTTCGACAGCGCGGATTTCCGCGCCCATCAGGGGTTCGAGGATGGACCGTGGTTCTGCCCCGAGTTCTATCGCGTTCTCTTTCACCGCTTTCCCCGGTCCAGGTTCATCCTGTTCGAGCGCGACGCCGATGCCTGGTTCGCCTCGATGCTGTCGCATTCCGAGGGGCGTTCGCTGGGGGTGACGGCGGTTCATGCCAAGATCTATCGCCGTGAAGAGGACTACCTGGACCTATTGGCACAGGCCAAGACGCCCGAGGAGGTGGACCAGAACGGGTTGGCCCTGGAGGGTCAACAGGATCACTACACCCGTCTTTACCGCACCCGGAATCGCGAAACCCGCCAGTTCTTTCAGGATCGCGCCCCGGAGCGGCTGTATTACAGCCGGTTGGAAGATGCGGATAAATGGATAGGACTCACCGCCTTTTTGGGCCTCGATCCGGCGACCGCACGCGAGGTGCATGAAAACAAGTCACCGGCAGCGGATCGCCAGAAGTGACACCGCCGCCGCCACAGCAACTGCGCTACAGCATGGTGGTGCTAAGCTACAACCAGGTGGGTTTCATCGCCGACGCCGTGCACGCCGCGCTGGCGCAGGACTGCCCGCCGCTTGAGATCATCATCTCTGACGATTGTTCGACCGACGGCACGTATGAGGCCATTCAGGATGCCATCCGGGGCTATCAAGGCCCGCACGAGGTCAACGCGAGGCAGAACCCGCAGAACATGGGGCTGGTGGCGCATATCAACGCGATCTTCGGGATCGCCACAGGCGATGTCCTGATCCCGGCCTATGGTGACGACATCGCGATGCCGAACCGCGCGGCTGAAATCATGAAAGCGTTCGCCGATGGAAAGCCACTGCTGGTGCATTCCGACGCGATGGCAATTGACGCGGCGGGCGATGAGACCCCAACCAGCTATCGCAAGGCCGATTTCTTTGTTACCGACGATCCACTGGAAACGGCCACATCAATGGCGCTTTATCTGGGCGCATCCGGCGCGTGGCACCGGTCACTCTTCACCAGATACGGGCCGTTGAAATACCCGAATATCTATGACGATCATGTCTTCGGTTTCCGCGCGGCGCTGGAAGGACGCGTTGCGTTGATCGAAAAACCGCTGCTGAAATACCGCGAGGGGATCGGGCTGTCGCACCGGTTGAAACAGGGGCAGAGCGCAGAGACCGCCCGCGACCGGCGCCGGAAAATTCTGAAAATGATGATTTCGGCATATCGCCAACGGCTGACAGACGGCGCCGCTTTCGGCCTGGAGAGCAACCACCCGATCATGCGCAAACTAAGCCGTGCCCTGCGCAGGGCCGAGTTGCGGCTTGCCTGCTACGATGGCATCGGGCGGATGATCCTGGGCAACCTGTCACACCCGATCGCGGCATTCTCAGCTGCGGGGGCCGAGGGGCTTCGCATCCTGCGCCGCCGCTAAGCATCAGGTCATTTCTTGGCGTAACCCTCTTTCTGCGCGCTGTAGAGCTGCGCATAAAGCCCGTTCTGCGCCAGCAGTTCCTCGTGCCTGCCCTTCTCGATCAGCCTGCCCGTCTCGAGCACGAAGATCTGATCGGCATCCACCACCGATGACAGCCTGTGCGCCACCACGATCGTGGTCTTGCCCCTGGTCAGCCGGTCCAGCGCGCTCTTGATCCGCTCTTCGGTGGCCTGATCCAACGCCGATGTCGCCTCGTCCAAGAGCAGGATCGGCGCATCACGCAGAAAGGCACGGGCAATCGCGATCCGCTGTTTCTGTCCGCCCGACAACTGCGCGCCCTTGGGGCCGACGGGCTTGTCACCCCGCGTGCGAATGAAATCGGCGATCTCGGCATTCTCTGCGGCGCGCCAGACCTCTTCGTCCGTCGCGTCGGGATTGACGTAGCGGATGTTTTCCCAGATCGAGTTGTTGAAGATCACGATATCCTGCGCCACCACGGAAAACGCATCGCGCAGCTTCAGCACCTTCAGCCTGTTGATCGGGATGCCGCCGATGGTGATCTCGCCACCCTTGACGTCATAAAGCCGCGACAGCAGCGACAGGATCGTGGTCTTGCCTGACCCGGTCGATCCGACGATGGCCGAGACCTGACCGCCCTTGAAGGTCATGTTCAAGTTCTCGAATAGCGGCTGTTCCTCGCTATAGCTGAAATCGACATCTTTCAGGACAATGTCCGCACCTGTGTCAAACTCCGAAAGCGCGTCGGGCGCGTCGTTGATCGTGGGCTCTTCGTGAAAGAAATTGCGCACCCGGTTCAGGATCACCAGGTTGTTCTGTACCCCGCCGAAGAACTGCGCCAGCAGGCGCGCCGGGTCAAAGATCATCACCATCCCCAGCAGGAAGGTGATGATGCCCGCGCCGTCCATGTCGAAATCGGGGCTGAGTACCATGTAGCCGCCGCCACCGATCACCAGCGCATAGACGAAGGCCGAGGAAAGGTCGATCGACGGCATCAGCAGCGCCTGCGTGGTCTGTGCCCGGATCAGCAAATCCCGGATGATGCTGGTGCCCTTGATCAGGCGGTCGCGCTCAATCGGTTCCTGTCGGGCGATCTTGACCGTGCGCATCCCGTTGGTCATCTCTTCGATGCCGCTCATGTACTGGATCGACGCTTCCTGCATCTTTTCCTGCGCGTCCTTTACCCGGTCTGCCACGTGGTTCATGACCCAGATGATGAAGGGCAGCACGATCAGAGCGGTCGAAAACAGGTAGGGGTTCTTGTAGATCAGGTAGCCCGAGACAATCACCACCGTCACGAAATCGCGCAGCGCATTGGCCGCGGCCCCGCCCACGAACATGCCCAGCGATTGCGGCTGTCCCACCACCTGCTGCAGAATTTGGCCTGATTTGGTGCGCTCGAAGTAGGCCAGGTCAAGCTGCATCATGTGTTCGATCATGTCGCGCCGCAGCTCGAATATCACACCGTTGCTCAACCGCATTGAGACCACCGGCACCAGATAGGACATCAACCCGCGTACCGCGAACAGGAAGAAGACGAACAGGCAGACATTCAGCAATTCGCGCATCGTGCCGGATTCAAAGATCACCCGCAGGCCGTTTTCCGTCATCGCCAGGAATTGCTGATAGACAAGGCCCTGGATCACGATCATGGCCAGCACGACAAGGATCATCTTGACCCGCTTGCGGCAATATTTGCGCCAGATCCAGCGAAGATTATCGCGGTCCGTTGCCGAAAACATCGGGCCGTATTTCTTTTGCTTATCTTTTGCCATGGGGTTTTTGCTTATCCGTCGCAACCGCTGGTTTGCGCATGAGGCGGGCCTGCCAGATCACCTCGCCAATTGCATATATTGCGGCAAATAACAACTGGCGCCGGGCTTGCCAACCTTGGACCCGCGTCCACGATCACTTGCGCTTGACGATGTAGTTGAGCTCGGAAAGCGTAACCCTGATGGCCTCCCGGCCGTACTTCCACACGAATTTCGGCCACCACATCGAGTAGAAGTCTTTGCGTTGACCCGTCCTTACTAATTCGTCACTGATATGGCGAACTACGTCATCATCTTCCGTCAGCCCAAAGGTTTCCGCATCTTTCAAACGTTGGTCGAACAACGCTTTACGCGCCCGGAAACGCTGCTCGCGACGGTTCCGCGACTCTCTCATCGAGTCCAGCCGATACTTGCTGTTGATGACGTTCGAAATACCCACATCCTGCCGGTAGCAGACGAGCGGCTCATCAATGTAGCTGATGCGCCCCTCAAGCGCCGCCCGAAACCCGGTGATGAGATCCTCGAACGCCTTGCTGTAATTCGGCAGCGGCCCGTATTTCTCCCACAGCACTTTGCGATAGGCCGACGTGGCCCCCAGGAACAACGCATCGGAAAGGGCTGCCTCCAACACATCCGTCGTACGATAGAAGAGCGCATGTTTGTGGCTTGGCTTTGCCGGGTTACCTTCCCCGTCGATGGTCGAGGCATCGGAATGCACCAGCAGCGCATCATCGCGCTCTATTACCTCCAGCAGACGCGTTACCCGGTGCGGCACGGATGTGTCATCGGCCGGAAACGGCACACAGACGTCCGCGCTGGCCATCTCTACAAGAAAATTGATGTGGTTGTTCACACCCAGGTTCTTGCGGTTCCTGTTCAACCTGAGCATATGCGGGCCGTCATAGGCGGCGGCCATTTCCTGCATGATGTCAAAAGTGGAATCTGTTGAGCAATCGTCCGACAAGATAATCTCGAGGTCGCTGGCGTCCTGCGCCAGCGCACAATTCACCGCATCGCGAATGAAATCTTCCTGGTTGTAGGCAAGCAGCAGAAGGCTCGCGCGAAAAGGAGAGGCAGCCATTACAATCTATGGTACAGTTGCGATTGCCGCATCCGCTACAAGGACCGATCAAAAAGTACAACAGATATCCGAAGCAAGACGGTCGAGATGGGCTTCTTCGACACGGTTCTGCAGGTTTTCGGGGTCGCGTAGGCCCGGTACGGCCGGTTTCACCATCCAAACCGGCAAATTCGCGCCTTCAATCTTCGGCCTTTCACCCGGCGGGCTTTTCCTAATATGACTGTGACACGCCCGAATTGCCCGTCTCTCGGAAAGGATTCGCCATGCCCGGAACCCGGTATCGCTCAATGCTCCTGATCTTCGGCTTCCTGGCCGGTCTGGCTTCGTGCGGGTTCACGCCGGTCTATGCGCCGGGAACCAGATCCGCCGCCGCGCTCTCCGATATAGAATTGGCCGCCCCCAGGAACGAGCAAGGCTATCTCTTTGTTCGCGAAATGGAGGATCGACTGGGCCGGGCCACAAATGCCTCGAAGCTGCTCAATTACAATATCACGATCCGGGGCGAAGGCATCGAAAGCGATACCGAACGGCGACGCTTCGTCGGTGTTGTGACCTATGAGCTTGTTGATCGCGGCACCGGCGCCGTGCTGGAACAGGGGGCGGTTGACTCGTTTGCGGGTTATTCGGTCTCGGACGGGCTGTTCATCAGCGCCCGCCAGGACGCAATCAGGCGGCTCGTCATCATCATGGCGGATCAGCTGACGCGGGAGTTGATCGTCAAGCTTGCCGGCAACTGAACACCATCGGAACTGTCGGCAACGCCTGAACCTCGCGCCGCTCCGGTATGGCAATGCGCATGAAGGGACATGCCGGCGGCGCGTCAGCGCGGATCCCTCGATGGCAACATCAGGCGCAGTAGTCTGGGCAGGCGCCAAACGCAGGCGGCAAGGATGGCACCATACTCGACCTCCCCGGCCAGCAACTTCAGAAATTGCCGCCGCACAGTGGACGAGCTGCGAAACGCGCGTTCGAAGCCCCGTTGAAACCCGCGCCGGAAGATCAGCGGACGCAACATGTTGGCTATTCTCAACGAGCGATGGATGGGGCGCAAACGATACCTGTATTCTTTCAGCGCCGTATCCGGTCTTCGCTGCAGAATGGCGTCCGCCGCGGCCAGCGCCGCAATCTGCCCGCTTTTCATCGCATAGGCGATCCCTTCGCCGGTGATCGGATCGACCAGCCCCGCCGCGTCCCCGACCAGCAGCACGTTACCATTACCAGGGTTCTTGCGATAATCGCCAAAGGGCAGGAACTGGCCCCTGAACCGGCACGCCTCTGCGTCGATCCCCTGCCCCGCCAGATAGGCCGACATGGCGGCTTTCATGTCATGGTTTTCCGCCAGCAACCCGCCGACGCCAATTGTCGTGCTGCAACCTTTAGGAAAACACCATCCGTACCCCCACCGGGCCGCCGCGATATCAACTTGAATACCCGCCGCCTCCGGGCTCTCCTCGCGGGGGGCCTCGATCTCGAGGCCGAAACCGATCCGGGCGCGGTCAAAACTTTTGCCGTAGAGCGCGCGGGCGACCATGCTGTTCACGCCATCGGCGCCAATCAGCACGCCGTAACCGATATGCCGCCCATCTTTCAGAACGACCCGCCGAGCCGGCATGTCCAGAACCGCGACCGCCTGGCCGGTCATGTCAGCCGCGCCACGCGCAACCGCGCGCCTGACCAGGTAATGATCCAGATCCCAGCGCATCGACAGATATAGCGGCGGTGCATCGTCGATCACACCCAAGGGCCGCCCCTGATAGCTGAAGGCGATCCTGTCCTTGCGCTCCAGCGGATCAACCGACAGGGGTTCGTCGAATATTTCCTCAAAATATCGCAGCGACCGCCCGGTGATCAGCCCACCACACAGCTTGTCGCGCGGGAATGTCTTGTGATCGATCAGGGCAACATTCAGCCCTGCCGCAGCCGCCGTCGCCGCCGCCGCGGCACCCGCCGGGCCCGCGCCAATCACGACAACATCAAACTCCTGCGCCGCCATGCTGCGTCCCGATCCTTTCTGCCGATCTTGCGATAGCAGGATTTTCAAATGTTCTGAACGCCTGATCGGAACAAATCCGTAGCAAAGAGTTTCAGGCTCACGAAATAAAAACGCTTGTCATGCATCACCGGTGATGTTCCGAACAAACCCGTCTTTCATGCGCTGTACGTGCACGGCTAGGCCGGGCCGCGGATGTGACCAACTATTCCGCCGATCTGGCGTTGCTGCGGAAAGCTGTCTGAACAAGTACGTTACCGCTGCATGCCCCAGTTGAGGGGCCGGGCACAGCCTGTTAGCCTGAAAGGAGTAGCTGTGCCGGAGGACAGGCGAGATGATGAATTTCCTGAAAATCTGCGCGATCCCTGCGCTTGGCGCCCTGGTCGCATGTGCCGGTGGCGGTGCCGAAACGGTCACCCGGCTGGCCGCCGATCCGGCCCTGACCGGGGGCACCTATTCCACCGGCGGCGGCATTACCCTTGCCAGCGCGTATCGCAATGTTGGTGGGCGGGTTGCGCTTTGCGGCCTGTGGTCGGAAAGCGCTGCGCAGACCCCCTTTTCCAGAGGCAAGGCCGCCCGGGTTCTGTCCAGCGGCGCGGTCTACCTGCGGGATAAGCGGCTTCTTACCGGTCTTGGCTTTCTCCGCAAGGTTCCTGCCACCACAATGTACTCCACAACGCCCGCGCCGTGCCGCGCCAGCGAAGAGCCCTGGCGCCCCGAATACGCAAAACTGACCCCGGATATCCGCCTGCCGCACCAGATCGTCTACCGCGACGGAGGGGCGGTCAAAGGCCCGGTCGTCGATTTCCGGCAGACCGGGCCCGGAGCGCTTGGCGGTTCGCTCGATCTGATCAAGGCGATTTTCGGCAACACGGTGCGCATTCCGCTGGGGCAGTCACCCGCATCGGGTGGTGGCCGGTACAGCTCGGGCGGTGGAATCCGTGCCGCGGCTGAGCTGCGCCAGATCGGCACGAATGCCTTTGCCTGTGGCGTTTGGCGCGAAAGCGGCGGGCAATCCCCGCGCACTGAAAAACAGGCCCCCGAGGTTCTGGCGCGCGGCTCTCTCGTGGCGGGTGGCCGGACAGTCATAAGCGATCTCCGGTTTTTTCGACGCGCATCGTCGCGCCGCCCCCTGGCCGGACGCCAGGCCAATTGCGTCGATACAGGGCAACCCTGGGTGTCCATAGGCAATGCCGGAGAGGTGAGCGTCAGGTTCCCGGCCTTTGTCGTCTATCCAGGGCCGGACCGCCGCATCACTTTCGTACCGACCAGCGGCGGTTGACCGATCACGATCTTGGGAATTGAAAACCCGAAGGCGATGCGGCATTGATCGCCGAAAGCAAGAAACGCAGAGGCCGGGGAGTGAGTGGTGAATAATTTTGCGATGTTCGGAGTGGTTATCGCGATTCTGGCGGGATGCAGCAACAGTAGCGGCAGCAGCAACAACAACCCGCGGCCCGGACCGGTGACCAACCGTCAGGCGGCACCCCTTTCTACAGGGCCGATCAACAGTGCCTGCCTGTCCTCGAACCGCTCGGCACGGTCGCGTACGCTGTGTGGATGTATCCAGACCGTCGCCAACCAGACGCTGAGCGGCAGTCAGCAGAACCGCGCGGCGGCGTTTTACAACAACCCGCATCAGGCCCAGGTCATTCGGCAATCTGACCGTGCTGCTGATGAAAGGTTCTGGAAAGCTTACCGTGCCTATGGCGAACGGTCCGAACAGGTCTGCAGCTGATACCGGCGACAGTGCAGTCAGGGTAATGCGCGGTCACTCGGGCAGCGCAATACAGACAAATCAGTCCATTGGTTTCGTTGCAAAATCCTTGATCGCCGTGGTGAGGCAATCCAGGCTGTCATCCCAAGGAACATTGGGCGGCAGGTGATCCGTAAGCAGCGACAGTTCCGTGCATGCAACCAACAGGTGCTGCGCACCTTGCTCCAACACCATTTGCGCCTGTTCTTTCAGCCCCGCCGCCGTTGCGCCGATGTCCTTGCCCGCCTTGACCTGCCGGATCAGGCTCAGCATGGCAGGTTCATCGCGGGTCCAGACAGGCGTCAGGCCACGCGCCGCAAAGGCCGCATCGAAAACCGACGCAATCCGTGTCGCCGGCGAGGCCAGCATCCCGACGCTGTGCGCGCCCGAGGCCGCAAGCCGGTCGGCTGTTGCGCCGATCATGTTCAGGAACGGCAGGGTTGTCGCGGTCTCGATCGCCTGCGCGTAATGGTGCGCCGTGTTACAGGGCATGGCCAGCGCCTGGGCTCCGGCATTGGCCAGATCGCGCGCCATCCCGGCAAGGGTCGGCCCCGGATCCTTGCCCGTACCGTCAATCAGTGCCGCGATGCGCGATGGTACCTGCGGGTTCTGATGCACGATCAGCGGAATGTGATCCGCATCGTCGCTGGCCGGGATCGCGGCCATCACCTTTTGCATCAGCAGGATCGTGGCCTCGGGCCCCATCCCGCCAAGAATGCCAACGGGCCTCATTTCGGAACGTCAAAGCAATGGGTATAGCCGGTCAGCCCGATGGCGCCGCCCGTGTGCAGGAAGACAATCCTCTCGCCCTTCTGGAACCGGCCCTTCCGAATGAGATCTATCAGGCCAGCGGCGCCCTTGGCGGAATAGACCGGGTCCAGCAGGATCGCCTCTGTTCTTGCAAAGATATCAATCGCCTCTAGCGTATCGTCGCCGGGAATACCGTAACCGGGGCCGACATAATCGGTATTGGCCACCACGTCCTCGCGGGCGACAACGCCGGGGCAGCCAAGCTTCTCGGCGGTCTTGACGGCAAGATTGTAAACATTCTCTTCCTGCTTGGGTTTGGGCGCACGCACGCCGATACCCAGCAGCGGAATGTTTGCATTCATTGCCTTGAGGCCGGTGATCAGACCCGCCTGGGTGCCCGCCGACCCGGTCGCATGCACGATATGGTCGACATTCAGGCCCCGGTCGACGAACTGGTGCAGCATCTCGAAGGCACAGTTGACATAGCCAAGCGCCCCGGTCGCGTTCGAACCACCGCCCGGGATCGTGTAGACGTTGCGCCCCTCGGCACGAAACCTGTCTGCCACGGCCTCCATTTCCGCATTCATGTCCAGGTCGGGACCGCGATGTTCCATTGTCGCGCCATGCAGGTGATCCAGCAGTACGTTGCCGTTATACTTGTAGTTCTCGTGGTTATAGCCGGTGCGGTCCTCTAGCAGGATATGGCAGGCCATGCCCAGCCGGGCGGCGGCGGCGGCGGTCTGGCGGGCATGGTTGGACTGGGTCGCGCCCTGGGTCATCACCATATCCGCGCCCTGCGCCTGTGCCTCGGCCATCAGGAATTCCAGCTTGCGCGTTTTGTTGCCGCCGGTGCTGAGCCCGGTGCAATCATCCCGCTTGATCCAGATTTCCGGCCCGCCCAGAAGCTCGGTCAGGCGCGGCATCGGCTCCAGCGGGGTGGCAAGATGGGCCAGGCGAACACGGGGAAATTTGGCGAGGTTCATCAAAACGCTCCTTATATGACGTTATCCGACATTATTCACATCCAATTGACATAAACAAATTCGAAATCCCGACTTCTTTTTGCATAACGTGCAAGTTAGGGTGCGATATGCGCCTTGAATGGATTGACGATATTCTCGCAGTACTGGATGCGGGATCCTTCAGTGCCGCGGCAGAACGGCGGTTTCTGACACCGTCGGCCTTTACCCGCCGCATCCGGGGGATCGAAGCGTCGCTGGGCTGTCAGCTTTTCGACCGCAACCGCAAACCCGTCACGCTGCTGCCGCATGTGCGCGCGATGGAGGCGGAACTGCGCGCCGCCGCGCGGCGGTTTCGCGAATTGCAGATCGGTTTGTCGGATATCGACGGGCGCAACCGCAATCGCCTGGTTCTGGGCTGCCAGCACGCGCTGACGACGATGGTTTCCCCGCTGCTGGCGCGCAGCCTGTCTATGGGCCGCGAGACCGAGCTTAGGATCAGATCAGGGACGCGCAGCGAATGCCAACTGATGCTGCTGCGGCACGAGATCGACTTTGCCCTGCTTTACCAGACCAGGGGCGAGGTAACGATGGCCGACACGGCCTTGTTCGAACATATTCCGCTGGGCGTGGACCGCCTGCTGCCGGTGGCGAACCTGCGCGATCATGCGACGATCCGCGACGGATTGAACAGGATGGAGCTGCCGCTGATTGCCTATCCGCCAGACATCTATCTGGGCGAAATCCTGCAACTTCATCTGCTGCCGGCATTGCCGCGCGATGCCGTAACCCGGCGCGTGGCGGAAACCGGGTTGACGCCGGCCATCTTGCAGTTTGTCCGGCAGGGGTTGGGCATCGGCTGGCTGCCACGCTCGGTCGCGCATGAATCGCTGACCCGCGGAGAGCTGACGGACCTGTCCGACCGGCTGCCAGGCACCTGTCTGGACATCCGTCTGCTGCGCCTGCGTTCTGGCGCATCGGCGCTGGCCGATGATGCCTGGAACCGGCTGGGCACGCAGGCCGCCGACATCCAGGTCGATGGGATCGAACGCCATTCCGCCGGTCAGTAGGGCATCGGATGGGCGCGGTGCGCCGTGTCGATATCCTGTAACACCTCCGCAGACAGCTCGACCTGCGCCGCACCCAGGGCCATGTCCAGCTGCGCAAGGGTCGTCGCCCCGAAGATGGCCGAACACGTGAAAGGGCGCCGCGCGGCCCAGGCCAGCGCCATGTGAACCACGTTCAGGCCGTGTTGCCGCGCAATGTCCAGATAGGCATCCACCGCGGCGAAGGCCCGGTGGGTCTTGCGCCCGCCCAGGTCAGCGTTCAGTGACATGCGGGATCCTTCGGGCACCGCTCCGCCCTGGTACTTGCCGGTCAGAAAGCCCGCCGCCATGGGCGAAAACGCCAGCAGGCCGACATCCTCGTTCACGCCCAGTTCCGCCAGATCCGTGTCGTATAACCGGCACATCAGGGAATATTCGTTCTGGATCGAGGCGACGCGCGGCAGGCCGCGATCCTCGGACAGTCGCAGCCATTGCCCGGTGCCCCAGGCGCTTTCGTTTGACAGACCGAAGGCGCGGATCGTGCCCTTGTCGACCTGGCGCTGCAGTGCATCAAGCGCCTCTTCCATATGGTTAATCGTTTCCGCCCGGTTCTGTGACGAAGGGTCGAATGCCCAGTTCTGACGAAACATGTAGCTGCCGCGATTGGGCCAGTGAAACTGGTAGAGGTCGATATGGTCGGTCTGCAGCCGCCTGAGCGAGGCCTCGATGGCCGCCGGGATGGTCTTGGACGAGATTTCGGCGCCATCGCGGGCATGTTTCATCCCCGCGCCCGAATGCTTGGTCGCCAGGATTACCTCGTCGCGCCTGCCCGATCGGGCATTCCACTGGCCGATGATCTCTTCTGTGCGGCCGATGGTCTCGGCGCTGATCGGGTTGACGGGGTACATCTCGGCCGTGTCGATGAAATTCACGCCCCGCTCCAGCGCCATGTCGATCTGGGCGTGGCCAACCTCTGCGGTCGTCTGCGTGCCCCATGTCATCGATCCCAGACACAGCTCGCTCACCATCATGCCGGTACGTCCCAGCGGTTTCATCCTCATCACGCGTCCCTTTCTTTTGAAGAGTGGAAAAGTCTAACGCGACGACGCCCGGACGCAACACGATACGGTCGGCTTTGAGCCCATAACGACAGATGCTGCGCGCGCCACAAGTTGGAGCAATGTGCGCAAAGCTGACACTTCCACCCGGATAGTTGCTCCGAATCACGTTCTTTCATCTGTCGGCGTGGATGGCTACAAGCTATGGGGCGGAAGGAACGTATTCGCTCGCGCTCTGAGGGGAGCACGAGAACCTATGGAAGGCCCAAACTGGTGAAACAAAAAACAACCGGCTCATGCCTTTGCGGCAGCGTCACGTTCGAAATAGACGGTGCGTTCAAGCATTTTTTTCTATGTCATTGCACGCGTTGCCGCAAAGATACCGGCTCGGCCCATGCTTCCAATGTCTTCGCGCCCGGTGGCAAGGTCTCCTGGCTCTCGGGACAGGCCCTGGTCCGCTCATTCCGGTTGCCGGGCACCAATCACGGAAAGAGCTTCTGCGGGACCTGCGGCTCAGCGCTGCCGGACCTGCAAATGGACGGTACACTGCTCGTTGTGCCTGCAGGCAGCCTGAACATGCCACCTGAAATCCGTCCCAAAGCCCATATCTGCTGGGAGAGCCGGGCATGTTGGGATGACGATTTTAGCAACCTTCCCAAGGTGGAGGGCCTTCCGGGATAGATGCAATTGGAACTTAACAGCCGTCATCTGGCAGCCGTAGAGCGCCCGGGCAGAGGTAGCGATAGGTAAAGACCGGTAATTGGAGCAAACGCCGCGGTTGCACACTTCGTCCGCTTATCCGTCGTTCACCGCTTCGGCCCGTTGTGCACAACGCTCCAGCCGGATGTCCGCCGACCGGGCGTGCCCTTCCATGCGTTCGGCGCGGCTGAGGCTGGCGGTGACGCGCGCCAGGTCAGGCAAGGCGCGCTGATCCACCCGTTGCCAGGTGACGGTCTTCAGGAACTTGTGCACCGACAATCCGCCGGTATAGCGCGCAGCGCCGGATGTGGGCAGCACATGGTTCGGCCCGGCCGCCTTGTCGCCGAATGCCACCGTGGTCTCCTCGCCCAGAAACAACGAGCCGTAGCTGCGCAGACGTTGGCGCCACCAGGGCAGGTTTTCCGCCTGAACATGCAGATGCTCCGGACCCTTGGCATCCGCATATTGCGCCATCTCCTCGACCGTGTCGCACAGTACGACCTCGCCCAGGTCGGCCCAGGCGGTGGCAGCGGCGTTGCGGTTCGGATCCGGCAGATCGGCAATGATCGCGGGGATGCGCGCCAGTACCTGATCGGCCAGCGGCCTGTGCGTGGTCGCCAGCCAGACCGGTGAATTCGCGCCGTGTTCCGCCTGCCCCGCAAGGTCGATCGCCACGGTTTCCGGGTCGGCCGTATGATCCGCCAGCACCAGGCTGTCCGTGGGCCCGGCAAACATGTCGATGCCGACAGGGCCAAAGAGCTGTCGCTTGGCCTCGGCCACATAGGCATTGCCGGGTCCGACCAGGATATCCGCCGCCGGCGCACCAAACATGCCAAACGCCAGCGCCGCCACGCCCTGTACGCCGCCAAGGGTGAGGATGCGCGTCGCCCCCGCCAGATCCATCGCAAACAGCATTGCGGGCGGAATGCCTAGGGCACCGTTGGGCGGCGAACAGGCTGTGATGTCGGCCACGCCCGCCTCGCGCGCCGTCGCAATCGACATCAGCGCCGAGGCGATATGCGTGTACCGCCCGCCCGGAACGTAACATCCCGCGGCGCTCAGCGGGATCTGGCGCTGCCCGGCAACCAGACCGGGGCGCAGCTCGATTTCCATGTCCTGGGCGGTCGCGCGCTGTGCGGCGGCGAAGCGCGAGATGTTGTCATGTGCCCAGCGGATGTCGTCCTTGAGCGATTGCGGCACCTCGGCAATCGCCGCGTCGATGTGGGCTCGCCTCACCGTGACGTCGCCCCGCCACCCGTCCAGATGTCTTGCATATTCCAGCGCCACTTGCGCGCCGCCCGTGCCCAGACGGGCCAGCATCATCTGCACCGTATCCGCGATATCCGCGGCGGTTTGCGGCGGCTGGCCGGGGGCGGCTTTGAGGACGGTCACGGGCATCTGAAGCTCTCCTACAAGCCACAGATGCGCCCATTGCCTGCAACCGGCAAGGAAATCCCCGCGCCGGCCCATGTCTTTTTTCAGCCGCTGAAACCGTACTTCGGGAAACCCGAAAGGGTCATGGTCACAGCCGTGCGGCAAGGCCCCGCGCCGCCGCTTCGATCAGATCAAGCGCCCCGTCGAAATCGCGCGTGTAATAGGGGTCCGGGACGTGATCCATCCCCGTTTCAGGGGCGTAATCGGTAAACAGCTGCACGCGCGTCATATTCCCCTCAGGGCGCCGTGCCTCTATCTCCGCCAGGTTACTGCCATCCATCGCAAGGATCAGGTCAAACCGTGTGAAATCACTGCTACCGAACTGCCGTGCCCGCAACATGGACAGATCATATCCGCGCGCCAGGGCCGCCGCCTGCATCGGGCCATAGGGCGGCGTGCCCACGTGCCAGCCAGCCGTGCCAGCGCTGTCCACCTCGACCCCGGTGTCCAGCGCCCGGAACACGCCCTCGGCCGCGGGTGACCGGCAGATATTTCCAAGGCAGACAAACAGGATTCGGCTGGTCACGGTGATCTCCTTTCGGCAGAACAGTAGGGCAAGGAGGTACCATGGAAAAGATCGTGATCCTGACCGGAGCAGGGATTTCCGCCGAAAGCGGGCTCAGCACGTTCCGTGATACCGGGGGCATCTGGGCACAACACGCTGTCGAGGACGTGGCCACGCCCGAAGCCTTCGCGCGCAACCCCGATCTTGTGCACGAGTTCTACAACGCCAGGCGCGCCAAGGCCGCCGACGTCGCCCCGAACCCGGCGCATCTCGCCCTTGCCCGGCTGGAACGCGAACACGCAGGCCAGGTTATCGTGGTCACGCAGAATGTGGATGCGCTGCACGAGGCCGCGGGATCAGGCAGCGTGATTCACATGCACGGCGCCCTGAACGGCGCGCTCTGCGCCGCCTGTGGCCACCGCTGGCCCGCGCCCCAAGAGATGCGGACCAGTGACCCCTGCCCGGCCTGTTCTGCCACGTCGACGCGCCCGGATGTGGTCTGGTTCGGTGAGATGCCCTACCAGATGGACGCGATCTGGCAGCACCTGGAAGAGGCCGATATCTTTGCCGCCATCGGCACCTCGGGCAATGTCTACCCGGCCGCCGCGTTCGGTCAGCACGCGGGACGCGCCGGGGCACACACGATTGAGCTGAACCTGGAACCGTCGGTCAATGTCCGCGACTTCGCCGAATTGCGCCACGGACCGGCGGGCAGCATCGTGCCGGCCTGGGTGGAAGAGCTGCTGAGCCGTCAAACGTAAAACAGCCCCACCGTCGCCGGCAGGGCTGCGCAACAATTGTCGGCAAGGATCTCAGGCGTTGGCGGCCTGCGCCTTGGCGATCTCTTTCTTGACCTTCAGCGCATTGGCCGAAAGCTCGGTATCCTTGGCCTTGGCCAGGTAGGCGTCCAGCCCACCGCGATGATCGACGCTGCGCAGCGCGGCCGCCGTGATCCGCAGCTTGATGCCGCGTTTCAGGGTTTCCGACTGCAGGGTCACATCGTTCAGGTTCGGCAGGTACCGACGCTTGGTCTTGTTGTTGGCATGGCTGGAGTTGTTGCCAACCATCGGGCCTTTTCCGGTCAGTTCGCAGCGGCGCGACATGGGGTCATCCTCTTCCAGGGTCCGGGCGCAAACGGCCCTATTCAATACAAACGGGCGCGTGCCAAAGGCAGCGCCCCGAATTCCGTTTGCGGTCTTTAGGCCCAAAGCCCCGGGCCGTCAAGGGATTCGTCCCGATAATGATACCGTGCAACCAGCGCCACGGCACCTGCGGACAATCATCGCGTTGCGGCGCCACACGCCCCGAGGAGAAGGCGCCCCGCGCCGCCGACGAGACATCCTGCGTGCGCGCCAGCGCACTCAACCTCGTGACCGCTACTCCCACCAGGGGCCGTGATGGGCACCGTCCTGTCCCAGGCGCTCGAACCCGTGATAGCCGAAGAAATCCCGCTGGGCCTGAATGATGTTGGCCGTGCCATAGCCCTGCCGCATCGTATCGTACCAGCTCAGCGCGGCCGCCATTGCCGGCACCGCGTGACCGCCGGTTACCGCCGCCGCGACAAGCTTGCGCAGGGCGGGGACGGTCTCAGCCAGCACTTCGGCAAACCGGGGCGCAAGGATCAGCTGGCCTTCGGGCAGGTCAGCGGCGAACGCTTCGGAAATGTCATCCAGCAGCGCCGAGCGAATGATGCAGCCCGCGCGCCAGATTTCCGCGATCCGTCCGTAATCCAGGTTCCAGCCGTATTCCTCGGACGCCGCGGCCAGGATCCGGAATCCCTGCGCGTAGCCCAGGATACGCACCGCCATGAACGCATCCGCCAGCGTGCCCTCGTCGAGCTCCAGCGCCAGCCGCCCGCCGCCCAGTGCCTTTTGCGCGGCGACCCGCGTGTCCTTTTCCGACGACCAGCTGCGCGCGCCGACGGCCGCCTCGATCATGTTGGCGGATTGTCCCAGCCTGACCGCCTCGACCACGCTCCAGCGGCCGGTGCCCTTCTGGCCCGCGGTATCCTTGATCACATCCACCATCGGGTGACCGGTTTCGGGATCCGCGAATTCAAGCGTCCTGGCGGTAATCTCGACCAGGTAGGATTTCAGCCGCCCCTCGTCCCAGCGGGCAAACAGCTGCCCGATCTCGGCCGGCGTCCAGGACCCGCCATAGCGCAGAAGCCCGTAGATTTCCGCGATCACCTGCATGTCGGCATATTCAATGCCGTTATGGACCGTCTTGACGAAATGCCCGGCCCCGTCCGGCCCCAGGTGATCGACACAGGGATCGCCCTCGAATCGCGCGGCAATGGCCCTGAGCACGTCGCGCAGCTGGGCCCAGCTGTGACCGGTCCCGCCCACCATCATCGACGGGCCATGGCGCGCGCCCTCTTCGCCGCCCGAAACCCCCATGCCGACGAAATGAATATCCTGTTCGGCCAGCGCGGCCGAACGCGCCCGTGTCCGGTGAAAATCGGCATTGCCGCCGTCGATGATCGTGTCACCCGGTTCCAGCAGGGGCGCGATTGCGTCGATCATTATGTCCATCGGCCTGCCCGACGGTATCATGAACAGTATGACCCGCGGCGTGGTCAGGCCGCTGACGAAATCTTCCAGCAGCTCATGCGGATGCAGGTTCTTTTCCAGGCTGCCCGCCTCTGCGATGAACTCCGATATCCAGCCGGCCTCGCGGTTGGTGACGGCAACCTGAAATCCCTTCTCCGCCATGTTCAGCGCCAGAGCACTGCCCATGGTACCGAGCCCGTAAACCCCGATCTGTGCCTTTGGCATAAAAACCCCTGTCACCTGTTCCGCTTTCTGCAGGCTAGGGGCTGGCACGGGATTTGCAAGCGCCGCGCATCACGTATCCGACACCGGGCCATCCGAAAAGAACACCGATGCCTGATCGTTGCCAATCACCGATCGTGCCCTTCCGCATATCGACCGGTCAAGACAGCGCTGCAATGCCGCCCGCGCTCAGACGCCAAGACACCAGCGCATCACGGCCTTTTGCGCGTGAAGGCGGTTTTCGGCCTCGTCGAAGATCACCGAATGCGGGCCGTCCATGACCGTGGATGTCGCCTCTTCCTCGCGATGCGCCGGCAGGCAGTGCATGAAGAGCGCATCGGGCTTGGCATGGGCCATCAGCGCGTCATTTACCTGATAAGGGCGCAGCATGTTATGGCGACGCTCCTTGGCGGACTGGCTGTCATGCATGCTGACCCAGGTGTCGGTCACCACCAGATCGGCACCCTCGACCGCCTTGAACGGGTCGCGCTCGATCGTGACAGAGCTGCCGGCCTTGCGCGCGAGACCCACGAATTCATCCTCGGGGTCCAGTTGCGCGGGGCCGGTGAAGGTCAGGTCAAAGCCGAACTGGGCGGCGGCGTGCAGGAAGGACGCGCAGACATTGTTGCCGTCCCCGGACCAGACGACCTTCTTGCCCCGGATCGGGCCGCGATGTTCCTCGTAGGTCATCACGTCGGCCATGATCTGGCAGGGGTGGGTCCGGTCGGTCAGCCCGTTGATGACGGGCACATCGGCGTATTCCGACATCTCGATCAGCACCGTCTCGTCAAAGGTGCGGATCATGATCAGGTCGACATAGCGGCTGAGCACGCGCGCGGTGTCGGCGATGGTCTCGCCGTGGCCAAGCTGCATGTCGGTGCCGCTGAGCACCATCGTCGTGCCGCCCATCTGGCGCACCCCGACGTCAAAGCTCACGCGGGTGCGGGTCGAGGGTTTCTCGAAAATCAGCGCCACCACGTGACCGGCCAGCGGCAGATCATCATCCGGCGTGCCCCGCGGGCGGCCGAGGCGGGCGGTTTTCATCGCCTGCGCCTGATCGATGATGTGGCGCAGCTGGGCGGGATCGGTTTTGTGGATATCAAGGAAATGGTTCATATCGTATTCGCTTCTTGCCGGGCCGGGAGGGGGCGCTGCCCCCGCCGCCTGTGGCGGCCCCCCGGAGTATTTCTGGAAAGGTGAAGATCAGGCCGTTTCGGTCTGAATGGCGGTTTCCACCTGGCGCGCGGCGGTATCGAGGCGGGTGATGGCCTCGGCGATCTCCTCCTCGGAAATGTTGAGCGGCGGCAACAGGCGGATGACATTGTCGGCGGCGGGCACGGTGATCAGCTCTGCCTGGTAGGCGGCGGCAACCACATCGGTGTTGGCGGCCTTGCATTTGAGGCCCAGCATCAGGCCACTGCCGCGCACGCTATCAAAGACCTCCGGGTGATCGGCCACCAGCCCTTCGAGCCGTTGGCGCAGAAGTCCCGCCGTGCGGTTCACCTGGGCCAGGAACTCCGGGTCGGCGACGATATCCATCACCGCGCAGCCCACCGCGCAGGCCAGCGGGTTGCCGCCATAGGTGGAGCCATGCGTGCCCGCACCCATGCCGCTGGCGGCATGTTCCGTGGCCAGCACCGCACCCAGGGGAAACCCGCCGCCAATGCCCTTGGCCACCATCATGATGTCAGGGTCGACCCCGGCCCATTCATGGGCAAAGAGCTTGCCGGTGCGGCCCATGCCGCATTGCACCTCGTCAAGGATCATCAGCATGCCATGCGCGTCGCAAAGATCGCGCAATCCCTTGAGGCACTGGTCGGGCAGCGGACGAATACCGCCTTCACCCAGCACCGGCTCGACCAGGATGGCGGCGGTCTTGTCGGTGATGGCGCCGGCCACCGCGTCATGGTCGCCCCAGGGCAGTTTCCTGAACCCCGGCAGCAGGGGGCCGAACCCCTTGGTCATCTTCTCGGATCCGGCGGCGGCAATCCCGGCGGAAGAGCGGCCGTGAAACGCGCCCTCGAAGGTGAGAATCTCGACCCGCTCGGGCTGGCCCGCGTCGTGGAAATGCTTGCGCGCCATCTTGACGGCTAGTTCGCAGGCCTCGGTACCCGAGTTGGTGAAAAAGACCGTGTCGGCGAAGCTGTTTTCGACCAGCTTGTCGGCCAGCGCCTGCTGTTGCGGAATGTGGTAGAGGTTCGATGTATGCCAGAGCGCCTGCCCCTGATCGGTCAGCGCCTTGACCAGTGCCGGATGGGCGTGGCCCAGGGCATTCACCGCGATTCCGGCACCCAGGTCGAGAAATCGGCGCCCGTCCGCCTCGATCAGCCAGCTGCCCTCGCCCTTGACGAAGGTGAGCGCGGCGCGGTTGTAGGTCGGCAGAACGGAGGGGATCATGGGTCTGAATCCTTTTGATCGGGAAAGCCAAGAGTTGCCCGAGGGCAAAGGCCAAGTCAATGTCATGTGCAGGGGGCGCGCCGGTCTGGCGCAGGTTCAAACGAAGGGCGGGACGTCAGGCGCGGAGGCGTCGGCGTCGGGGCTGGGAATATGTAGCGCGTTTGAACATGATCCTGCTTTAGCCGGTTCCTGACCGGAGGTGAAGGGAAAATTGGCTTTTCGCCCGACGTGGCAAGGCGCGGCGGCCTGGTTTGCGACACCCCCGTCCCGTAAACCATTGCGGCATTCTCTCCAAAACATCGCCAAATTTTCGTCGCTTTGGCGGCTTAAGCCTGTCAGACTGCCAAATCGCCCCGAGAGTTTACATGAAGAACCGCGTCGCAGTCATGGTAGACGGAGACAATGTGAGCCCCGCGCACGCCGCCCGGATCATGCGGGAAACCGCCGGGCGCGGCCAGATCGCCTTTGCCCGTGTCTATGGCGCCATGCCCACGAATTCCGCATGGCACGATGCGAAGAATTTCCACCTGGTTCATCCCGGGCGGGGCAGGAATGCAACCGATCTGCTCATGGCAATTGATGCGGTGGAATTTGCGCTGACAGATGTCTTTGACGCGATAATCCTCGCCAGTTCGGACGAACGCCTGTCCCACCTGGCGCAGCGCCTGCGCGAATATGGCAAAGAAGTTCACGGCCTTGGTGACGCCGACACATCCTTCAGCTTGCGCCGGGCCTGTTCGACATTCCAGCAATTCCCCGAGTGACGCCCTCATCGCGATCCTGACGGCCGAAACCGATGCAGCCCCAAACGAGCTTGCGCCCGCCTGAAATTCGCGCCAAGGCTGGCGCGATGTATACGCCCAGGCCCCAGAACCCTGCCCTTGCCGCTTCGCTGACGCTGCTGGCTGCCGCCTTGGCGGCGGGCACGATGCTGTTGGCCAAGGCACTGGGAACCGGCGTCCTGGGGCCCGAACTGCCGGCGCTTCAGGTCAGTTTCGGCCGGTTTCTCTTTGCCCTGCTGACGATCGGCGCGTTCGTGGCCGCGACCCGGCCCACATTCACCCGTCCCGATTTGCGGTTGCACACGGCGCGGTCCTCGCTGGGATGGGGCGGTGTGACGCTGATGTTTGCCGCGGCCGCCTTCATCCCGCTGTCGGATGCCACCGCGATCAGCTTTCTCAACCCGGTCTTCGCGATGATCCTGGCGATCCCTTTCCTGGGCGAAAAGGTTGGGCCCGTGCGCTGGAGCGCCGCGATCATCGCGCTGACCGGCGCCGCGGTACTGACCCGGCCCGGCGGCGGCGCGGTGGAATTCGGCGCGTTGCTGGCACTGGGATCGGCGATTTTGCTGGGCACCGAAGTGATCTTGATCAAGCGCCTGTCGGGGCGTGAGGGGCCGGTACAGATATTGCTGGTCAACAATACCATCGGCCTGTGCATCGCGGCCTTCGCCGCCTCGTTCGTCTGGATCTGGCCCAATCCTGCGCAATGGGCGGCGCTGGCGGGGATCGGCGTGCTGATGGCGGGCGCACAGGCCTCGTTTGTCAATGCCATGGCGCGGGCGGACGCAAGTTTCGTGGCGCCGTTCTTCTACGCTGTCCTGGTCTTTTCCGCGCTTTATGACTGGATTGTATTCGCGGTCTGGCCCGATACTGTTTCGCTGGTCGGATCGGCGATCATCCTTAGCGGTGCGGGGCTGCTGGCCTGGCGCGAGGCACGTCTGAAACGTGCCCCAAAAGACCCGAAACTCAGGCCTTGAGCCGATAGCCCCGCGCCATCATCAGCCAGGCGATGGCGGCAACGGCCAGCGTCGACAGCAGGACGATCACAAGGCCCAGCGCCGGGGCGCTGTCCGAGACCCCGATCATGCCGAATCGCAGCCCGTCGATCAGGTAGAAGACCGGGTTGAAATGGGTGATCTGGCGCAGGACCGGCGGCAGCGCCTCGACCGAGTAGAACGTGCCCGACAGGAAAGCCAGCGGCGTGACGATGAAATTGGTAACCGCCGCCATTTGGTCGAACTTGTTGGCGAAAATGCCCGCGATCATGCCAAGCGCGCCCAGAAAAGCCGACCCGAGGACGATAAAGACCAGCGCCCAGACCGGATGCACCACACCGATCCCCAGGAACACCCAGAGGCCCAGGACGACGAGCAGAGCCACCATCAGGCCGCGCCCGATGCCGCCGGCCAGATAACCCAGGACCAGCTCGGCCGGGCTGAGTGGCGGCATCAACGTATCGACGATATTGCCCTGCACCTTGGCGATGACAATCGACGAGGACGTGTTGGCAAAGGCGTTCTGGATAACGGCCATCATCAGGATTCCCGGCGCCAGGAAGGTCATGAAATCGACCCCCATCACATCGCCCCGTCGGGAACCGATCGCGATGGTGAAGATCATCAGGAACAGCCCGGCCGTCACCAGCGGCGCCAGCAATGTCTGTGTCCACACCGCGAGAAACCGCTGGATTTCGCGGCTTGCCAGCGTCCACAGCCCCATCCAGTTGACCCGCCCAAAGCGGCGCGTCCCCATGTCAAACCCGTTTGTCATATCAACCGACCGTTCATTCACCGATTCGACGCCTTGTAACTCAGCCGTGAGTGACTAGAATAGGGCGCTGATGGATTTTTACAGGGCGGCAGGCAAGACCGGGCCGCCTTTTGAGATAAGGAACAGGGCATGTCCTGGAGCGACGAGCGCGTAGAACTGTTGAAAAAGATGTGGGGCGAAGGCCAGTCGGCCAGCCAGATCGCCAAGGAACTGGGCGGCGTGACCCGCAATGCGGTGATCGGCAAGGTGCACCGGCTGGGCCTGTCGAACCGCAATGGCGGCGGGTCCGACAAGACCGAGGCCAAGGCCAAGACAACCGCCAAGGCCGCCAAACCCAAGACGGCGACCAAACCGGCACCCAAACCGCAGCCCAAGACGGAATCCGCGGCACCGCCGCCGCAGCCCGCAACCCGGATCAAGCCGATCATTCCCGCGGGTCAGCCCCTGCCGCCGCAGCCTTCGACCAACGAAATCGACCCGGCCGCGCTGGCCAAGGTCAACGAGGTCGAAAAGAAGGCCAAGAAACTGAGCCTGATGGAACTGACAGAGCGAACCTGCAAATGGCCGGTGGGCGACCCCGCCACACCGGATTTCTGGTTCTGCGGCCTGCCGGTGCAATCCGGCAAACCCTATTGCGAGGCGCATGTGGGCGTGGCCTTCCAGCCGATGAGCTCGCGCCGCGACCGTCGGCGATAAAGCGGCCGCGCCGTTGACGCGCGGCTCTCCTGTCAGTGATACATAGAGCGCGAAGGCTGCGGCCTTTCGATGTTCTGGCTCAGGCGTCGCGATACCCGATGGCAGCGCGCGCCTGCTCTTCAAGCCAGTTGACCATCTGCTTGTAGGGCACCGGCCCGTAGCTGATCCGCGACGCACCCAGCTCCGCCAGTCGCGCGGGGCCCGGCACATGCGGCAACGCGATGATGTTTACCGGCAAACTGCACTCGGCACATAAACGTCCGATCAATGCCTCATCCGCCAGGCCCGGCGCGAAAAATCCGCTTGCCCCCGCGGCGGCATAAGCCTCTGCGCGGGCCAGCGCGTCGTCAAGCATCGCCTCGGTGTGCGTATCCGGTTTGGCCTTGAGGAAGATATCGGTGCGGGCGTTGATGAAAACGTCCGAGGTGATCGCGTCGACCGCCTCGCGCGCAGCGGAAATCCGGGCGGCTTGGGTGGCAATGTCGTGAAGCCCCTCGCCGCCCACGATCTGATCCTCGAAATTGAAGCCAACGGCGCCCGCGCGAACGGTCTCGGCCGCGGTCTCGGCCACTTCCGCGGGGGCCGTTCCATAGCCGCCTTCGATATCCGAGGTGACGGGCAGGTCAACGGCCTCGACAATGCGCCGCAGGTTATCAAGCATCATCGCGCGCGGGATTTTCTGACCATCGGCAAACCCGTGCGCGAACGCGACAGGTGCACTTCCGGTGGCAATGGCTTTGGCCCCGGAGGCGGCCACGGCCCGGGCACTGCCGGGATCCCAGATATTATAGAGGATCAGCGGATCGGATTTGACGTGCAGCGCAGCGAAGGCCTGGGTATTGTTGGGGGTGTTCATCAATATTTCCTCTTGTTGTCACTGCCACTAATACCCTGACAGACTCCGCAAGAAAGCGTGAAAGCAACGGCTCAAGAGAACGTGAAAATAGAAAGACTTCCGGGCGTCAGTCGAACAGCTTGAACAGTTCTTTCGCGGCGTCTTTTTCCAGTTTTTTCCGCAGCGCATCCTTGGCGGATTGCCCCTCCTGCGCCTCGACACCCAGTTCCTTCAACAGCAGTTCGTTTGCCTCTTTCCGGGCTTTCTGCTTCAGCTTCTTCTTTTCCTCCTTGAGGTTCAGATCAATCGCCTTTTCCAGATCAGGGGTGAAACGCGGGCTGGCCCAGGGGCCGTGGATGCGCACCGGTATCGCCAGCCCGCGCGTGTTATCGCCCTCCAGCAGGGACGGCGTGAACGTATAGTCGATATCCTGGTTGCCCAGCCCGATGCGCCCCAGGCCTGTGGCCCTGGCCAAGGGCATGATCATCGCCAGATCGTTGTTGAACATCTGCCCGTCCTTCATCACGAAGCTGGCGCTGAGGCTGTCGAATACCGTCGTGCCGCCAGTGCCGTTGCCCGAGCGCATCAGCCTGTCCAGATCGAAGCCGCTGATATGGCCGTTGCCGGTGCGGACCGAGGCATTGCCGCTGAGGCTCTTCATGATCGCGTCCACCGATTGCCCGACGCCCAGAAATTTCAGCCGTGCCGTGCCGGTCGTCGTGAACCGGGTGATCCCGGCGGCATCGGCCAGCAGAGACTGCATGTTGATGCCCTCTGCCGTCATGTCCCCGCCCACCGACAGGCCGCTGCGGTTGTTGGCCACGAATTCGCCGGTCACGGTGCCGCCATAGCCCTGCAATTCGCGCAGGCCAAAGACCGCACGCGAATTGTCGATCGAGGTCAGAATGCGCGTCTTGCCAAAGTTGAACGTGCCGAAATCGAGCTTTTCGGCCACCAGGGCAACCTCGCCATCCACCAGCGCCAGGGCACTGACATCGATCGGATCCCTGGACCAGCCGCTGCTGGCGGCGGTCCCCGTTGTCTGGCCACTGCCGCCCCCGCCGCTTGGGGCGCTGTTGCCGCTGGCCAGGTCCGAGAAATCCAGTGCGCCCGCATGCAGTTGCGCGTTGATCCGCGGCTTGTCGCCGCCAATGGCGATATCCGCCGCCACGTTCATGCTGTTATGGTCCAGCTGCACCGTACCGTCGCGCAAGGCAAGGCGCAGGTCGCGGGTAAAGGTCACGTCTCCGCCCGCCTTCAGCGCGCGGCCCAGCCCGTTGGGGATGTCGACGCCAGGCAGACCAAGAGCCGCCAGGAATTCGCTGGTATCCGTCAGGTCAGCGTCCAGCCTGCCGGTCAGCTCGGGCTTCATATCGCCGCGGCCCTGAAACGCCACCGTACCGCCCGACGCGCTGACGGTGGCCGACATGTCCGACACCTCTCCGTCGATGAACCGGGCCACGGTCCCCAACTGGCCGGAAATGGTCACATCCTGACCAGCGGGCCGCAGGGTCGCCTCGAAGGTCGCCTCGCCCTGGTAGGCGGGCCAGCGCAGTTCGAAATCCGAATTCGCCAGGGTGGTTTGCTGGCCGCTTTCATGGTCGACATATTTCAATGTCGCTCCGGTAACCAGCGCCCGGTCCAGGGTCAGCGCAAGGGCGCGTGACTGCGCCGGTTTGCCAGGCTCTGCCGTGTCCGATGGGGCGACGCCCTCAACCCCCAACTCCCAGTTGACGCGGCCATCGGCAGCGCGTTCCAGTTGGATCGTGGGATTGACCGCCTCCAGCCCGGTGATGCGGATCTCACCGCCCCACAATACCGACGGATCAACGCCCAGCTTGAAACTGTCGGCGCTGATCATCGGTCCCGCGTCGGACCAATCGGCATTCGCCACGGTGACGCGCCCGGTGCTGATGCCGAGAACGGGATAGAAGCTGATCGTCGTTTCACCCGACATCTCGACCTGCCGGCCGGTCGCGGCGCTGATCTGGTCCGCGGCGATTTTTGCAATCCGTTCACCGGGCAGGAAGAAAAGAGCCCCCAGCAGGAACGCCGCGAGGACCACCAGTAACCCGATCAGTCGAATGATCCATTTCATCATACGCTCCCGCACCTCTTACCTGTGAAATGTAGGCCGCGACCGGCGTGGCAACAACCGCTTTCCCCTTCCCGAGAGGCATCGGGCGTTGTATAGGCCGCCTCATGAGCACCAACCCCCCAGATCTGCGCCCCGATCTTGCGCGCGCACGCATCTCTGACGCGCCCCGCAAGGGCCAGCCGACCATCGGCATGGTCTCGCTGGGTTGTCCCAAGGCGCTGGTGGACAGCGAACGCATCCTGACGCGGCTGCGCGCCGAAGGCTACGGCATCTCGCCCGATTACGCGGGGGCCGACGCGGTAATCGTGAACACCTGCGGGTTCCTCGACAGTGCAAAGGCCGAAAGCCTGGAAGCGATCGGCGAGGCGCTGGCCGAAAATGGCCGGGTGGTCGTGACCGGCTGCCTGGGGGCCGAGCCCGAATACATCACCGGCGCGCATCCCAAGGTTCTGGCGGTGACCGGCCCACACCAGTACGAACAGGTGCTGGATGCGGTGCATCTGGCAGTGCCACCCAGCCCCGACCCCTTTGTCGACCTGCTGCCCGGTTCGGGTGTCAAACTGACCCCGCGCCATTACAGTTACCTCAAGATTTCCGAGGGTTGTAACCACAAGTGCAAGTTCTGCATTATCCCCGATATGCGCGGCCGGCTGGCCAGCCGTCCCGCCCATGCGGTGCTGCGCGAGGCGGAGAAGCTGGTAGAGAACGGTGTCCGGGAGCTGCTGGTCATCTCGCAGGACACATCAGCCTATGGCGTGGACATCAAACATGCCGAGGACCACGGCCACCGCGCCCATATCACCGATCTGGCCAATGATCTGGGCAGCCTGGGCGCGTGGGTACGGCTGCATTACGTCTATCCCTACCCACATGTCCGCCAGCTGATCCCGATGATGGCCGAAGGTAAGGTGCTGCCCTATCTGGATATTCCCTTTCAGCACGCCCACCCCGATACGCTGCGGCGCATGGCCCGGCCCGCCGCCGCGGCCCGAACGCTGGATGAGATCGCCGCCTGGCGCGCCACCTGCCCCGACATCACCCTGCGCAGCACCTTCATCGTCGGCTATCCCGGCGAAACCGAGGATGAATTCCAGACCCTGCTGGACTGGATGGACGAGGCACAGCTGGATCGGGTTGGGTGTTTCCAGTACGAGAATGTCGATGGCGCCCGCTCGAACGCGCTGCCGGATCATGTGCCCGAAGAGGTCAAGCAGGACCGCTGGGATCGGTTCATGGCAAAGGCTCAGGCGATATCCGAGCATAAACTGGCCGCCAAGGTCGGGTCTGTGCAAGAAGTGATCGTGGACGAGATCGACGAAGACGGCATCGCCACCTGCCGAACCAAGGCCGATGCCCCCGAGATCGACGGCAACCTCTTCGTTGACCAGGGCACCGGCGGGCTGTCGGTCGGCGACATTGTCCGCGTCGAGGTGGATGAGGCCGGAGAATACGATCTTTGGGGCCGCGTCGCCCAATGAAGAGACTTGGAACAGCTCTGGTTTTCCTATGGGCCTGGACCGGGGCCGCGATATCCGAGATCGGCGCGCCCAATGGTGTCAGCGATACTCTGCAATGGATGTCGGAGGCGCTTGAGGCACATCCGGAAACCGAAAGAACTGTCATCCACAAGGACGAGGGAAATATCCTGCTTCACCTCAAATCCGGCACGGAGATGGTGGTTTTTCCTGACAATCTTCACCAGAAGCTGGTTACGGCAGACGACGATCACGCGCGGCAGGAAATCTTTGATTTTCACATTGAGTCTGTGTTCGGCAGCCTCGCCTCGAGCGACGAGGGCCTGACCCCGTCCGATCTTGAGCGTGTGTTTCCGGTCATCAGGCACAGGGAATACCGAGAGACGGCACGGTCCGAGTTCCCCAAACTGCAGTTTCATTCCTCGCAATCACTTGGCGACAGCGACATTCTCTATGTCGTCGACAAAGGCGATACGGTCAGCTTCCTGACCATCGCCGACCTGGAACGGCTGAAGCTTGACAGCGAGAGGTTGCGCGCGATCGGGAATGATAACCTGCGGCGGAAATTCGACGATCTCAGGATCGAAGGTGAAGGCGTCTATTTCCTGACCCTCGACGGATTTTACGAATCGTCCTTCGTCACCTTCATCCCCATGTGGCGCGAAATCGACGCCCAGCTGGGCGAAATACTCATGGCTGTTCCCGCGCGCGATCTGGTGATTTTCGTGGATGGGGCAGTACCGGAAAGCCGCGATTACCTGAGCGAACTTGTTGCCAGTTTGGCACAAGATCTGAGCTATCCGGTGTCCGATCATTTGTATACGTGGAACAATGACGCTTGGATCGTGGTGGAATAGGGCCCCCGGTTCATGTCCCTTCAAATATCATTGCCCGGCATGATCCAGGCTACTGGCAAACATCCACCGGACTGGGCCCAATTGGTTAACAAGCCACGCCCTGAAACCGTGGCGACGATCGCGCGACTCACCCGCTTGACACCGCGTCAGAGGCTACCACTGCTTGAAGCGGTCCGGCCGTATCGACACAAGATATGCCAACGAGCATTGACCGTGCCCCATGTTGACGCAACGGAAACAAAGTATTGATACATTTCCGTTAGGTTGTTCAAGCAATTGTAGTGTTAAATGTTAACAGGAGTGTGTGACCAGTTATGTCGTATCCAGTATACACCCGGGCCGAACGTATTGCCGACGTGGCAATCCACGTGCTGGGTGTTACCGCGGCGCTCGTTGGGGTCTGCATCATTTTCAGGAATTTGTCGGGGCAGTTGACGGGGGCCATGTTTGCCGCCGCTTGTGTCTATGCGGCCGCACTGGTGACCATGCTGACGGCCTCGGCGACCTACCACATCGCTGCATACACACCTGCCCGCCCAATCCTGCGCCGGATCGATCACGCGGCGATCTATTTCAAGATCGCCGGCACCTTCACCCCGCTCAGCGTCGTGCTGAACACGACCTTCGGATATGTGGTGCTGGGTTGCGTCTGGGCGCTTGCCTTGCTGGGCGCGGCCAGCAAGCTGCGCGCGGCGCCCGGGCGGATGACAACAGGTTGGATTCCTTACGTGATACTCGGCTGGATCGGCATCGCCATTTTCGTCCCGCTGGTCGAAAAGCTGCCCTTCTACAGCATCGGCCTCGTTGTCGCGGGTGGGCTGCTTTATACCGCCGGGGTCATCTTTTACCGCTGGGAAGGGCTGCGCTATTCCATCGCGATCTGGCACGGCATCGTCCTGATCGCGTCGACCTGCCTGTTCTTCGCAGTCTCGACCGCTTTGGCCGTGGCGGGATAGGGGCGCAACGGCGCAATCCGAAGTGGTCAGACGGATTTTCCGTCCTTCAACATCCTGAAAAGCTCGGCATTTCGGCAGATGCCGGGCGCTTCGGCTACTGTACCCTGCTGCATCGACAGCCAATGGTCGCAATCCCTGGCGCTGGCGCAACCGGTGCAACTGAAGACCGCGTCGCTGATCGTGTCAAAGCGGAGCCGGCCAGCCATGGCCAGCTCTTCCAGATCGAGACCCAGCGTCGTGGCCATGCGGTCCACCAGATCGGCATGGCGGCGAAGTGTCGTTTGATTGATCACGGGATGTATCCTCCCCTTGCAGAAACGGCCCGGTTTCCCGGGCATTGTTCCACAAATGTACAGCCCGCATCCGTGTGGGGCTTTGACCTATGTCAATGCGGAGGTCATCCCGCCAGATACGCGTGCACGCACCCCTGCACGTGACGGAAGCGATCGCCACCCAGATGTTTGCCGCCATACCAGCGGGTGACGACTATGACGTGATCGCGCAGATTTTCCCGCTCCAGCATCCGCAGGATCACCATCCCCGCCCCGGCTTCGCCGTCATCCCCCTTGAGCGGCGTGCCGTCCGAGAGCAGCACCGCCCAGCTGTTATGTGTGGCGCGGGCGAATTTCTTGTCCTTTTTCAGGGCCTTCAGGAAAGCCTCAACCGCATCGCGGCTATCCGCAGGTCCGCCCGACACGGCGTATTTCGACCCACGATCGCTGATGACACCCGTCAGTTGACGCATCAGAGGCTGTTATTCACCCGAATAACCGTCTCCATCCGCTGTGCGTTGGGCGGGTGGGTGCCCAGGAAGCGGTCACCCGGATCGGGGATCTGGGTAAAGAACTGCGCGCCCCTGACCGGGTTGTAACCCGCGCGCTTGGTGATGATCGTACCCAGGGCGTCCGCTTCAAGTTCGAAATCCTTGGAATAGGTGCGGGCCCCCACCGTCGCGCCGATATCCTGTGCTGTGCTGATGGTCCCCGATCCGGCACCGGTGATGGCGGCAATCCCGCCCAGCAGGATCGCGCCGGCGGTGGCGTTCTGGCGCTGGCGCGCGATATGGCCGGAAATGTGGTGGGCGGCCTCATGCCCCATGACAAAGGCCAGCTCGTGCGGGTTTCGGGCCGAGGCGATGAAGGCCAGGTTGAAGGCCAGGATCGGGCGGCCGGTCTTGTCCAGCGTCTGGAACGCGTTTGCAGGCTGGCCCGGGCGCCTGTCGACGACGACCTTGAAGTCGCAGTTCAGGCCTTGGGCGCGACGGCGACATTCACGTTCCGCCACCGGCTCCATCGTGCGGACAACGCGGGAAAACGACTCCATCTGCGCCTGGCTCGGCACGGCCGGTTTCTTGGCCGCCTGCCGGCCAGGCGCGGGTTTTTGTGGCGACGGTGCCTGTGTGGTCGCCACACAGGCTGACAGGGCAAAGGCGCAAACAAGGGCTATCCAACGCATCTGAGGTCCTCACTACCAACTGATGCTTTATATTTAGCAGGGATTGCGGCTTGTACCACCCTGATTGCCACCAGGGGTTCAGCGCTTGCAAAGAGCCGCCGGGCAGGTCAGGGTAGGGGCATGTTTTCAATCGAGCATGAATTCGACGCAACTGTGGTCACGCTTGTCGATGACGGCGCGGCCCCGCTGCAAGAGGATGTGATCGTCAATGCGTTCGAAGAATGCGTGACGGTCGAACAATATGACCCGCGCAACGACACGACCCACAAGATCACGCTGTCGATGGCGCAGCTGCGCGACCTCGGCGCCGCGCTGAACCTGCCCGAAGGGGTCTATTCCCTGGCGCAGAACAATCCCTAGAATCAGGCGGCGCGGTCGTAATGCGGACCAAGAGATCCCTCGCCCCGTGAAACGACAAGCCGCGCCGGGACAGGCTTTGAATATCTGTCCGGCCCACGGTCATCCTGCGCGAGACGCCCGCTCTTTCACCGTTCCCGAAATACTCAGGTGCGGTTCGCGTGCCCCCGCCCGACGGCCGGTGCCTGCAGCGCGGCGACACCAACCACCGCAATGGGCGCAAACCGCCGCCGCCATTCAGCGAGACCCGGCACCAATCGCACCCGTGCCATGCCCTGCCCCCTTGACCATGTTCTCCGGACCCCCGACATGTAGCGCGACGAACAAACCGCCGAGGATACCATGCCCGATCGCAACCCCGCCGCCCTCGACTTTCTGCTGACCCGCCGGTCCCGTCCCGCGAAGACCCTGACAGGGCCGGTGCCCGACCGTGATGCGCTGATGCCGATCCTGCAGGCGGGGCTGCGCAGCCCGGATCATGGCAAGCTCGAGCCGTGGCGGCTGATCGTGCTGGACCGCGCGGCGCTGGCCCGGCTGGCGGCACTAGTCCCGGAGACAGGTGAACGGCTGGGGCGCACGCCGGAAGAGGTTGCCAAGGCGCGCGACCAGTTCGCCAATGCGGATCTCGCCGTCGCGGTGATCGAGGTGCAGAAACCTTCGGCCAAGGTGCCGGCGATTGAGCAGAGCTATTCGGCGGGCGCGGTCTGCCTGGCCCTGCTGAATGCCGCGCTGGCCAGCGGCTGGGGCGCGAACTGGCTGTCCGGCTGGGCCAGCCACGACCGGCAGTTCGCCGCCCGGGCGCTGTCGCTGGCCGAGAACGAGCGCATCGCCGGTTTCATCCATATCGGCACCGAAACCAACCCGCCGCCCGAGCGCCCCCGCCCTGACGCCGACACCATCATCAGCTGGGTCATGGAATGATATTTTCCTCGTTTTTCAAGGCGCTGGCACAGATCGGTGATCCGCGATTCCGCAAGGTGCTGTTGCTGGGCATCGGGCTGACGCTGGCGCTGCTGGTGGCAGTCTACGCCGGGTTTCTGGGCCTGCTGCAATGGGCGCTTGGCGACGGGGCCGAACTGCCCCTGATCGGAACGGTGACGTGGCTGGATGACCTGCTGGGCTGGGGCAGCCTGTTTCTGATGCTGATCCTGTCGGTCTTCCTGATGGTCCCGGTGGCCTCGGCCATCACCTCGATGTTCCTTGACGAGGTGGCAAAAGCGGTCGAGGACCGGCACTATCCGCACCTGCCCCCCGCCCCAAGGGTCCCCCTCTGGGATGCGATCCGCGATACGCTGAACTTCCTGGGCATTCTCATTGGCGCGAACATTCTGGCGCTCTTTGTCTATGCAGCGGTGCCGCCTGCCTCGGTCTTTATCTTCTGGGCGCTGAACGGGTATCTGCTGGGGATGGAGTATTTCCAGTTGGCCGCAATGCGCCGCCTGGGCCGGGCACGGGCCACCGCGCTGCGCAAGCAGAACCGGGGCACGATCTGGCTGGCGGGTACGCTGATGGCATTGCCCCTGACGCTGCCTCTGGTTAACCTGCTGATCCCCCTCCTCGGCGCGGCGACCTTCACCCATATCTACCACGCGGTTGAGACAAGGGCACCGAAGCCCTGACTGATCGGGCGCGCCAATTGACCGCTTTGTGCCCAAACCCGACATTTGATAGGCGCCCTGCGTGGAATCAAGCCCGAAGGGCGCCGCGCATTGCCGGCGCGCTCCCATGCGGCGGCAATTTGGCTGAGGCAGGCGCAATGGACTGATGTTTCTAGGACTTGGCTGGGATAAACTGCTCAGAATTTCTGTCGGATCGCCACCGCGCGCGTCGGCAATGCGCGGCTTGTAGTTGAGCGGTCGAACGGCGCTTTGCCCGAATTACTGTAATTCAGCCTATTTCTTTGGCAAACCGAGTGCCTGCGCGACGGCGAACATCACCATGAAAACGCCAAACAGAAACATTGCGATTCCTGGAAAGATCGCAACAAAGAACAGGAAACCCGAGAGATTGTTTTCAGCAGCAAACCCGCTTGACCGAAAAAAAGAAGAAGCAACCAAACAACAAATTGGGACCGCAATGAGACAGACCCCAATGATTAATCGGTTGGCTAGGCTTTGTTTAGTTTCACTATCCATGTAGAGTTCTCAAGTATTGCACCCATAGACGGCTAAGAGCACGAATCAGTAATTCAACCGGAGCCGCGCTGGGAGCACCCAACCGATTGGCCGCTCCGTCCGCATTACCGCCATCGGCCGGGATCAACTCCCGGCCTTTAACCTCAGGGTTCGCCCATCCGGTTGAACATGTCGATGTCGCGCACGGTGATCGTGCCGGTGATGATGATATAGGCTGCAATCGCCCACAGAACCGCCGCGACGATGGTAGTGATCACCGCCTTTTTCTTCAGATGGTGTTTCTGCGGCGAGCCGTCATGGGTGCCCGGCACCACCTTGCCCGCCTCGCCCTGTGTCTGGATGCGGATCGGCAGCGCCACCAGGAAGGTCATAAACCAGAACACCATGTAGAGCACAATCCCCGAGGCGACGCCCATCAGACCTGCTCCAGCTCGACCAGGCAGCCGTTGAAATCCTTCGGGTGCAGGAACAACACCGGCTTGCCATGGGCGCCGATCTTGGGTTCGCCGCTGCCCAGAACGCGCGCACCGGTTTCCTGCAGATGATCGCGCGCGGCGATGATGTCTTCGACCTCGTAGCAGACATGGTGGATGCCGCCCGCCGGGTTCTTTTCCAGGAAACCGTTGATCGGGCTGTCCTCGCCCAGCGGGTAGAGAAGCTCGATCTTGGTATTGGGCAGTTCGATGAACACCACCGTGACACCGTGATCGGGCTCGTCCTGCGGCGCGCCGACATTGGCCCCCAGGGCAGTGCGGTACTGCGCCGAAGCGGCCTCGAGATCCGGGACGGCGATGGCGACGTGGTTGAGGCGTCCGATCATGGTCAATTCCTTCTGCAAAGCCTTTGGCGCTGTTATGGGGCCGCGGGGCGCGGCTGACAAGCGACAGAGGGACGCAATGCGGCGATTAACCATCCGTTAGGCATGTTTGCGTAATCCTTCCGGGGCCGAACCCGCCTGAGGAGCTGTAAGATGGATGACCTAAGCGACCTGCCGCCACCGCAGATGCCCACCAGCAACCGCCCTCTTCTGGGCATGACCGTGCTGGTGGTCGAAGACAGCCGTTTCACCTGTGAAGCCCTGCGCCTGATGTGCCTGCGCAGCGGTGCCCGTATCCGGCGCGCGGACAGCCTGCGCTCGGCCCGACGGCACCTGCGTGTCTACCGACCGTCGATCGCGATTGTCGATCTGGGCCTGCCGGACGGATCCGGAATCGACCTGATCGAGGATCTGGATACCGCCAATCCGCGGGTTGGCGTCATCATGGCCACCAGCGGGGATGACAGCCTGAAAGATCACGCGCTGGCGGCGGGGGCGGATGGTTTCCTGTCCAAACCGCTCAGCTCGGTCGGCGAATTTCAGCAGGCCATTCTTGAGAAATTGCCGGTTGACCGGCGTCCCTCGGGCCCGCGGGTGCTGAGCCAGGACGTGATCGACCCCGATCCGATGGCCTATCGTGACGACATGTGCCACGTGGCCAACCTGCTGGGGGATCACCAGGACGGTCCGGTCCTGGATTACGTTCTGCAATTCCTCAGCGGTGTCGCCCGCAGCGCGAAAGACCGGCAGCTGATCGAGGCGACACGGGATCTGGAAAGCAGCCTGAGCGACAAGGCCGCTCTGCCGGTCAAGATTTCCCGCCTGGCCGGGCTGGTGCAGGACCGGCTGAGCGACCGCGTCGCCATCTGACACCGGCCGCATCCGGTCAGAGCGTCGGATCGTCCGACACGCGCAGCGGCAGCGTCAGATCGCTGAGCGATTCGCGCTGCCGACCCGCCGCATCGAAATTGGCCGGGGACAGCCACCGCCGGAACGCACCCTCCAGCGCCGGCCATTCACCGTCGATCACGGCGAACCAGGCGGTATCGCGGTTGCGGCCCTTGACGATCGTGGCCTGCCGGAACACCCCTTCATAGCTGAACCCCAGCCGCTGCGCCGCACGCCGCGAAGGGCGATTGAGCGCATCGCATTTCCACTCGTAGCGTCTGTAACCCGCCTCGAACGCCCATTTCATCATCAGGTACATGGCCTCAGTCGCCGCGCGGGTGCGCTGCAATTGCGGGGACATCGCGATATACCCCACCTCGATCGAACCGGTGCCGGGCTTGATCCTGAGATAAGAGGCAAAGCCGCCGAAGGCACCGCGCTCCTTGTCGTGGATGGCATGAAAGACCGGATCGCCCGCCGAAATTGCCTCGTCCATCCAGCGACGGAACGCTGCGGCTGACGGAAACGGTCCCGCCGGCATGTAATCCCAGACCCAGTCATGACCGTCGAAGGCCGCGAACAGCGGCGCCGCGTGGGCCATGGCCGCAAGCGGCTCCAGCCGGGCATATTCACCCTCAAGCGTCAGATCGGCGGGCACGGGTGGCACCTGCCAGTTTTCAATCGCGGGGCCGACAGGGCGGGTCTGGTCGGTCATTCTGCCTCCGGGACGTGATTGGCACAGACCCTAGACCAGCCCCCGGCGCCGCGCCAGATGCGTTCACAGGATCAGGCCCGGGTTTGCGCCCAACTCCAGATCGGGGAACACGGTGCGCTCCAGCAATTGCGCGTCGAGGCCGAACAGCTCCTGCAGGATCCAGCCGGTATGGGCGCGCAGATCGCGCGTGGGCAGCAGGTCGCGGCGGTTATAGAGGTCGGCCTCGTCCAGTCCAGGCCAGTCGGCCACCACCCGGCCACCGCGCACCGCGCCGCCCGCCAGCACCATCGCACCGGCCGTGCCATGATCGGTCCCGCCCGAACCGTTCAGCCGCACGGTGCGGCCAAACTCGGTCATCGCGACCAGGGCGGTTTTCTTCCAGATCGGGCCAAGCTCTTGTTTCAGCGTCAGAATTGCCGTTCCCAACTGCGCCAGCGCGCGCAGCAACGCGTCCTTCTGCCGGGCATGGGTGTCAAACCCGTTCAGCGAAAAGGCGGCGATCCTCGTGTCGCCGCGCAGCCGTTCGGCGGCAAAGCTGGCGATGGTTTCGGGTCGCGCGCCCCGGCGTGCCTTTTGCATCGTGCTCTGCATCGCATCAAGCATATCGCCGCTATCGGCATCCCCGTCCTGCCCGGCCTGCGCCGGGGTAGCGGCCGACAGGGTGATCGCTTCGGTGACAGCCTCGCGAAACAGCGGGTCATCATGCATCACCACCTCAAGCAGGCGCTGCGCCTGCGGGCTGAGCGTCAGGCCGGCATCGGGCGACCAGTCCGCAATCCGCGCCGCCCCGCGCGTCAGCAACATGTCGGCGCGCCCGATGGCATAGGCGGTCTCGGCATGGGCGCCGGGCACGTTCTGCAACAGCCGGTTCAGCCAGCCGTCGCGGATGCGGCCCGGGGCGGACCCGCCGGAACCGGCCTCGAGGATATCCTGCCCGTCGAAATGGCTGCGCTTGTCCCGGTAGGGCGTCGACACCGCGTGCACGAATCCCAGATCCCCCGCCTGCCAGAGCGGCATCAGATCGGCCAGTGCCGGGTGCAGGGCAAAGAATCCGTCAAGATCCTGCGCCTCCCCGGGATCAGATCGACGCAGGCCGGCATATTCGGGCGCACCAACCGGACGCACCACGTCCAGCCCGTCCATCCCGCCGCGCAGGATGATGACGACCAGCCGGTTTTCCCAGGGCGCGCTGGCGAATGTCATCGGCGTCAGCAGCGGGCTGGCGGCCAGCGAGCAGCCAAGCGCAAGCCCGTTGGTCAGGACATTGCGGCGGGATCGGGACGGCATGGCAATTCCTCCTTACATCCGCTGAAACGCGGGCGAGCCCAGCACCAGCCCCACGCCTTCGGCGCGGTTTTCGGCGGCCCCGGCGGCAAAACGTACCGCCTCGGGCGCGTCGCGGCCCAGCGCGGTATCGACAAATTCACGCGGATCGGGCAGCACGCGGCGCAGCAGGAATGGCACCCCCATCGCCCATTGCAGCCGCGCCGACAGCCGCTGCGGGGTGATCCATTGCCCGTCTTCCTCGGGCCAGCCATCGGGACCCGGCGCGCGCGCCCATTGCTGCCCCATCAGGGTCAACGGCGCCACCAGGTTGGTCAGGATCTTGCCGGGCCGCGCGCCCTGGATATGGCGCGGAGAGATATCCAGCGCACGCAGGGAAGAGCTTATGAAATCAATCGGTTGCTTGACGTTTCGGTGCGTGAAATCCCAGGCCGAGGGATGATCCAGCATGGCCCGATAGACTTCGAGCAGATCGCCGCCCGTCTGCTGGTACCGCGCCGCCATCGCCGCGATCATCGCCGGGTCGGGCGTGTCCGACACGAAATGCACCGCCAGCTTACGCGCCAGATGCGCTGCCGTGGCCGGGTGCGCCGCCAGATCGTCCAGCACCGCGTGAATATCCGACAAGGCGGGCGCATCGCCCCCATAGATCTTGCCCAGCACGGTCTCGGCGCCCGGTTCCGCCCGCGCGGGATCAAACTGAAATCCTTTCTCCAGCGAATACCGCAGCCCGGTCAGCAGCTCGGCCAGCTGGCGCACGTCATCCTGGCTATAGGGCCCGCCGACGCCAAGCGTGTGCAGCTCCAGCAACTCGCGCGCCAGGTTTTCATTCAGCCCGCGCTTTTTCTCGGGCCGTCTTTTTGCGGCGCGGCTGTTCGGCCCGACCGACCGGTTCTGGTCAAGATAGATCAGCATCAGCGGATGGGTCATCACCGCCCTGAGCATATCGGCGAACCGTCCCGACACATGCGGGCGGATCGCCTCTTCGACATAGATGGCCTGGACGGTGTGCGAGACGATATCGCGGCCCTGCGCGGTGAAGTGATCGGCCCAGAACGCCGCCAGCCTCTCGCGCATCGAATCCTGGCCCAGCGCGCGCCGCAGGATCATCTGGCCGAACCAGCGGTAGGCATGATGCCGCATCACGCGCGATCCCGCCCTGAATTCAACCCGTGCCTCGGCCTTCTCATCCGGGTTATCGGCAAAGAAATAGGCCCGGCGCAGCCTGGCGAATTTCAGGGCCTCGGGGCGGAACTGGTCAAGGCTGGGGATTGCGAAACGCGCGGCAGCGGTATCCGGCCCCTTCAGCCGGGCCAGCATCTTGGGCACCGAGCCCGCCGGCGCGATGCGCGGCGACAGCCCGCAGCCAAACCGGATTTCCGCTCGTTCGGAATCAAACATCCTATGGCACCGTCACTTCTTACCCGCCAACCATACCATCCTACGCAGTAAACTGCATATTCCGTCGGTTGCGCGGGCAAAAAGGTGCCGCAATCAGTCTTCCTGCGGGAGTATGCGCAGGCCCAGTTCCATCAGCTGGTCGCTGGTGGGTTCGCTGGGGGCGTTCATCATCAGGTCTTCGGCGCGCTGGTTCATCGGGAACATGATGACCTCGCGGATATTGGCCTCATCCGCCAAGAGCATCACCATCCGGTCGATCCCCGCGGCACAGCCGCCGTGGGGCGGCGCGCCGTATTGGAAGGCGTTGACCAGCCCGCCGAAACGCTTGTGCACCTCGTCGGCGCCGTAACCCGCCAGCTCAAACGCCTTGATCATGATGTCCAGCTTGTGGTTCCGGATCGCGCCCGAAACCAGCTCGTAACCGTTGCAGGCCAGGTCATACTGATAGCCCAGCACATTCAGCGGATCGCCCTCCAGCGCATCGAGCCCGCCCTGCGGCATCGAGAACGGGTTGTGGCTGAAATCCACCCGGCCGGTTTCCTCGTCGGCCTCGTACATCGGGAAATCGACGATCCAGGCAAAGGCGAACCGGTCCTTGTCGGTCAGGTTCAGTTCCTCGCCAATCACCACCCGCGCCTTGCCGGCGACGGTTTCGAACGCATCCGGCTTGCCACCCAGGAAAAACGCCGCATCGCCCACATCAAGGCCCAGCTGCTGACGAATGGCCTCGGTCCGCTCAGGCCCGATATTCTTGGCCAGCGGTCCTGCGGCCTCCATCCCCTCGCCCTGATCGCGCCAGAAAATATAGCCCATGCCCGGCAATCCCTCTTTCTGGGCAAAGGCGTTCATCCGGTCGCAGAACTTGCGGCTGCCGCCGGTGGGCGCGGGGATCGCGCGGATTTGCGTGCCGTCCTGTTCCAGCAGCTTGGCGAAGATCGCAAAGCCCGAGCCGCGGAAATGCTCGCTGACATCCTGCATCTTGATCGGGTTGCGTAGGTCGGGCTTGTCGGTGCCGTACCACATCGCCGCATCCGCGTAGGAGATCTGCGGCCACTCCGCATCCACTTTGCGCCCGCCGCCGAACTCTTCGAAAATCCCCGCAATCACCGGCTGGATCGTATCGAACACGTCTTGCTGCTCGACAAAGCTCATCTCCATGTCGAGCTGGTAGAAATCGGTGGGCGACCGGTCGGCGCGCGGGTCTTCATCGCGGAAACACGGCGCGATCTGGAAGTACTTGTCAAAGCCCGACACCATGATCAGCTGCTTGAAAAGCTGCGGCGCCTGCGGCAGGGCGTAGAACCTGCCCGGATGCAGGCGGCTTGGCACCAGGAAATCGCGCGCGCCCTCGGGCGACGACGCGGTGATGATTGGCGTCTGGTATTCGCGGAAACCGGTATCCCACATGCGGCGGCGGATCGACGCCACCACGTCAGAGCGCAACTTCATGTTCTCCTGCATCGCCTCGCGGCGCAGATCAAGGTAGCGATAGCGCAGGCGGGTTTCCTCGGGATATTCCTGATCGCCGAAGACAATCAGCGGCAGTTCGCCCGCGCTGCCCAGTACTTCCATGTCGCGGATGAACACCTCGATCTCGCCGGTGGGGATCTTGGGGTTTACCAGGCTCTCGTCGCGCGCCTTGACCTCGCCGTCGATCCGCACGCACCATTCGCTGCGCAGCTTCTCGACCTCGGCGAAAACCGGGCTGTCAGGGTCGCACAGCACTTGCGTCATGCCATAGTGATCGCGCAGATCGACAAACAGCACCCCGCCGTGGTCGCGGATGCGGTGCACCCAGCCCGACAGGCGCACAGTGTCGCCCACGTTGGATTTGGTCAGTTCGGCGCAGGTATGGCTGCGATAGCTGTGCATGACGTCCTCATCTGGCCCCTCGCGGGCCGCTGGCATTGGTTCGCGCCGATACACCTTGCCTATGGGGCAAAGTCAAGGGCTGGCAATCGGCGACGGCCCGCGCAGACCGGCAAAATCATTTACAGGCATGTTTTTTTGCGCAAAAATATGTGCCGTCGAGTCAGTTCACCCGGAAAACCGGGTGCCACAGGCAGGTTTCACATCACCGGAGGAATGCGTCGCGGGAGGGCGCAGAGGTATGGGGGTGACAAATGTGGATGACGGCACTTGACCGGCTGCTTACGCAACTGATGCGCCGGGGGTCGCTTGGCGTGACCTACCCGGATGGCAGCACGAAAACCTATGGCAGCGGCCGCGACGGGCCCGAGGTCGCGATTGCCCTGCTGGACCGCAGCCTGCCCAGAAAGATCGTGCTGTCGCCCGAAATGGCCGTGGGCGAGGGCTATATGGATGGCCGGCTGACCATCGAAAACGATGACCTGCACGGTTTTCTGACGCTGGCGATCAGCAATATCGCGGCGCAGGGTCCACCCTGGTTTCGCCGCCCGATCGTGCTGGTCCGCCACCTGATGCGCCATTTGCAGCAATTCAACCCGGCGCCGCGGGCGCGGGCCAACGTGGCGCATCACTATGATCTCTCGGGCGAGCTATATGACCTGTTCCTCGACGAGGACCGGCAATATTCCTGCGCCTATTTCCGCGACCCGGGGATGACGCTGGAGGCGGCACAGGCGGCCAAGAAACAGCATATCGCCCGCAAGCTGCTGATCCAGCCGGGGATGCAGGTGCTGGATATCGGCTGCGGCTGGGGGGGCATGGGCCTGACGCTGGCGCGCGATCATGGCGCCGAAGTGCTGGGCGTGACGCTCTCGAAGGAACAGCATGCCATGGCCACCGCGCGCGCCGAAATGGCCGGTCTGGCGAACCGCTGCCGGTTTGAGCTGCTGGATTACCGCAAGGTCACCGGGCAATTCGACCGGATCGTGTCCGTCGGGATGTTCGAACATGTGGGCGTGCCGCATTACAACGAATTTTTCGCCCATGTGCGCGACCGGCTGACCGAGGATGGCATCTCGCTCATTCACACCATCGGGCGCGCCCAGCCGCCGGGGGCTACCAGCCCGTGGATCACCAAGTACATCTTTCCCGGCGGCTATTGCCCGGCCCTGTCCGAGGTGATGCGCGCGGTGGAACACCAGGGGTTGGTCCAGACCGATATCGAGGTCTGGCGGCTGCACTACGCCGAAACCTTGCGCCATTGGCATGACCGGTTCATGGCCAATATCGAACGGGCGCGGGCGCTTTACGATGACCGGTTCTGCCGGATGTGGCGCTATTACCTGATCGCCAGCGAGCTGACCTTCCGCCTGAACCGGCAGGTGGTGTTCCAGCTGCAACTGACCAGAAGGCAAGACGCGGTGCCACTGACGCGCGACTACCTCTATACGCGAAACGGTCCGGCGGATCTGAAAGCGGCAGAGTGAGGCCATCGGACCAGCCGCGCAGGATGCCGCGGCCCGGCACCCGGCGGAAAGTCTCGATCAGGCGAAACCCGGGGTCAGCTGGCGGGCAAAACGGGCCTTCCACAGGGCCTCCTCGTATTCTGCGGCGGCGGTGCTGTCATAGACCAGGCCACCACCCACGTTTAGCGTGGCGCGGCCATCCTCGACCAACAGCGTGCGGATCGCCACGTTGAATTCCGCGCGCCCGTCCGGCGCGGCCCAGCCGATCGTGCCGCAATAGACTTCGCGCGGGGCGGGCTCCAGCGCGCGCAGGATTTCCATCGCCCGCACCTTGGGCGCGCCGGTGATCGACCCGCAGGGGAACAGCGCGCGAAAGATGTCGCCCAGCCCGGTGCCCGCCACCATCTGCCCGGTCACCAGCGACGTCATCTGGTGCACGGTCTCGTAGCTTTCGATGGAAAACAGCTCGGGCACCGCGACGCTGCCCGGCGCGCTGATCCGCGACAGGTCGTTGCGCAACAGGTCGACGATCATCAGGTTCTCGGCCCGGTTTTTCTCGTCGGTCTGCAGGAAAAACCGGTGGCGGGCATCCTCGGCCGCGTCATCGCTGCGCGGCATCGTGCCCTTCATCGGGCGGGTCTCGATCCGGCCGCGCGTGTCGGTGCGGAAAAACAGCTCGGGTGAGCGGGACAGGATCGCCGGCAGCCCCTCCTGCTCGATCAGCGCGCCGTGGCGTACCGTCTGCACCTGGCTCAGCGCATGGTAAAGCGCAAGCGGCGTGCCCTGCGCGTCAAGCGTGATCGGAAAGGTCAGATTGGCCTGATAGATGTCACCGGCGCAAATATAGTCATGCACGGTCCGGAACCCACCCGCATATCGCGCCGCATCCCAGCCGGGGGAAAACCCGTCCAGCCCCGCATCACCGGGCTGCAGCGCGTCGGCGATCGAGGGCCAGTCATAGACCCCGAACTGCAACAGCGGCAGCCGCCGGTCGGCGGGCAGCAGCGGGGTCAGTTTCGGCTCCAGCACGTAGCCCAGCTCGTAGGTGGCGTATCCCGCCACCCACAGCCCGTCCGCCCGCGCGGCCTCCAGCGCATCCAGCGCGGCGGGCACATCCTTTGGCGCATCGGCCACGATCAGCCGCCGTGCCCGCGCAAAGCTGCACGCGCTGCCATCGGGGCCGTGATCGAAACGAATCTGCACGCTTGGCGTCCTTTGCCGCTGGTCTGGTCCCCGTATCTAGCGGTCCGGGCCGCGAATGGCACCCTAAAAAGCGTCCATTTCGCCTGTGTTTGCGATCCCCCTTGCGCTGCGTCCGATGATGGCTATAACCCCCAACAATTTGCGTGTGCGTGCCTGTGCCCGCACCCAATCTGCTGCCGCCCGAATAGTTGCCCTGGGGACCACCATGCCGAAAAGAACTGACATCTCGTCCATCATGATAATCGGGGCGGGGCCCATTGTTATCGGGCAGGCGTGCGAGTTTGACTATTCCGGTGCCCAGGCCTGCAAGGCCCTGCGGGAAGAAGGCTACCGGGTGGTGCTGGTGAACTCGAACCCGGCCACCATCATGACCGACCCGGAACTGGCCGACGCCACCTATATCGAGCCGATCACCCCCGAGGTCGTCGCCCGGATCATCGAGAAGGAACGCCCCGATGCGCTGTTGCCCACCATGGGCGGGCAGACCGGCCTCAATACCGCGCTGGCGGTGGCCGATATGGGCGTGCTGGAAAAGTTCGGCGTGGAACTGATCGGCGCCAACCGCGAAGCCATCGAAATGGCCGAGGACCGCAAGCTTTTCCGCGAGGCAATGGACCGGCTGGGGATCGAAAACCCCAAGGCCACCATCGCCAACACGATGGAAGAATGCATGGCCGCGCTCGAGGATATCGGCCTGCCCGCGATCATCCGGCCGGCCTTCACGCTGGGCGGCACCGGCGGCGGCGTGGCCTATAACCGCGACGATTACGAACATTTCTGCAAATCGGGCCTCGATGCCTCGCCGGTCAACCAGATCCTGATCGACGAAAGCCTGCTGGGCTGGAAGGAATACGAGATGGAGGTCGTCCGCGACAAGGCGGATAACGCGATCATCGTCTGTTCCATCGAAAACGTCGATCCGATGGGCGTGCACACGGGCGATTCCATCACCGTGGCCCCGGCGCTGACGCTCACCGACAAGGAATACCAGATCATGCGCAACGGCTCGATCGCCGTGCTGCGCGAAATCGGGGTCGAAACCGGCGGATCCAACGTGCAATGGGCGATCAACCCCGAAGACGGCCGCATGGTCGTGATCGAGATGAACCCGCGGGTGTCGCGCTCCTCGGCGCTGGCCTCCAAGGCCACCGGCTTCCCCATCGCCAAGATCGCCGCCAAGCTGGCCGTGGGCTACACGCTGGATGAGCTGGATAATGACATCACCAAGGTCACGCCCGCCTCGTTCGAGCCGACGATTGACTACGTTGTCACCAAGATCCCGCGCTTTGCGTTCGAGAAGTTCCCCGGGTCCGAGCCCTACCTCACCACCGCGATGAAATCCGTGGGCGAGGCGATGGCCATCGGCCGCACCATTCACGAATCGCTGCAAAAGGCACTGGCCAGCATGGAAACCGGCCTGACCGGGTTTGATGAGATTGCCATCGAGGGCGCGGCCGATTCCGCATCCGGCAAGGCCGCCGTGGTCAAGGCGCTCAGCCAGCAGACCCCCGACCGTATCCGGGTGATCGCCCAGGCGATGCGCCACGGGCTTTCCGATGACGATATCCAGCACGCCACCGCGTTTGATCCGTGGTTCCTGGCCCGCATCCGCGAGATCGTCGAAGCCGAGGAGGACGTGCGCGCAAACGGCCTGCCCAAAGACGCCGCCGGGCTGCGCGCGCTCAAGATGCTGGGCTTCTCCGACGCCCGGCTGGCAAAACTGACAGGCTTCACCGAGGCCGATATCCGCCGTGCCCGTGTGGCCCAGGGCGTGACCGCCGTGTTCAAGCGGATCGACACCTGCGCGGCCGAGTTCGAGGCACAGACGCCCTATATGTATTCCACCTACGAGGCCCCCGTGCTGGGCGAGGTGGAATGCGAGGCCCGGCCATCGGACCGCAACAAGGTCGTGATCCTCGGCGGCGGCCCCAATCGCATCGGCCAGGGGATCGAGTTCGACTATTGCTGCTGCCACGCCTGCTATGCGCTGACCAAGGCGGGGTATGAGACGATCATGATCAACTGCAACCCGGAAACGGTCAGCACCGATTATGACACCTCGGACCGGCTCTATTTCGAGCCGCTCACCTTCGAACACGTGATGGAAATCCTGCGGGCCGAACAGGAAAACGGCACGCTGCACGGCGTCATTGTCCAGTTCGGCGGCCAGACGCCGCTGAAACTCGCCAACGCGCTCGAGGCCGAGGGCATCCCGATCCTCGGCACTTCGCCCGACGCCATCGACCTGGCCGAGGACCGCGAACGGTTCCAGGCGCTCGTGAACCAGCTTGGCCTGAAACAGCCGCGCAACGGCATCGCCAGCACGGACGCGCAGGCATTGGCCATCGCCGAGGAAATCGGCTTCCCCCTCGTTATCCGCCCCTCCTACGTGCTGGGCGGCCGCGCGATGGAGATCGTCCGCGACATGGCCCAGCTGGAACGCTACATCGCCGAAGCGGTGGTGGTTTCGGGCGACAGCCCCGTGCTGCTTGACGGCTACCTTTCGGGCGCCATCGAATGCGATGTCGATGCGCTCTGCGACGGCGAGAAGGTGCACGTGGCCGGCATCATGCAGCATATCGAGGAGGCCGGCGTGCATTCCGGCGACAGCGCCTGCTCGATCCCGCCCTATTCGCTGTCCAAGGACGTGATCGCCGAGATCAACCACCAGACCGAGGCGCTGGCCAAGGCGCTCAATGTCGTGGGCCTGATGAACGTGCAATTCGCGGTCAAGGATGACGTGATCTACCTGATCGAGGTCAACCCCCGCGCCTCGCGCACCGTGCCGTTTGTCGCCAAGGCAACCGACTCGGCCATTGCCTCGATCGCCGCACGCCTGATGGCCGGTGAGAAGCTGAGCAGTTTCAAGTTCCGCGGCCCCTACCCCGCCGATGCCAAGCCCGGCACCCTGCCGATGGCCGACCAGATGACCCTGGCCGATCCCAACATGCCCTGGTTCTCGGTCAAGGAGGCGGTGATGCCCTTCGCCCGCTTCCCCGGTGTCGATACGATCCTCGGCCCCGAAATGCGCTCCACCGGTGAGGTGATGGGCTGGGATGTCAGCTTCCCCCGCGCGTTTCTCAAGGCGCAGCTGGGCGCTGGCACGATGCTGCCCGAGGGGGGGCGGGTGTTCTTCTCGATCAAGGATGACGACAAGACGCCGCAACTGGTCGACACCGCGCGGATTCTCGTCGATCTGGGCTTTGCCATCGTCGCCACCCGCGGCACCGCGGCCTTCCTCGAAGGGCACGAGATCGCCTGCGAGGTGGTCAACAAGGTCTACGAGGGCCGCCCCGACGTGGTCGACATGATGAAGGACGGGCAGATCGCACTGGTGATGAACACGACCGAAGGCGCCCAGGCGGTCGAGGACAGCCGCTCGATCCGCTCGGTCGCGCTCTATGACAAGATCCCCTACTACACCACCGCTGCCGCCTCCCATGCCGCCGCACAGGCCATGCGGGCACGGCAGGAAGGCGAGATCAAGGTGATGCCCCTGCAGGGGTGAGGCGCGTCTTGGAAACTGTCCGGGGGACGGTTTCAGGGCCGAACGGGCCAAGCCCCGGAAAGCCGCATGAGCGAAGCCGAAACCGCTTGAACAGCCCGGCGCGGCAATGCTATCCCGAACGTCGCGGCGGGTATGATGTAATGGTAGCCTGTCAGCTTCCCAAGCTGAACGCGCGGGTTCGATTCCCGCTACCCGCTCCAGCCCACCCCGTCTGATCCGAAGCCGCCCTTGAGGCCGGTCGCTTTGCGCGGGTTCAAGGGCAAATCCCGCCACGTTCCGTCAGACTGCAACTCTGTTGCGCATCACGCGGCACGTTAGGGATGGAAGTCACGCGCCGCGCAACTCGAGGAGAGCACCACCGCGATCCAGTTGACGTCAAGCGAAAGGCCGCGTTCGGCCAGCCAATCCTTCTGGATCTGATAGGCCGGGAACTCTTTGGCGGCCTCACAATAAAAATGTGCGCCGCCCTGACGATGATGAACGAGTTCGTGCAACAACACCGCCACGTCCTGCGGGTCATCCGCGCTCCAGGGGCGGAACAGTGTGATCGTGCCAGTGCGTGGCTCATATAGGCCGCGCGCCGTGTCGCCGATAGCTGACGCCATCTCGTTTGGGCCTGCGACATCCTGCGCATCGGCAAATACGATGGTGGCAGGGGTGTCCGCCTTGGGAAGGTCTGTCGTCGTGTCGATCCATTGATGCAGCTCGCTCAGCAGCCCCGCCGAAAGGTCGAAGGGCTCGGCTGCGGCAGAACTTGAAAAGGCACATAGGAACTGGGCGGCCACAGCAAGTGCGGCGCGTCTGACGGGAAACATGACCCCCTCCGTTGGATGTGCAGATTTGCGAGAATCCTAGCAAACAGGTATGTTTGATAACAAAAGATGGTTTTTCACCGCCCGATGAGGAAAATTCACGTGTGAAGAGAAGAAGGTTGCCTCCGTTCTCGGCCGTGAAGGCATTCGAGGCCGCAGCCCGACACCTGAGCTTCAAGGCAGCGGCGGAGGAGCTGTGCCTCAGCCCCTCGGCGATTTCTCACCAGATCCGCGCCCTTGAGGACTACCTTGCAACCGCGCTGTTCCGGCGCGAAGGCAACCGTATCAGCCTGACCGGCACCGGACGCAGCTATGCCGGACGATTGACGCAATTGCTGGATCATCTGGATGACAGCACCCGCTCGGCACGGTCCGCGTCCCAAGGTCAATTCCTGCGGGTTCTGTCCACGCCCGGATTTGCCGCCCGGTGGTTGGTGCCGCGCATGGCGAATTTCGAACAGGCGCAGGCGATCCGGCTGAGGATCGCCGAAGGCGCGCCTTCCACTGATTTCGCGACCAATGATGCCGATGTCGTGATCAAGTGGCGCGATGAGGCGGAAGAGGATGTCGATGTCGTGCCCTTCTTGCATTCGGCACGTTACCCGGTCGTGTCACCGGCATTGCTTGAGCGCGAAGCCATCTCTCATCCGCGCGACCTGCTGCATCTGACCTTGTTCCGCGACGAAGTCGATGACCAGTGGCCAGAGTGGTTTCGCGCGGCGGGCGTCATGGCCGAATTGACCGAAGGCGATCCGGTCTATCCTAATTGCGAATATGCCTCGACCGCCGCCGAAGCCGGCTTGGGCGTTTCGCTTGCCTATGAGGCGGTCGTTGGCCCGACGGTTGCCGAGGGGCGTCTGGTGCGCCTGTTCGAAGCGACAACGATCCCCTTCACAATTTACGCCATCGCGACACAGAAAGCGCGGCGGAACGATCCGCTTATCGCTGCCTTCCGCGACTGGCTGATCACCGAGGCCAGCAATCACCACTCAACCGGCGCGTCGATCCACGCTGCCCAGTAATCAGAACCGCTAGAACAGCCCGGCGCGGCAATGCTATCCCGAACGTCGCGGCGGGTATGATGTAATGGTAGCCTGTCAGCTTCCCAAGCTGAATGCGCGGGTTCGATTCCCGCTACCCGCTCCAGTTCTTCCAGTTGGATATGAAGCCGCCATTGAGCCTGTCATCCCGCGCGGAATCAAGGGGGAATCCCGCCGGCATTTTTGACCAAAGCGCGCACTTGTCACCTCAGAATTTAGCCGCGCGAGCGCCAGACCGCGGGGTGGCGACCCGCCATTGATGAGATGCACTTTATCTCTGCCAAACCAGCAAAACCTCGATACGTCGCGCCAACATCAGCCAATCGCCAGCCCGGGGGACGGTCTGGCGATCGCGCGGCGCCCTACGGGCTTGGTTCCGCGCGGGTGAGCAAATTTCAACTTCGGCCAAGGAACCCGATCGATCACCAAACCCAAGTAGCCAGTTAAATTTGGACTGAAGACCAACCATGCAGACGTTGCTGCCGTTGAAGGCAAACCAAAACTACACTACTTTTCTTAGGGCGTCTTAAGGGTTATCGATAAGACAAGACCGCATTTGAGAAAATGTATAGGGATTTCACCTCAAGTGAATTGTGGGGCCAATCAAAAGAACGAAATAGCAAGTGGAATTGCCGCTGAAATTATGGGGGGGTCAATACCCGATTTCTATCGGCTGATTAGAGCGATTGATGATCGCGAAATCTACGAGAAGGTTGGCAGAATATCTCGGGGAATTGGTATGACTAGCGACGATCCTGTATCGTTGTTCGCCGCTGGGCAAATATACTATAACCTGGGTGACGAAGAGAAGGCGCTAGATTGTATGCGCAGAGCAGGCGAACTCGGTGTTGGTTCTGCCAGTTATGCCGCCGCAAAGCTACTTGAAGAAATGCCCGATTTAGAGCAATCAACAGAAGCAGAAATTCTGCGTTTGAAGAAAAATGCCTGTAAAAACGGAAACTTAAAAGCATGTTGGTCGGTGTTAAAGACGCAGAAATCTGGACCGTTCAGTACGGCAAAGTACTGGGTTTACAGATATGTGTATGTCCCGATTATGGTTGTGAAGATTAAGTTTACAGATGCCCATTCCGATAGGATTAGGTGACAAAATGCAAGAACGACAACGCGTAAAATGACGTAAGATTTTCTTTTCTCGACCGTAGAAAGTTTGTTTTTCTACATATCTGACGGAGTTGCCTAAAGGATCTAATTCCTGTTTCCAGACAAGGGGCAATAGTTACTCCGGGCTCAGAGGACACATTCACTTCGCGTCACAAATCTCGCAGCATCTGTCGTGTCCTCAACATCACCGCGAGTGCGAATCTTCATTCCACTCATGCCCTACTTCCCAATCCCCGGCCGTTCTCCCATGTCCGGCGGGGTCTGGTATTCCGGCAGGGTGTCCTTGCCGTCGATCAGGCCCGACAGGCGGGCCAGCATGAAGGCCACCAGCACCTCGTTCATCCTGAGCGTATAACCCCGCCCCATCTTCTTGAAGAACCGCACCACGTCCTCTTCGACCCACAGCGTGACCTTGCGCTTCTTCTTGGGATAGCGGGTATTGGCGATCTCGTGCCATTCGGGCGGAATGCGCCCGCGCGCGACGACCGGCTGGTGCAAGTCCCATTCCAGCTGGCTCAGCACATCCATCAGATAGCCGAAATGTTCGCGCTGGCTCTTGGTCATCTTGTCCATGCGGTAAAGCATCTTCATCGCCCTCTGAGTCGTTTCTGGCGCGGCGAATGCTGCATCATTTAGCCTGAACAGGCGGTAATGCAGGCGTACGTATGAAAACCATACCAAAGCCGTACTTTTGCCATACATTATTTCTGTTATTTTTCAGTATGTTATGATAAGTTTTTACCGATATGCAATGAGCGACCGGCACCTTTGCAAAAACAACATAGGTTTTTAGACGTTTTTTGATTGCGTTGTGGGTTTTTTTGCCTATTTGGGGACCAAGAGCACAGGATCCCCTGTGGAAACCGGTAACGTCAGCATCAGGAGGCCTTCATGACCCGCGACGAATTGAACCGCGAACTTCGCATGCACAGTGCCACTTTTCCGGCTGTGCTTATCGTATATGCCACGCTGGTCGGGACGCTTGTGTTCTCGGCGATGGCCATCATCTGACCCCGCGCCGGTTTGCCCGGCTCCAGGAACAGTTTCAACCCCAAGACGCCAATGGTGGGCATGCCATCTGGCGCTTTCTTCATCCACCGGAACCGTGACAGGGCGTTCCCTTCCGATCTAACGGAGGTACACCATGAACCGCGACGAATTCATCCGTGAACTCAGGATGCACAGTGCCACGTGGCAGGCTGTGGCGATCGTCTACGCCCTGATCGTCGGAACGATGATCGTCTCTGCGATGGCCATCATCTGATCAGAAGAAACGGCGGACGGGGTGAACCCGTCCGCCGTCACTTTCGATCAGTATTCCGATCAGTAACCGGTCAGGTCTGAACCTTGGGGTCGTTGGGGTCGATCTGAGCCGCGGCGGCATCCCCAAGGTTGTCGATCCCGCGCTCCTCCAGCAACGTGGTCAGCCAGTTCGGATCCATCTCGGGCACCGAGCTGAGCAACAGGTCGGTATAGGGATGGTGCGGCGGGGTGAACATATCGTCCTTCGGCCCCTGTTCGACGACCCTGCCCTGCTGCATCACGATCACCTCATCGGCGATCGACCGCACGGTTGCCAGATCGTGCGTGATGAACATGTAGGCCAGGTTCAGCTCGTTCTGGAGCCGGTCCAGAAGCCGCAAGATACCTTCGGCCACCAGCTGGTCCAGCGCCGAGGTGACCTCGTCGCAGACGATGAAGGTGGGGTTCGCCGCCAGCGCCCGCGCGATCCCGATCCGCTGTTTCTGACCGCCGGAGAGCTCCGGCGGATACCGGTTGTAGAACTTCGACGGATCAAGCTCGATCAGGTCCAGAAGCTCGTCAACCCGGTTCTTCAGGTCCGCCCCCTTGAGACCGGAGTAGAACTGCGCAGGCCGGCCGATGATCTCCGAGATCTTCACCTTGGGATTCAGCGCGGTATCGGCCATCTGATAGATCATCTGGCATTGGCGCAGCTGATCGCGCGAGCGGTTCCTGTAGTCATTCGGGAAGGGTTCGCCCTTGAACAGCACTTCGCCCTTGGAGGGCGGCAGAAGGCCGGTAATGACCCGCGCTGTCGTGGATTTGCCCGAGCCCGACTCTCCGACCACGGCCACGGTCATCCCCTCGTAGATGTCGAACGACACATCATCAAGGATCTTGGGGCCGCCGGTATAGGCCGCATCAACATTCTTGACCGAAATCAGCGGCACCGTATCCTTGGGGCGCTGTCGCTGCGGGCTTTCAAAGCTGCGTACCGCCCAGAGGGATTTGGTGTAATCCTCTTTCGGGTTTTTCAGCATTTCCTCGGTCGATGCTTCTTCGACCTCGTTGCCCTTGAGCAGCACCTTGATCGTGTCCGCCATCTGCGCCACCACCGCAAGATCGTGTGTGATATAGAGCGCCGCGGTGTTGAACTGATCGACGATGTCGCGGATCGCTGCCAGCACCTCGATCTGCGTGGTCACGTCCAGCGCTGTTGTCGGCTCATCAAAGATGATGAGGTCGGGCCGGCAGGACATCGCCATCGCCGTCATCGCCCGCTGCAACTGTCCACCCGACACCTGGTGCGGATAGCGGAACCCGATCTCCTTCGGGTTAGGCAGCCGCAGGCGTTCATAGAGGTCCATCGCGTCTTCCTGCGCTTCCATGCGCTTCTGGATGCGATAATGCAGCGGTGCCTCGGTATGCTGGTCGATGATCTTGTGCGCGGGGTTGAAGGAGGCCGCCGCCGATTGCGCCACATAGGCGATACGAGAGCCGCGCAGGGCGCGTTTCTCGCTTTCGCTGGCGGTGGTCAGCTCCATCCCGTCGAACTCGATCTTCGATCCTTCGACGATGCGCGTGCCGTCCCGCGCATATCCCATGGCCGCCGCGCCGATGGTCGATTTGCCCGCACCGGATTCCCCGATCAGGCCCATCACCTCGCCGCGGTGGAGGGTCAGGTCGACACCCTTGATGATGTCGACCCAGGTTTCGTCCGAATATCCCTGGATTCTCAGGTCTTCGATTTTAAGCAGAACGCTTTTGTCTTTGCTCATGATTATTGCTCCTTCAGACCGGAGGACCGGAACAGCATCCAGTCAACCACGAAGTTGACCGCCACCGTCAGCAGCGCGATGGCCGCCGCCGGAATCAGCGGTGTGATGTCGCCGAACGAGATCAGCGTCGCGTTCTCACGCACCATTGATCCCCAGTCCGCGGTGGGCGGCTGGATGCCCAGCCCCAGGAAGCTGAGGCCCGCGACCAGCAGGAACACAAAGCAGAATTCCAGCCCGAATTCAGCCACCAGCGGGGCGGTCGAGTTGGGCAGGATCTCGCGGCGGATCAGGTAACCAGTGCCTTCGCCACGCAGCTTTGCTGCCTCGATATAGTCCATCACCACGACGTTGCCGGCAACCGCGCGCGTCAGGCGGAAAACCCTTGGCGCGTAAATGACGGCGACGGCACAGATGATGACCGGCGTGCTGGGACCGAAGATCGACAGCATCAGCAGGGCAAAGATCAGCGACGGGATCGACATGATCACGTCGGCGACACGGCCCATGAGCTGATCGAACCAGCCGCCCTTGGTGGCAGCCAGCAAGCCGGCACCCGCCCCAAGGACGAAGGCCGCGATCGTTGCCGTAAGGGCCAGCCCGACAGAGTTGCGCGCGCCATAGACGATCCGGCTGAACATGTCACGGCCCAGCTGGTCAGCGCCCAGAAGCATATCGGAATCCGCCGGCGCGAAGGCGGACGAGATTACCTCGGCCTCGCCATGCGGGGCGATATAGGGCGCGAAGATGCCGGCGATTGCGTAGGTAAACACAACGAACATCCCGAAGGCCGCGGTCAGGGGTGCAGTACGCAACTCCTTGGCGGTTTCCGTTGTCATCGCCAGCAACAGGATGACGACGATGAAAAGCGCCACCGAGATTTCCCTGAGCGGCCAGCCCATGATTGCAGACAGGACAAAAAGCGCCACGGGAATGAGCAATCCGCCATAAAATAACGGCGGATTACCGGTGAATGACGCACCCACGTTGCTTTCAGCCAACTGGATCAGGAATTCCCGGAAGGCGTAGGACACCATTGCCGTAAAGCCCAGAAGCCCGGCGCAGATGGCCACCGCCTTGAGCGCGCCGACACCGCCGACGATGCCAAGAACGAACGAGACCAGCGTCAGCGAGAAGGCCAGCAGGAAAACCTGCCGCTTATTGTAAAAGGCCGCCGCGCAAGAGACGCCCAGCAGGACCAAATAGTAATAGATGACGAATTGCGTCGTCGACAGTCCGAGGACCAGAGCATTTGTTTCTTCCATGACTTTGTCCTCCTATTTCGGGTGCCGCAAACGCGGGTTGGTCAGGATTGCGCCAACATCGGCTGCCAGGTTAAGCAGGATGAAGGTCGCGGCGAAAATCAAGCAGCAGGCCTGAACGACGGGGAAGTCACGCTTGGAAACCGCGTCGACCAGCGCCTGGCCGATGCCCGGATAGACGAACACCACCTCAACCAGGACAACGCCGGTAATCAGGTAGGCCAGGTTCAGTGCCACCACGTTGATGATCGGCGCCCAGGCATTGGGCAGCGCGTGTTTCACGATCACCTTCCAGGGCGGTGTGCCCTTGAGCCGCGCCATTTCGATATAGGGGCTGGCCAGAAGGTTGATGATCGCGGCACGGGTCATCCGCATCATGTGCGCGACAACCACCAGCACCAGCGTGAGCGCGGGCAGGAAGGTGCGTTCAAGCAATTGCCAGAAGGTCATCCCATCGCTCAGGCTCGAGATCGCCGGGAACATGCCCCATTTGACCGAGAAGTAGAGGATCAGGATATAGCCCAGGAAAAACTCGGGAGACGAGATCGAGGTCAGCGTCGCCACGTTGGCCACCCGGTCGAAGATCGAGTTGCGCAGCAGCGCCACCAGGATACCCAGGATGATGGCGACGGGAACCGCGATGACCGCGGCATAGGCTGCCAGGAACAGCGTGTTCATGAACCGCTCGCCGATCAGCGAGATCACCGGCTCTTTCGTCACGATGGAATTGCCGAAATCAAGCGTTACGGCACCGGACAGCCATCCCAGATACCTGACGATGGCGGGTTTATCCAGCTCCATCTCCTTGCGCAAAGCGGCAAGGTTATCCTCGGTCGCCCCCTGACCCAGTACTGCTTGGGCCGGATCGCCCGGCAGCAGCAGGATCATGAAGAAAATAATGATTGAGATTACAAACAGAATCACCAATCCGAGACCGAGCCGTTTCCCAACGAGCCCTAGAATGTCTCCCATCTGTCCCTCCTGTGTTGGCACTGCAGCCCTGAATTGGATATGCCCAGGCAGAGCCGGAGTGTATGTTTTATTGGCCTTGAACGTCCGGTAATCCGTTGTGAACAATCGTCATTCAGGCAGTTTGTTCTGAAACCCTACACAATTTTCGGATTCCGAAAAGGAAAAACCCGGCGCAACGGGCGCCGGGTTTGTCATTTCCAGGCTTAGCCGTCGAACCACCAGCGACTGCAATGGCGGTATCCGTCCATCTGCCAGGCCGGCGATACGGTGCCGCTGTGCTTGCAGTTGGCGCGGCGCCCGTAGACGAAGTTCGGGAAGTACGGAATGACCGTGCCGCCCTCATCACGCGCAAGCATTGCCATGTCACGGTAGATTTCCCGACGCTTGGCGTCATCCAGTTCCGCCTTGCCCTGACGGAGCAGCTTGTTGAACTCGGGATGTTTCCAGTGTGACTCGTTCCAGGCCGCGTCGTCCTTGTACGCCAGGCTGTACATCACGTCAGGCGTGGGACGCGCCCCCCAGGTGACCATGCACCAGGGTTTGACCAGCCAGACATCCGACCAGTAGCCATCGTTCGGCTCGCGCACGACCTTGATGTTGATGCCCGCCGCCTTGGCGTGTTCGGCATAGAGAACGGCGGCATCCACCGCGCCGGTCGTGATCGATTCGGCGGTGGAGAAGCTGACATCAAGGCTGTCCATGCCCGCCTGCTTGAGGTGGAACTTGGCCTTGTCCGGATCATATTCCCGCTGCGGGATGTCTTCGGGCCAGTATGGCATTGCCGGCGAATGGTGGAAGTCATTGCCGACGGTGGCCGCGCCGAAGGTGATCTTTTCGACCAGTTCTTCGCGGTTGATCGCGTATTTCAGCGCCAGCCGCACATCGTTGTTATCGAAGGGCGCCACATCCACGTGCATGGGCATGGTGATGCACTGTGCCGAGGAAATGTTGTCGACCTCGACATTGGGGTCGCGACCCAGCAATCCCAGCGTCTTGTTTTCCAGCAGGCTCGCTGAATCGACGTCCCCGGTCACAAGCGCGGTCTGACGGGCATTCGGGTCATTGATGACCAGCATCTGGACCTCGTCGAAATAGGCCCCTTCACCGTGCCATTCCTCATGCCGCACGAAACGGCCACCGACACCGAATTCCAGCTCGGCCACCTTGTAGGGTCCGCAGCCCATACCCGACTGCCAGTTCGCCGTGCCGTCTTCGTTGGCGGGCAGGATGGTCAGGTGATAGTCGGGCATGATCCAGGGCAGGTCGGCATTGGGGGCCGCCAGCTTGAAGGTGATCGAGTTATCGCCGTTGTCGACGATATCCGTCACATCCGCCAGCAGCGCCTTGGCCGCCGAGGTCGACCCTTCGCCCCGGTGGTGGTTCATGGATGCAAGCAGGTCGGTGGTTGTCACCTTGTTGCCATCGTGGAACGTCGCCCGCTCATCAAGCACAAAGGTCCACTCGGTCGCATCCGGGGTTGCCGACCATTCCTTGGCAACGTCGGGGCCCAGCGTCCCATCCGCGTTGATCATGGTCAGGTAGGCACGCACCGTATGCCCGAACGCGATTTCGAAGTTCGACTGGTACTGGCCGGGGTCCATCTGGTCCGCGGTATTGCCGTCATGCTGTGCGATCCGGAATGTGCCACCCCGCTTGGGCTCGGCCCTGGCCGAGGTGCCCCATAATCCGGTCGCGGCAGACGCGGTCATCCCCGCGGCCACCGAATAGTTCATGAACGACCTGCGCGAGATCCTGCCCTCGCGGGCAGCATCTGCAAGCCGGTCGATCAGCATCTGATCTTTAACCATAGTCCTAGTATCTCCCTGTGAGTTTTCGAGTAGTTATCTTATCCTTCAAACCACCAGCGGCTCGCGGCGCGGGCGCCGTCCATCTGCCAGCTGGCGGCAAGGTTTTCGCCGTGCATGACGTTCTTGCGGCGCGCATAGACGAAATTGGGGAAGAACGGGATCACCGTACCGCCATCATCGCGGGCCAGCATCGCCATCTCGCGATACATCTCGGCGCGCTTGGCCTCGTCCAGCTCAGCCTTGGCCGCCCGCAACAGCTCGTTGAAGCGCGGGTTTTTCCAATGGCTTTCGTTCCAGGCCGCATCGTCCTTGTAGGCCAGCGAATACATCACGTCCGGGGTCGGGCGCGCGCCCCACTGGACCGCACACCACGGTTTCTTCAGCCAGACATCGGAATAATATCCATCGTTCGGCTCACGCTGAACGTTGATGGTGATACCCGCTGCTTTGGCATGTTCGGCATAAAGCACGCACATGTCGACCGCACCGGAATATACCGAATCCGCGACGCTCAGGTTCACCGTCAAGCCCTCGGCCCCGGCGTTCTTGAGCAGAGCTTTGGCTTGTTCGGGATCATATTCGCGCTGCGGGATGTCATCAGGCCAATAAGGCATTGCCGGCGAATGGTGGAAATCGTTGCCCACGGTCGCCGCGCCAAAGGCGATCTTCTCGATCAACTCTTCGCGGTTCACCGCCAGTTTCAGTGCGTTCCTTACATCGACGTTATCGAACGGCGCCTGGTCGATCAGCATCGGCATGGTGATCGCTGCCGCCGAAGGCACGTTGTCAATCTCGATATTCGGGTCGCGCTGCAACAGGGCCAGGGTCTTGAGTTCCAGCTGCGTGATGGCGTCCACATCCCCTGTCACCAGCGCCGTCTGACGCGCGTTCGGGTCATTCAGAACGGTGATCTCGACCGCATCGAAATAGGCACCTTCAAGGTGCCATTCCTCATGCCGCGTCAGGCTGTAGCTGACACCAAATTCGGCATTGTCCAGCTTGTAGGGGCCGCAGCCATCACCGGACTGCCAATTGGCCGTGCCGTCTTCGTTCGCCGGGATGATCGGCAGGTGATAATCGGTCATCAGCCAGGGCAGATCGGCGTTGCCCGAGCCCAGCTTGAAGGTGACCGAGTTGTCACCGTTATCCACAAGATCCTCGACATCCGCCAACAGCGCCTTGGCCGCCGAGGTCGACGCTTCGCCGCGGTGGTGGTTCATTGACGCGATCACGTCATTTGCCGTCACCTTGCCGCCGCTGTGGAATGTCGCCCGGTCATTGATCTTGAACGTCCATTCCTTGGCGTCGGGCGTCGCCGACCATTCGGACGCGACATCCGGCCCAAGCGATCCATCGGGTTCGATCAGCGTCAGATAGGCGCGGAACGTATGCGCCAGCTGAATCATCGCGAAGGTCACATAAGTGCCCGGATCATGGGTGTCCGATGTGTTGCCATCATGGGCACCAAGGCGGAACGTGCCGCCTTTCGCCGGGGCGGCCTTGGCCGTGGTTCCCCACAGACCCGTTGCTGCAGAAGCTGTCATGCCGGCAGCAACGGAATAGTTCATGAAAGAGCGGCGCGAAATCTTGCCTTCGCGCGCGGCGGCAGCCAGCCGGTCGATCATCAGTTTATCTTTTGCGTTTGTCATAGTCTCTCCCTGTGACTTTTTCAGTCTTATCATGATTATAAACTGCCGATGGTCTGACCAGTCAGGTAAAGTTTCTCGGTCCAGAACGTCGGGCGGCAGTTCATTTGCGACATATTCACAGCAAAACACGAAAATAATGATCCATCCAGCCCGCAGCGGGGAAATTCAGAAGAAATTTGCTTTCAGCCCTGAAAAAGAAGTATTTTCAGATGTTTATATCCGGTCACAATATATTTTGCCGTCTTTCTGCCGGGAATATGAGATGGTCAGAAAACGACATCATGCGGGATTTCACGAGATTTGCGAATTTGCCGTTCCGCCAGAGATGGCGGGTTTGCCCGCTTACGGAGAGCCCGGTGGATCAGTTTCGCTTGGCCCGCAGCTTGCTGAAATAATCCAGCCGCCGCTTCAACTCGCGCTCGAAACCGCGCTCTACCGGTTGATAGAGGACTGGCCGCTTGACGCCATCGGGAAAGTAGTTCTGGCCCGAAAACCCGTCCTCGGCATCGTGGTCATACGCATACCCCTCGCCATAGCCCTGGTCCTTCATCAGGGATGTGGGTGCATTGAGAATATGCTTGGGCGGCGGCTCCGAACCGGTGCGCTTGGCTTCCTTCATTGCCGCCTTGTACGCCACGTAACCGGCGTTCGACTTGGGGGCCAGCGCCAGGTAGGTCACCGCCTGCGCCAGGGCCAGTTCCCCCTCGGGACTGCCAAGGCGTTCATAGGTTTGCCAGGCCTGTACGCAGATGCCCTGCGCCTGCGGATCGGCCAGGCCGATATCCTCGACCGCCATGCGGGTGATCCGCCGCGCCAGGTATCGCGGGTCTTCGCCCCCGGTCAGCATCCGGGCAAACCAGTAAAGCGCGGCGTCGGGGTCGGATCCGCGCACCGATTTGTGCAGGGCCGAGATCAGGTTGTAATGTTCGTCGCCGCTCTTGTCGTATTTGGCGGCGCGTTTCATCAGCCGGGTGGTCAGCGCATCGGTGTCCAGCTTGCCATCGACCCGCCAGGCTGCGACCTGCTCGATCAGGTTCAAGAGCGTCCGGCCATCGCCATCGGCCATCTCCAGCAGCGCCTCGCGCGCCGCACCGTCCAACGGCAGCGCCTTGCCCAGTTCCTTCTCGGCGCGCTGCGCAAGGCGTTCCAGATCGGCCAGGTCCAGCCGTTCCAGCACCAGCACCTGCGCCCGGCTCAGCAGCGCGGCGTTCAGTTCGAAGCTGGGGTTTTCCGTCGTCGCCCCCACCAGCAGGATCGTTCCATCCTCCATATGCGGCAGGAACCCGTCCTGCTGAGCCTTGTTGAAACGGTGGATTTCATCGACGAAAAGCAGCGTCCCCTGCCCGTTTGCGCGCCGGTGCTTGGCCGCCTCGAAAACCTTGCGCAGTTCCGGCACGCCGGTGAAGATGGCGCTGATCTGGACGAAATGCAGGTCGGTCTCGTCGGCCAGAAGCCGCGCGATGGTGGTCTTGCCCACGCCGGGCGGCCCCCAGAACACGAGCGAGCCCAACGAGCCCGAGGACAGCATCACCCCCAGGGGCGCCTCGGGCCCCAGCACCTGGTCCTGCCCGATCACCTCGGACAATTTGCGCGGGCGCAGCCGGTCGGCCAGGGGGCGCGGCGCGGTATCGGGCACGGACCCGGGCGCGGTATCGAAGAGATCCGCCATGCGCGCTACAACCTGAACCGCAGCACGCTGCGCTGCGTGCCGCGCTGAACGTCCAGTGACAGCCAGCGCATCCGCTGTTCAAGCAGCGCCGCCGCGGTGCCGGTGTCGGCGGCCGCCTCATCGTTGATCCCGCGCAGGATGTCACCCTTTCGCAGCCCGGCCCGCAGCCCCGCGCGCCCCGGATCGACAACCAACACCCCGGTTGCGGACAAGGACAGGCCGTATTCGTCGATCACCGCCGGATTGATGTTTGACAAGGTCATGCCGGGAATGGCCGACAGCCGACCGGTCTGAACCTCGGCACGGGGCGGATCATCGGGCGCCGGGATCAGGGCCACGGTGGCCGCCTCCTTGGTGCCGTCGCGGATCACGCTGAGGCTGGACGTGGCGCCCATGCCCGCCACCGACATGCGATAGATCATTTCGGCCGGGGTATTCACGGGCTGGCCGTCAACCTCTGTGATCACATCGCCGGGCCGAATCCCGGCCTCGCGGAACGGGCTTTGCGCGTGGACCTGCGAAATCACGATCCCGCCAGGGCGGTCAAGCCCAAGGCTTTCCGCCATATCCGCCATCACCGGCTGGCCGCTGAGGCCCGCCCAGGGCCGCGTGAACCGGTCCTTCCCGGCGCGGGCCTGCGCCACGAACTCCGCCACGAGGGCGCTCGGGATGGCAAAGCCGATGCCGTTCGACCCGCCCGAGCGCGACAGGATCCACGTGTTGATCCCGATCAACCGCCCGGCCATGTCCACCAGCGCCCCGCCGGAATTGCCCGGATTGATCGGCGCGTCGGTCTGGATGAAATACCCGCGCGCATTGCCCATCGCGACGCCCGACCGCGCCAGCCCCGAGACGATGCCGCTGCTGACGGTCTGGCCCACGCCGAACGGGTTGCCGATGGCCAGCACCAGTTCACCCACCTCGACACTGTCACTGTCGCGCAGCTCCAAGGCAGGCAGCGCGCCGTCTGCATCGTCTATCTGCAGGACCGCCAGATCGCTTTCTTCATCCGCCAGCAGGACACGCGCGGAAAATTCCCGCCTGTCTGTCAGGACAACGCGGATATCCGTGGCCTGGCCCACCACGTGGTAGTTCGACACCACGATCCCGTCCCCGGACAGGATCACGCCGGATCCCAGAGAGTTTTCCACCCGCTGGCGCGGCGCGCCGAAATCGCGGAAGAGATTGTCGAAGAAGGGATCGCCCCGAAACGGGCTGGCGCGGACGTTCACCACCCGCTTGGCATAGATGTTCACCACCGCCGGCGCCGCCGCGCGCACCACAGGGGCAAAGCTCAACTGTATTTGTGCCTGGTCTTCGGGCACGCGGGTCTGGGCCACGGCACATGCCGGCCAGATCATCAACAGGATCGCAAAAAACCTCAGCAACAGCCCCTCCTGCAATTCTGAACAAGATATGCGTAGTGCGCCGCTACAGTGCAAGCTTTCAACGCCAGCCCAAGAACGAAACCATGCCTGCTAGGGCCATGGCAGCCAAGGCAATCGAACCAGTTCCCGCGTGAACGGCGGCGCGCTTCGCGACATCCGGGCCGTACCCTTAGACTGTTTGTCGCGCAACGCCGCCAAGGCGGTCTGAATGGCGGCTTTGGTACAATTATCCCTCCAAACAAAAACCCCCGCCGATCCTGGCGGGGGTTCGTCCGGCACGGAATTTTTCCGGCCAGCTTATTCTTCGGCTGCCTCTTCGGCGGCAACGCGGGCCTTGTCACCGGCGCCTTTGGCGTCGACGTCGCGGTCAACGAATTCGATGATCGCCATCGGCGCCATGTCACCGTACCGGAAACCGGCCTTCAGGACGCGGACATAACCGCCGTTACGCTCTTTGTAACGCGGGCCCAGAACGTCGAACAGCTTGGCAACGTACTGGTCCTGCTTGAGCTGGCTGGCGGCCTGGCGGCGGGCGTGCAGATCGCCGCGTTTGCCCAGGGTGATCAGCTTTTCCACCACCCGGCGCAGTTCTTTTGCCTTGGGCAGGGTGGTCTTGATCTGTTCGTGTTCGATCAGCGAGCCGGCCATGTTCGCCCACAGCGCCTTGCGGTGCTCATGGGTGCGGTTCAGGCGGCGGTAGCCTCGTGCGTGACGCATTGTGATATTCCTTCTCTTTTGCTTTGTCCAGCGGTCTGATGCGTGTCAGCCGCTCTCCTTGGGGCGGGATTGCCCATGTTTTCCCCGGACCAGCCCGGGCAGTGGTGAAGACGCGCCTTAGAACGCGTCTTCGAATTTCTTGGCCAGATCCTCGATATTGTCCGGCGGCCAATCTTCGACATCCATGCCCAGATGCAGCGCCATGCCGCTCAGGACTTCCTTGATCTCGTTCAGCGACTTGCGGCCGAAGTTGGGTGTCCGCAGCATCTCGGCTTCGGTCTTCTGGATCAGGTCGCCGATATAGACGATGTTGTCGTTCTTCAGGCAGTTGGCCGAACGCACAGACAGTTCCAGCTCGTCCACCTTTTTCAGCAGAAGCGGGTTGAATTCCAGACCGTCGTCTTCGTCCTGACGGCTGGCCGATTCCGGCTCTTCGAAGTTGACGAAGATGCTAAGCTGATCCTGGATGATCCGCGCGGCAAAGGCCACCGCATCGTCCGGCGTGATCGACCCGTCGGTTTCGATCTTCATGGTCAGCTTGTCATAATCCAGAACCTGCCCCTCGCGGGTCGGCTGCACGTCATAGCTGACTTTCTTGATCGGCGAATAGATCGCATCGACCGGGATCAGGCCGATCGGCGCGTCCTCGGGCTTGTTCTTGTCGGCGGCGACGTAGCCCTTGCCGGTATTCACGGTCAGTTCCATGAACAGGTCGGCGCCCTCATCCAGGTGACAGATCACGTGATCCTTGTTCAGGATCTCGATGCCGGCGCTGTCGCTGATGTCACCGGCGGTGACGACACCCGGACCCTTGGCATTGATCGACAGGCGCTTGGGGCCTTCGACTTCCATGCGCAGGCTGACACCCTTGAGGTTCAGGACGATGTCGGTCACGTCTTCGCGTACACCGGCCACTGACGAAAACTCGTGCAGCACGTTGTCGATCTGAACGCTGGTGATGGCCGCGCCCTGCAAGCTTGACAGCAGCACGCGGCGCAGCGCGTTGCCCATGGTCAGGCCAAAACCGCGCTCCAGCGGTTCCGCCACGACGGTCGCCTGGCGGATCGGGTCATTGCCCGGCTTGACTTCCAGCTGTGTCGGCTTGATTAGTTCGGCCCAGTTCTTGTGGATCATGTGTCCCTCCATTCCTGCTCTGCCCTCATGTCCAAAAGGCGGAACGCCCGAGGTTAAAATGACGGATTGGGGCCGCGCAGAAAAACGTGGCCCCAAAGATAGTAATAAGGATCAGACCCGGCGGCGTTTCGGCGGGCGGCAGCCATTGTGGGCGATCGGGGTCACATCACGGATCGAGGTGATGTTGAAACCGACAGCGGCCAGCGCGCGCAGGGCGCTTTCACGGCCCGAGCCGGGCCCCTGCACTTCGACTTCCAGCGTGCGCATGCCGTGTTCCTGCGCCTTGCGGCCGGCATCTTCGGCGGCCATCTGCGCGGCGTAAGGCGTGGATTTGCGCGAGCCCTTGAAGCCCATGGTGCCTGCCGAGGACCATGCGATGGCATTGCCCTGCACGTCCGAGATCAGGATCTTGGTGTTGTTGAAGGACGAGTTCACATGAGCAACGCCGGTGGCGATGTTCTTGGAAACCTTTTTCTTCGTACGACGAGTATCGCGTGCCATATCTGGTGCCCTCCCTTACTTCTTCTTACCGGCGATGGGTTTCGCCGGGCCCTTGCGGGTGCGGGCATTGGTGTGGGTGCGCTGACCGCGAACCGGCAGGTTGCGGCGGTGACGCAGACCGCGATAGCAGCCCAGGTCCATCAGGCGCTTGATGTTCATCTGGACTTCGCGGCGCAGATCGCCCTCGACGTTCAGGTTGGCATCGATATGTTCGCGAACGGCCAGTACCTCGGCATCGCTCAGCTCGTTCACACGACGCGACTGGTCGATGTTCACGGCTTCGCAGATGGCCTTGGCGGTCGAATGGCCAATTCCGGTGATATAAGTCAGGGCGATCGGGACCCGTTTCGAGGTCGGGATGTTTACGCCGGCAATACGTGCCACGTGTCTTTTCCTTTCGTTGCGGTTCCGTAGCTCCAGAACCTTTTTTCACAACGTAAGCCCGAGGCGATTTCGCTCCGGGCCGCAGCTGAATTCAGGTGGTCGATTCCACTTCGGGCGCGCCCCGGAACAGAATCAATTCTCGTGAGAGATGGTGCTGGTTATGGGGATTTTAAGGGGGCGTCAACCCCCCGACAAAACTTAACCTGCACTAGGGCAAATTCGGCGTCGAAGTTCTGTGTCAAAACGTATCCGCCCGAGGTTTCACCGGCACGATGGTCAAAATGACAACTCGGCTATTCGACCACCTGTTTCGCGAAAAAACCGACCAGGAACGCCCACAGCAAGCCCAACTGCAAACGAAGCCAGGCGGGACCGGCTCAGGCGTCTAATGCCGCCTCGATTTCAGCCCGAACCTCGTCAATTTCGCCCAGCCCGTTGACCCAGCTCAGGTTGCCCTTGGCGTGGTAATAGCCGATCAGCATCGAGGTTTTCTTGTAATATTCCATCAGGCGGTTCTTGAGGCTTTCCTCGTTGTCATCGGCCCGGCGCTTGAACTCGGTGTTGCCGCATTTGGTGCATTTGCCGTCCGCCGGGATCGGCTTGGTGATGTCGTTGTAGACCTCACCACAGCCCGCGCAGGTCGACCGGGCGGTGATCCGCGCCACCAGCGCATCATCATTGACTTCCATCGCCACGACCTTGTCGAGCGTCTCGCCGGTCTCGTTCAAAAGCTCCGCCAGCGCATCCGCCTGGGTCAGCGTCCGCGGGAAACCGTCGAAGATGAACCCGCCCTTCTTGTCGCCCTGCAGTTTTTCGCGAATGAGGCCGATGACGATATCGTCGGTCACAAGATCCCCGCGCGCCATCACGTCTGCCACCTTCTTGCCCATCGGCGTGCCGCTGTCCTTGGCTTCGCGCAGCATGTCGCCCGTGCTCAGCTGGATCATGTTGCGGCCCTCCACCAACAGGTGGGCCTGCGTTCCCTTGCCGGCACCCGGCGGTCCAAGAAGTATAATATTCATCGGCGTGTCGTCCCCTTTCTGCGCGAACGCTTGCGACCCTTGCCGCTCAATTGTGATTTCTCAATTAGACCTTCGTATTGATGCGCCAGCAGATGCGACTGGACCTGCTGGATCGTGTCCATCGTCACCGACACCACGATCAGCACCGAGGTACCGCCGAAATAGAACGGGATCTGCAACTGGCTGCGCAGGATCTCCGGCAACAGGCAGACCGCGGCCAGATAGGCCGAGCCCAGGACCAGCACCCGGGTGACCACATATTCCAGGTATTCCGCGGTTTTCTTGCCCGGGCGCACGCCGGGAACAAACCCGTTCTGGTTCTTCAGGTTGTCGGCCACGTCATCGGGTTTGAATGACACGTTGTAGGTGTAGAAATAGGCAAAGAACACGATCATCAGGGTGAAGAACAGCAGATAGGCCGGCTGTCCCGGGCCGAAATAGGCCAGGATGGTCGACATGATCGGACTGGTCTGGTTGCCCGAGAACGTGCTGACCGTCACCGGCAGCAGCAGAAGCGAGCTGGCAAAGATTGCCGGGATCACGCCCGCCGGGTTGACCTTGACCGGCAGGTGGCTGGACCCGCCGTCATAGACCTTCATCCCGACCTGACGGCGCGGATACTGGATGTGGATCTTGCGCAGGCTGCGTTCCATGAACACGACGAAGGCGATCGTGACCACCACAAGGATCATCACCCCGATGATGACCGCCGGGCTGATCGCCCCGCTGCGGCCGCTGGCAAAGAACTGCGCCAGGGCGGCGGGAAGCTCGGCGATGATACCGACAAAGATGATAAGCGAAATGCCGTTGCCGACACCGCGGGCGGTGATCTGTTCACCCAGCCACATCAGGAACATGGTGCCGCCTACCAGGGTGATCATGCACGAGACGATGAAGAACATGCCCGGATCGGTCGCCAGACCGCCCGATTGCAGGCTGACCGCCATGCCGTAGGATTGCAGCGTCGCCAGCAGCACCGTGCCGTAGCGCGTGTACTGGTTGATCTTCTTGCGGCCCTGCTCGCCCTCTTTCTTGAGCTGTTCCAGCTGCGGCACCATCGCCGTCATCAGCTGAACGATGATCGAGGCGCTGATATAGGGCATGATCCCCAGGGCAAAGATACCCATCCGCCCGAGCGCGCCACCGGTAAACATCGACAGGATACCACCGATCCCCTGCGAGGCTTCCTCCATGAAGGCGCGCAGCTCGGCACCGTCGATGCCCGGTACGGGGATGTAGGTCCCCAGGCGGTAGACGATCAACAAACCAAGCGTGAACAGGATGCGGTTGCGAAGATCGGTTGCCTTGCCAAGCGCCGACCAGCTGGTGTTGGCGGCCATTTGCTCTGCTGCAGATACCATTCGCGGTCTCTCTCTAAAGTCAACGCCGCCACAAGCTGTTTTCCAGCTCGGGCGGCGTCAAAAGGAAAACTTGGGGTCTATGTAAGGCGCGCTTGCGCCTGCCACAACCTCTTATTCGGCCGCCTGCGCGGAAGTGATGGTCAGTTTACCACCGGCTTTTTCCACCGCTTCGATCGCCGATTTCGAGGCACCGGTCACTTCCAGCTGTACCTTGGCGCTGATTTCGCCCTTGGCCAGGATCCGCACCCCGTCAAGCTTGCGGCGCACGACGCCGGTTTCCAGCAGAACGTCCTCGGTGATGGCTTTCTTGGCGTCCAGTTTCTTGGCATCGACGAATTTCTGGATCAGGCCCAGGTTCACGACGGCATATTGCTTGCGGTTGGGCTTGTTGAATCCGCGTTTCGGCAGCCGTTGATAAAGCGGCATCTGGCCGCCTTCGTACCCGGCAATCGCCACACCCGAGCGGGATTTCTGGCCCTTGATACCGCGGCCAGCCGTCTTGCCCATGCCCGAGCCCGGGCCCCGGCCAACACGTTTGCGTTTCTTGGTCGCGCCAGGATTGTCGCGCAGTTCATTCAGTTTCATTTCGCTTCTCCTAAGCCGGATGTGACCCCCGAAGCGTGAACTGGGCCAACCACGGCATTTCTTGTTGCTGAATCAGCAGCCCCGCGGGGCCACCGGGCGCGTATAGACCCAAGCTTGGCACGATGCAAGCATGTGATTGGGGCAACGCCGCTTAGCCCGCGGCCGCATAGCTGCCATCGGCATCATGGGTTTCCTCGCCGCTGAGCGCGGGCGTGAAGATGCAGATGAAGCGCAGATCGCCATGGGTGGCGCGGATAATATGGGCATCGTGGCGGTCCAGCACGTACATCGTGCCGGGTTTCAGCGGCCAGACCCGGCCCGTGGCGACCTCTTCGACTTCTCCTTCGCCCTCGATACAGTAATTCGCCTCGATATGGTTCTTGTATTCCAGCCGTTGGGTGCTGCCCTGCCTGACCACCGTATCGTGAAAGGAATATCCCAGCCCGTCTGAAGCCAGCAGGATGCGGCGGCTCTCGAACGCCTCGCCGGTCACATGGGCGGGGGTGTTGAGGGTTTCTGACAGAGTTTTGACAAACATCGCACGGTCCTTTCATTGATTTCGAAGGCATTCTAGTGCCAGATTTGCAGCATGAGAACGGGCACCGGGAAATCCCTATTCACCCTTGCCGGCGCGGTGGCGCTGTCGGCGGCGCTGGCGCCCTCGCCCGCGGTGATGGCGGCCGCGGATTGTGCGGCGGATGCGATGCTGGTGTTCGACGGCTCGGCCTCGATGGCGGAACTGGGGTTCGACCAGACCGCGCCAACCCGTATCGAGGACGCAAGGCAGGCGCTGCGCCGCGCCATGCCGCAGATCGCCCCGGTGCGCCGGATCGGCCTGCTGGTCTATGGGCCCGGGGCAGAGGGCTCCTGCGAGGGGATCACCGTGAAATTCACCCCGCGTCCGGATGCCGCCCAACCGGTGATAGACGCGGTCGACGACCTGGACCCCAACGGCCTGACGCCGCTGACCGCATCGGTCCGCGCCGCCGCCGAGCTGCTGGACTATCGCCGCCAGCGCGCCATCGTGGTGCTGGTGACCGATGGCAACGAAACCTGCGGCGGCCGCCCCTGCGCCACCGGCAAGGAACTGGCCCTGTCGGCGCGTGACCTGACGATTCACGTCATCGGTTTCCGCGTGGTGGCCGACCCCTTTGCCTGGGACAGCCCCGAGGCCGGCATCTATTCCGACGGCGCGTCGGTTGCAAAATGCCTCAGCGACGGAACGGGCGGCCGCTATGTCTCGACCAAGACCGTGGACGAACTGGCTGAGGCGCTGCGCGAAACGCTGGGCTGCGCGCTGATCGGACGGTCACGCCACCCGGTCATGCCGATGGCAGGCTGAACACCCCCACGACCTCAAGACCGTTCAGAACGGAATCCACCGCCACGGTGGCCAGGATCATGCCCATGACCCGGCTGATGACACTGGCGCCGGTATTCCCGAGCACACGCTTCAACCTTGATGCCAGCAGCAGCAAGAAGAGCGTGATGACCAGCACGACCATCAAGACACCCGCCGTCACCATCTGGTCCGGTATCGAGTTGCGGTTGTTGTCCGTCAGGATCACGATTGCCAGCATCGCACCAGGGGACGCGATCGAAGGCATGGCCAGCGGAAACACGGCCCCGCTCATATGATCCCGCTCGGCCTCCTCGATGTCGCGCGCGGGTTTCGCCTCGCCGAAGATCATCGTCAGCGCAAAGAGAAACAGGATGATGCCCCCCGCGATCTGGAACGACCCCAGCCGCAATCCGATGGCCTCAAGTACGATCTGGCCTATGACGAGAAACATCAACAAAACAACCGCCGCCACCGCAACCGCGCGTACCGCAAGCCGCCAGTGCAGCTGTTCGGGCACGCCCGAAACCGCGAAATAGAAGACGGGTAATGTACCGATGGGGTCAATCACCACAAAAAGGGTAATGAATTCCCGGATCAGGTTGTCGATATCAAGGAGGGGCAATGTGTCAGGTCCGAATGCGATTTTCAGAATGCCTTGCCAGATGTCTGGCGGGATAGCAACGTGGTGAAGGCTGGCAGCCGGACACCGGCAATCACGGCCGTGGTGCTGAGCGGCGGACTTTCATGTCGCACCAGCCGGGATCTGACCCGTGGAAAGCCGCGTCACTTTTCCCCGTTTGCCGCAAGGCTCCTTCGCGGGCAGGTGCGGCCTTAGAACAGGTCAGGGCCGCTCAGTCTTCTTCGAACGGATCCCATTCGTCATCCACTTCGGGCAGGGCTTCGGCCTGTGCCTGTGCCGCCTGCTCCTGGGGGGTGCGGATCGTGGTGATTTTTGCCTCAGGGAACGCATCGAACACCGCCTGGACCAGCGGATGTTCCCTGGCCTCGGCCCTGAGCGCGAGATCGGCGGCGTCGCGTTTCTCGGCAATGGTTTCCGCGCCGCCCTCGTTGACGACGGTCACCGCCCATCTGTTACCGGTCCAGCGTTGCAGCGATGCGCCAAGCCGCTGCGCCAGATCGCCGGGCGCGGCCTCGTCCGGCACGAATTCGATACGTCCGGGCCGATAGCCGGCCAGACGAACATGGGCCTCGACCTCGACCAGCAGCTTCACGTCGCGGTTGGCGCGGATCAGTTCGACCACATGGTCAAAGGTCGGGTACCGCGCCAGCGCTGTCTCGGTATCCGTGGCCAATGCGGCCTGCGGCCCGGTTCCGGCGCCCGAGGGTGGCCGGGCCGAGGCGACAGCCGAGGCCCCCACGCCCGCCGCAGGCGCACCGGTGCCTTGCACGGGGGTCCCGCCGCCCGTCGACCCCGGTGGCGGCGCGGGCGTGTCGCGCAGCTTGCGCACAAGCTCTTCCGGGCTGGGCAGATCGGCCACATGGGTCAGTCGGATCACTGCCATCTCGGCGGCCATCATCGCGTTCGGGGCGGCGGCGACCTCGTCCAATGCCTTCAGCAGCATCTGCCACATCCGCGTCATCACCCGCATCGGCAGCGCCGCGGCCATCGCCTGGCCGCGGGTGCGTTCATCGGGGCTGATGGTGGGGTCTTCGGCGGCCTCGGGCGTGATCTTGACGACCGATATCCAATGCGTGACCTCGGCCAGATCGCGCAGCACCGCCATCGGGTCCGCGCCTTCGGCATATTGGCCGGAAAGTTCCGTCAGCGCCCCCGCCGCGTCGCCTTTCATGATCAGGTCAAAGAGATCCAGCACCCGGCCGCGATCCGCCAGCCCCAGCATGGCCCTCACCTGATCCGCCGTTGTCTCACCGGCACCGTGGCTGATCGCCTGATCCAGCAACGAGGTCGCATCCCGCGCCGACCCCTCGGCGGCACGGGTGATAAGCGCCAGCGCGTCATCGCTGATCTCGGCACCCTCGGCGCCGGCGATGCGGCGCAGCAGGCCAATCATCACCTCGGGCTCGATCCGGCGCAGGTCAAATCGCTGGCAGCGGCTGAGCACCGTCACCGGCACTTTGCGGATCTCGGTGGTGGCAAAGATGAATTTCACGTGTTCAGGCGGTTCTTCCAGCGTCTTCAGCAGCGCGTTGAACGCGCTGGTAGACAACATGTGAACCTCGTCGATGATGTAGATCTTGTAGCGGGCAGAAGCCGCGCGATAGCGCACCGCATCAATGATTTCGCGGATGTCGCCCACGCCGGTGCGGCTGGCTGCGTCCATCTCCATCACGTCGACATGGCGGCCTTCCATGATCGCGGTGCAGTGCTCGCACTGGCCGCAGGGCTCGGTCGTGGGGCCACCCGTGCCATCGGGGCCGATACAGTTCATCCCCTTGGCGATGATCCGCGCGGTGGTGGTCTTGCCGGTGCCGCGAATGCCGGTCATGATGAAGGCCTGGGCAATGCGGTCCGCCTGGAACGCGTTCTTCAGCGTCCGCACCATCGCGTCCTGACCGACAAGATCGGCAAAGGTTTCGGGCCGGTATTTCCGGGCAAGGACCTTGTAGGCGGTGGTTTCTGTCACGCGGGGCAGCCTGTAATCTGGGAATCGCATGTTCAGCCTATGGGCTGGCCGGGCCAAGGTCCAGCGATCGCTTCGCGGCGATTGCCCGCCAGACGCGGCGGGGGGAGCCTGCCCTGCCTTGGGCAAGGATTATTCCGGTCACGTTTTGTTCAAAAGAGTGTATGCTGGGACGTGAAGCAAACAGGAGATACGGGATGCGGTTAAGGGGTGTGCGCGGCAGTGGGAATGTCGAAGATCGCAGGCGGCGCGGTGGCCGGGCCGGGGCGGGCATCGGCGGCGTTGGCCTCCTGGTGGTGCTGGCGGTCGGGTATTTCGCGGGGATCGACATCACGCCACTGCTGCAGGGACAGGGCGGTGTGCCACAAAGCAGCGCGCCGCGCGAACTGACCGCCGAGGAGAAGCAGGCGGGCGAATTCTCGGCCCGCGTATTGGCAACCACCGAAGAGGTCTGGGGAGCGATATTCCCCGAGCAGGTGGGCAAGCCTTACCGCCCGCCGGTGATGGTGCTTTATTCCGGCGTGACAAGCAGCCCTTGCGGAAACGCCTCGGGCGCAACCGGGCCGTTCTATTGTCCGGCCGACCGCAAGGCCTATCTGGACACCGAGTTCTTCGCCACCCTGGCGCGCCAGATGGGTGCCAGGGGCGATTTCGCCGCCGCCTACGTGATTGCCCATGAGGTCGCGCACCATGTCCAGAACGAGCTGGGCATCCTGTCCGAAGTCAACAAGCGCCGCCAGGCAGCCAGCCAGACCGAGGCCAATGCCCTGACCGTCCGGCTGGAACTGCAGGCGGATTGCCTCAGCGGGGTCTGGGCGCGCGCGGTCCAGGGAATGCTGGAGCCCGGTGATCTCGAAGAGGCGCTGAATGCCGCGCGCAAGATCGGTGACGACCACCTGCAGAAACGTGCCGGCCGCGTGCCGCAGCCGCACACCTTTACCCATGGCACGTCGGAACAACGCTCGCGCTGGTTCGCGACGGGCTATCAAAGCGGCGATCCTGGCCAGTGCGACACGTTCAGCGCCGATCGGCTCTAAGGTGCGATGTCAACCTTCGTCATATATGCGCTGCCGCTCAGTGACGGGATTGTCGCGCTGTCGCCCCTGCCGGGGCGCGCAGGGGATTACAAAAGTGATCTGCAGCACCTGCGGGATTGGAAACCGGCCATCGTGATTTCGATGACCACGCGGGCCGAGATGGTTGCCAAGGGCGCAGATGATCTTGGCAATGACCTGCAGAACATGGGTACACGCTGGATGCATCTGCCGATCGAGGATTTCGGCGCGCCGACGCCCGAGATCGAAGAGGCCTGGCACAGCGCCGCCCGGGCGGCGCTGGCGGCGGTTCAGGGCGGGGGGCGCGTCCTGTTTCACTGCAACGGCGGTTGCGGAAGGTCGGGCATGGCGGTGCTTCGGCTGATGGTCGAATCCGGCGAGGCGCCCGACGCCGCCCTTGCCCGCCTGCGCGCGGTAAGGCCCTGCGCGGTGGAAACCGAGGCACAGATGCGTTGGGCCGTGTCGGGCTAGATGGCGCCCGGATCACCGCCGCCAGATCGGGTTCGACCAGGCGCGTTTGCCAGCCCGGTCAACCACCGCGATCCTGATCCACCGGCTGTGCTTGACCGGGTTGAGGTAAAGCCGCGTCCGGGTCATTGCCGTTCCGTGCACGGTCTTCGTGCGTGACCCCTCGCCCATCACGATCACCGTCTCGACCGGCGAAGAGGTGACGGTCAGTGTCTCCCCGACCAGTTCGACATCGCGCAGCTCGGGACCCTGGCTGGCGTAGAAATGCCCGGCCTTGAGCGCCTCGAGCAACGCGTTGGGCGTGTTTTCCGGCGCCTTGACCATGACCCAGCCACCAAAGGCGTCATTGCTGGAAAAATGGGCGTCGTCGGTAGCGATCAGCGTGACCCGCCGCCCCTCGTTCAACAACAGATCGGCGGTATGGAACCCCTCGGCACGGTCGCAATCGACGCCGCAGCCGTGGTTGTAGACCTCGACCGCATGGGCAGCCTCGATCGACCGTGCATCGGCCGTTGTCATCCCCGACCAGTGCGGATGCGCCACGGCCACGAATGCGCCCGCGTCGCGGGCGCGCTGCGCCAGTTCGGGTCCGGTTTCCTGGCCGTCCAGGGGCGTGAAATCCGGCGTGTTGGACGGGGCGAAACCCTCGGGCAGGCCAACCGCAAGGATGTGCCAGATCTCGCCGTTTTCCATTGCCCCGGAATGCAGTTCCGCACCGAGTATGGTGGTGAAACCGGCATCGCGAAAGGCCTTGGTGTCCGAGATGGGATAATCGAAAAGGCCCACGAAATGATCCGTCAGGCTGATGAAGTCGTATCCCTCCGCCTTGTAGCGACGACAGACTTCGGCCGGGTCCAGCGCGCCATCGGACAGGTTGGAATGCGTGTGCAGATTGCCGCGCAGGAAACGACCCGGCGCGGTAAAGGCATTAACGGTCATTGTCGGGCCTCAATTGGTCTGGCGGTGGATTGTCTGGCGTTGAATCGGGATCAGGCTAACAGTGCTGCGAGGCCGATCAAGCCCGTTGGCGACCCCGGACTTCTTTTTTTGGCGGGTGAGCAGGGCGCCTACCCCTTGCGGGTGTAGCGATCTTCGATGTCGCGGGCAAAATCCGCGATGCGCAGCTTGTATCGCCCCGTCAGGTTGCCGCGCGCCAGCTTGAGCGACTGAACCAGAAGCCGCGAGGACAGGTTGATCGGTTTCAGCTCCAGGTCCATGCTCATGCGGGTGCGGCCCCGCGAGAGGGCAACCAGATCAACCACCATGTGACCGCCCATTGCCTTGGACCGCGACGACAGCACCACGCTGTTCGGGGCGTCGAGGCGGGTCAGTTCTGTCTTCAACTCGCGCATCTTGCCGCGCAGCTTGAAGGAGACATCCCAGGCCATGCCCACGCCGGGTTCCGAATTGCCATCCACGCGCTGCACCTCGGCCCCGCGGCGAAGGGCGGATCTTTCCAGGGCCTGAAAATCGGTCACTTGGGCAAAGACAAACTCGATCGGGGCTTCGATATCTTCCCTCGCGCTGAACTTCATGGCCGGGCCTTCATTGTCTTCTGCTCGGGGTCATTCTTGCCTCAATAGAGTGTGTCCGCAAGCCAGTTGCGCAGCAAAAAATGCGCGATCGCCCCGTTTCGCGCGGGCAAAAGGATAGGGTGCGTTCCGGCGAACGCCGTAAGGATTTCCTCACGCGTGAACCAATTTGCATCTTCGATCTCGGCAGGGTCAATCACGATCTCCCGCGACAGGGCCGCGCCCGAACACCCGACCATCAGCGACGATGGAAAGGCCCAGGGCTGGCTGGCCAGGTAGCCCACTTTCCCGACGCTGATACCCGCCTCTTCCCGGACTTCGCGGCGCACGGCGGCTTCGATGGTCTCGCCGGGTTCGACGAACCCCGCCAGCAGGGAATACATGCCGTCAGGCCACCCCGGAGAACGCCCCATGAGAACAGAATTGCCATGCGTTATCAGCATGATGACGACCGGGTCCGTTCTGGGAAAGTGCTGGCCGCCGCAGGTGGCGCAACCGCGTTGCCAGCCGGCTTGAGCTGGCTGTGATTCCGCCCCGCAGCGGGCGCAGAAGCGATGGCTGACATGCCAGTCCAGCACGGCCTTGGCGGTTGCCGCCAATTCGGCGTCGCGGGGATCAAGCCGGGTCATGATCCGGCGCAACTCCGCAAAGACACCGCCGGGCAGGTCCGGGTGGCACTGTTCGGTCTGATCCAGAAACTGGCCAAGCGCGCCCTCGTCCAGCCCCTCCGGCATCCAGTCCGACAGGTCACTGGCAAAGACAAGGCGGCCGTCTTCTTCGCGCCCCAGAAGCAGTGCGGGCGGGGCCTTTGCCAGCAGCGGGTGGGTCGTTTCCAACCGCAGCAGCCGGTCCAACCCGTCCTCGGACACCAGTGGCTTGCCGCGCCACAGCAGGATGCAGGATGCCCTGCCCTGTGCCTGTGCCGCCGCCAAGGCCCCGGCATCCCCACGCAGTTCCGCAGCGCGGTCCAGCCTGCTGCCCCCGAAGGTGACGGTTTCCGCGTTCTCCATTACTCTCTCCCGGCGTCGTTGCGCCATCGGTGGCATTTTCGGGCGCCTCGGGCAAGGCCGTTCGCGCGGCGGGACAAGAGGCGGGCAATCGGGCAACAAAACAACTTTAAGGAGATTAACACTTGCGTGAAAATCCTAATGGTATAGTAACTTAGGGGGTATGACACTGATCAGATTTAAAGAATTGCGAAATTCGCGGTGCGGTAGAACAGGCAAAGAATTTGACCATAATTGACCCGCCTCCGGAAGACAGGGACCGGCTGTTGAACGATCGGCCGCATGTTCAGATCAGGTTGCTGGAAACGACCGATGTTCATGCCAATCTGCTGCCGTTCGACTACTTTGCCGACCGTCGCGAGAGCTCGTTCGGCCTGGCGTGCACCGCAAGCCTGATCAAGACCGCCCGTGCGGAGGCCGCGAATTGCCTGCTGTTCGACAACGGCGATTTCCTTCAGGGCACGCCGCTGAGTGACCTGGCGGCGCAGCCGGGCAGTGGCTGGTCAGGCACGCATCCGGTGATCACGGCCATGAATTACCTGGGCTATGATGCGGCGGGGATCGGCAATCACGAGTTCAATTTCGGCATTGACTGGCTGCAGGAGGCGCTGGCAGAGGCCGCCTTCCCGACCACCTGCGCCAATGCCGTGGTCAAAGAGGGCGCGCGTCCAACCGAGGACAAGACATTGCTGCCGCCATTTCTGATCCTGGACCGGCGCGTCATCGATGACAGGGGCGGTCCCCATGATCTGCGCATCGGGGTGATCGCGCTGCTGCCGCCGCAGATCACCACATGGGACCACTATCATCTCAAGAACCGCCTGACCGCCCGCGATATCGTCGAAGCGGCCCGTGCGTGGGTGCCGCGTATCCGTGAGGCGGGGGCAGACATCGTCATCGCCCTGGCCCATAGCGGCATCGACGGCCACGACCATTACCCCATGAAGGAAAACGCGGCGCTGACGCTGGGACGGCTGCCGGGTATCGACGCCATCCTGGCCGGTCATACTCATGAGGTGTTCCCGAACCCCGATATGCCGGACCTTCCCGGTGTGAGCAGCCGGGAGGGCACGTTGAACGGAACGCCGGCAGTGATGGCGGGGTTTCGCGGCTCGCATCTGGGGGTTCTGGACCTCGTTCTGCAAAAAGGCGATTCCGGCTGGTCCGTCACCGCGCACCGGTCCGAAGTGCGCCCGGTTACCACTGGCGCAAGACGGACAGCACCGGACGAGACCCTGGGGCGAATGCTGGCCCCGGCGCACCGGCACACGCTTGATCTGATCCGCAAACCACTGGGCAGGAGCGACGTGCCATTGCACAGCTACCTGGCGTTGGTGCGCAACGACCCGGCCACACAGCTGGTCGCAAGGGCGCAGGCCTCCGCGCTGCGGCACATGGTGCAGGGCACGCCGGATGCGGAATTGCCGCTGTTGTCGGCCAATGCGCCGTTCAAGACCGGCGGACGCGGCGGGCCGAAATATTACACAGACATGCCGGAGGGCGAATTCCGGTTGAGAAACGCCGCCGACCTCTATGCTTTCCCCAACACGCTTTGCGGGTTGCGGGTAACCGGCGCGCAGCTGCGTGACTGGCTGGAACGCGCGGCGACCTGTTTTAACCGGATTGTGCAGGGGCAGCCGGATCAACCGCTGATCGACCGGCGCATCCCGGGGCATAATTTCGACCTGATCCTTGGGCTCAGTTATTCGATCGACCTCTCGCAACCTGCCCGCTACGACGACAAGGGACACCTGATCGACCCGGACGCAAACCGTATTACCCGGCTATGCTATGCGGGCCGGCCGGTAGATGATGACGCGCTTTTCCTGCTGGCCACCAACAGTTTCCGCGTGCATGGCGGCGGGCCCTATCCGCTATGGCCCGAGTGCAGCTTTGCCGTCGCCAGCCGGACGCCGATCCGTGAAATCGTTGCCCGTTACGTGCAGCAAAGCGATGCGTTGCCAACACATGCCGAACCGATCTGGCGGTTCGTGTCACACCCCGAAACCAGCGTGGTCTTCGACACCGGCCCCGGTATCCGCCGCTATGGTCAGGAGATCGCTGCCCTGGGCGCGACCGACCTGGGCGATACAGGAAACGGCTTTGCCCGTTTGCGGCTGCCGCTGCACATGCCCAGGGCGCAGGGCCTTGCGAATCCGCCCCGGGCCACCTATGTAACCTCCCGAGAGGTTGGCGCGGGCGAGCGCCTCGCCAACCCGGTCAGGTCCGGAAGGAAGCAGCCGTAACGAGCCCCGCTTGGGTCGTTGTCCAGCCTCTCACCCTTGCCTTCCCGGAACGCGCGTCCAATCCCGTTCACGTCGTGGCCGAATGCCGCCGCCACGTAGCGACGGATTGCCATTTCCATGCAGATTGTCTAAACGCCCCCTTGTTCACGAGCCGTGAGCGCCGGTCGCAGCCTACCCGGTTACAAAACAAGGACTAACACATGAAAACACTCGTCATCTGCTCCGGCGGACTCGATTCAGTGACGCTGGCCTGCAAGGTCGCGGCCGAGCAGACATTGCTGGGCCTGATCTCATTCGATTACGGTCAGCGCCACCGCAAGGAAGTCGGTTTTGCAGCCGCTGCCGCCGACCGTTTGAAGGTGCCGCATCACCTGATCGACATGAGCCATATCGGGCGGTTTCTTGGCGGTTCCGCCCTGACCGACGATCTGGACGTGCCGGACGGCCACTATGCCGAGGACAACATGAAGGTCACGGTCGTGCCCAACCGCAATGCGATCATGCTGACCATCGCCTTTGGCGTGGCCGCGGCAAAGGGCGCCGATGCGGTGGCCGCCGCGGTACATGGCGGCGATCATTTCATCTATCCCGATTGCCGCCCCGCGTTCGTCGATGCCTTCCAGACGATGCAGGACAAGGCGCTGGATGGTTACGCGCAGGTTCGGCTTTACACGCCTTTTGTGCATATCCCCAAATCCGCCATCGTGACCGAAGGCGCAAGACACGGCACACCCTTTGCCGACACTTGGTCCTGCTACAAGGGCGGCGATCTGCATTGCGGGCGCTGCGGCACCTGCGTGGAACGGCGCGAGGCCTTTGACATCGCCGGCGTCCCCGACCCGACCGCCTATGCCGATCCGGACTTCTGGAAATCCGCCGTGGGTGCGCAGTGATGTACCGGATCACCAAGGAATTCCACTTCTCTGCCAGCCACCGGCTGGGCCACCTGCCCGACGATCATCCTTGCGCGCGCCTGCATGGCCACAATTACATTGTCGAGGTCGAACTCAGCGCCGAGCACCTCGACACCAATGGATTCGTGCTGGACTATCGCGAGTTGACCCCGCTGAAACGCTATATCGACGAGGAACTGGACCACCGGCACCTCAACGATGTCTTCGGCCACGACATGGTCACGTCGGAAAAGCTGGCGCAGGAGATCTACGACTGGTGCCATGCGCGATGGCAGCAGGTCAGCGCCGTGCGGGTTTCGGAAACCCCCAAGACCTGGGCGGAATACCGGCCATGATCCGGCTGCGAATTTCCGAGATTTTCGGGCCGACGATACAGGGCGAAGGCGCGGTTATCGGCACGCCGACGGTTTTCGTGCGGGCGGGCGGCTGCGACTATCGCTGCAGCTGGTGCGACAGCCTGCACGCGGTCGACAGCAGTTACCGCCACGAATGGGCCGCGATGACGCCCGAGGAGATCATGACCAAGGTCACCGATCTGTCCGGCGGAGAGCCACTGACGATTTCGCTCTCGGGCGGTAATCCGGCGATCCAGGATTTCGCGCCGCTGATCCGCCTGGGCCGGACACGGGGCTACGGCACCGTGATGGAAACCCAGGGGTCGGTGGCGCGTGACTGGTTTTCCGAACTTGCTACGCTGATCCTCAGCCCCAAGCCGCCATCCTCTGGCGAGACGGTCGACTGGGCCGCGTTCGATGGCTGTCTGGCTGCGGCCGGTTCGGTTGAAACGGTGCTGAAGATCGTGATCTTCGACGAGGCGGATTACACCTGGGCGCGCGATGTGGCGGCACGTTATCCGTCGCTGCCGATCTTCCTGCAACCGGGCAACCATACCCCGCCCGGCCCCGAGAGCGATGCCATCGACATGGGCGGGATCATGACCCGCTATGAATGGCTGATTGAACGCAGCCTTGCGGATCGCTGGTTCAACCCCCGGATCCTGCCACAACTGCATGTGCTGATCTGGGGCAATAAACGCGGCGTTTAGGAAAGGATTCCAGACATGACCGAACAGGACATCTACCAAGGTCTCACCCAGCTGGGCGGCAAGACCGAACTGCCAGCGTCGCCGGATGAGGCGGTGCTGGAGAAAGTGCCGAATCCGCAGGCGGGCACCGATTATGCAGTGCGGTTCACTGCGCCCGAGTTCACCTCGCTCTGCCCGATGACAGGGCAACCCGATTTTGCCCATATCGTGCTGGACTACGTGCCCGGCGACTGGCTGGTCGAAAGCAAGTCGCTGAAGCTGTTCCTGGGGTCGTTCCGCAATCATGGCGCCTTTCACGAGGATTGCACGGTGACGATCGGCAAACGGCTGGTCGCGTTGCTGGCGCCGAAATGGCTGCGTGTCGGCGGCTATTGGTACCCGCGCGGCGGCATCCCGATCGACATCTTCTACCAGACCGGCGAACAACCGGTAGGCATATGGATACCGGATCAGGGCGTGCCGACCTATCGCGGACGGGGATGAGGCGGCAGCGAGGATCTACCGCCCGGATGTTCGGATCAAGCGACAAGAGGGACGAATGGCGCCCCTCTCATCCGGCGATGCAGCGTCGCTTAGCTTGACCGTCTTTTTCGTCCTGCGGCAAAACCAAGAATGCCAAGCCCACCAGCGAGCAGCACCAGTCCTGCAGGGAGCGGAACCGCGGTAACCCGAAACTGAGCGATCGGCGCCAGCAGGGCCGTATTGCCGCTTGCCTGCCAGTTGCCCGCAATCGAGAAGCTCACACCGCGAACGGTGGATGCGCCGGTCTGCACGCCGAAATTATTGACGGTAACACCGGTATTGCGAATCCTGACGAATTCGGCCGTTGTACCGTTCAACGCCGCGTTGATGGCATCGCGCGCGGCCGTGGCACCGGCCGTATCACCGATAAAAGTGCCGTCGCCCACATTGTTGAAGAAAACATTGTAGAAGACGCCGAGAATCTCCAGCTTCAGGATTTCCGTGGCGACCCTGGGGTTGTCCAGTTTTACCGTAGCGGCGGAGGCTGAACCCGCTCCGATCACGCAACAAAGGGCTATCATTGCCCCGAAAGCTTTAACCTTCATGAACTTCCTCTCCCTGAATTATCTATGGTTGAAAATTTTGAAATTCACTCGCGCATTATGAGGCGCCCGGTCTGCAAGTCAAGGATTCCCGCTGGCACTCCTTTCCGCATCCCTCAGGCGACCAACGATCCTTTCCTCAGAAAAACAGCCCACGCCGCATTGCCGGAAACCAGCCCGGGCGCGCGCGCTGGATCGCTGCTTTTGGATTTGGCGGGAACCCGGTTCACCAACAGGTACCGACTGTCCAACTCATTGCCTGACACGCGCCTTTTTGCGCGGATGCGGCGTTCTTTGGAAACTTGACGCAGCAGGATCAGGGTGTTCAGAAATCCACCGTCACGCCGGGCAGTTCCAGCGCCTTGACCAGTTCGCGCAACTCCTGCCGTGCGGCGACGTTCGAGATGTTCAGGCCCTTGACGCCGATATCCTTGAGGTCCAGCAACGTCAGCCCGCGGGGAAAGAGCTCGCGGAAGATCACCCGCTCGTTGAAGCCGGGAGCGGTGCGGAAACCGATGCGCTTGGCGAGGTTGTCGATCGCCTCACCCATCTTCTGCTTGTTGATCATCTGCTGCGCGCCCAGCCGGTTGCGCACCACGATCCAGTCGATCGGCTGCAGCCCGGCCTGCGCCCTGAGCTGCCGCGCATTCCACACCATCTCGGAATAGACCGAGGGACCCAGAATCTTGCGCCCGTCCACATCGACGCGGGCCAGCAGATCGAAATCGATGAAACTGTCATTCAGCGGCGTGACCAGCGTATCGGCCAGCGAATGCGCCACCTGGCTCAGACGGGTGTGCGAACCGGGGCAGTCGATGACGATGAAATCGCTGTCGGCCTCCAGTTCGGCCACGGCGGCAGACAGGCGCCTGTCGTAGACATTCTCACCCGGGCGCAGCACCGCCGGATCCACCTCGGGCAGATCGTGATAATGCGCGCCGGGCAGGTTCATCCCCGATTTTTCAAGAAACCGCGCACGGTTCGCGGCATAGCGGCCAAAGGTCTTCTGCCGCAGGTCCAGGTCCAGCGCGCTCACCTTGTGCCCCATCCGCGCCAGGGCCGTGGCAACGTGCATCGACACGGTGGATTTGCCCGCACCGCCCTTTTCGTTCCCGACGACAATGATATGCGCCATGTCCCGTTCCCCTGGATCTGCCCGTTGCCCGTTTGTTTTGCGGCACATTATCGGCGGCGGGCGAGCTTGGAAAGGGAAGACGCCGATAAGAGCCGCGAATTCGGACAGGATTTTTCCGGGCTGTGATCACGTGCAACAGTTCGGGTGGTGATGCAGCATGAAAGGCCGGTCGGATATGGCGAAGCTGTGGCTGCCGATCTGTCGGCCGGCAGCACGGGTGACACTGGCGACGGCCCGCGCGCACCGCGCTGAGAAACCGATGACCACCTTGGGTTCAAGCCGGACCCGGCGGCCTGCCTGTTCACGCGCCTTGCGGGGTATTTTCCGGCACCGCGATCACGCGGCTGCCCTCCTGAAAATCCTTCAGGCGAAAATCCCATCTGGCCCCCGGCCAATGTACCGCCATCTCGCGTTTGCGGGGGCGATAGACCGCGGTGTAGAGCGTGCCGAATCCGACAGAGAATGCCGTGGAATAAAGCGGGGGCTTGAGAAACGCGCTGATGAATTTCTCTTCGGTCTCTCGGTGCAAGGTCAGGCGCTGCAACAGGTATCGTTCGCGTTCCACCGTGGCGGTAAACCGTGCATGGCTGACCCATTCCACGTTTTCCTGGTGGTTCGTCGCCACCGCCGCATGGGTGATAACCGCCGGGCGGTCCGGGGCCATCATCGCCGTCAGGTAGCGCCGCTTGGCATCCAGAACGGTGACGTTGTAGCTCATGTGCGTGGGCACGCGGGCCAGCACCTCGCCCGCGTCCTCGGCGGTCTTGCAGGTCTGGAGGACGTAGCGCAGGATGATCGGCACGCCGAAGCCTTCGCCAACCACCCGCCGCCCACCGAAGGTCAGCGATATCGCCAATCCCGCATCGTTGCACCCGTCGACAAGACCCCAAAGCCCGTCGCTGGTGCCCATCACCGCGCGGCCCTGCCACTTGGTGCGCAGGATCAGGCTGTCAAACGCGTGCGGGTCGTAATCATAGTTGCGCACCATCACCGGCTGCGCCCCGGGCCAGATCGCCTGTGAACAGCCCGACAGGTAAGGCGGCGGGCAGTAGAAGCTCAGGAATCGCGCCTGCTGGTCGCCACCACCCACCAGCTCGCACAGCTGGTCATAGAGCGGCACGATTTCCGGCATGTGCCGTTCCATCGCGCGCCGGCATTCCAGGTATTTCGGGCGCGCCTTGTCGCCTTCCTGCGCCCACCAGCGGAGGTAGTGCGGCCAGTATTCAGCAAAAAGCCCGGCCCATTTGGGGCCGGGTTGATCTTCGGATATGGCCCGCCAGAGTACGTCCATGAGCCCGGATTACAGGATCTTGTGATGGGTTTCCGAAAGCTCCACCGCCGTCGGCAGGGGGCGCGCCTCGAATTGCGACTTGATGCCGTGGATCCAGCGCTTGGCCCGTTCGTTCAGCTTGAACCCCGGTGTCATCGACCGCCCGCGCGTGACAAGGATACCCAGATCGGCGCCTTCATAGCGGAAATCGCCGGGTTTCTGGATGCGCAGGAAGAACGCCTCGTTCTCGTTCTCGACCGCGCGGCGGTGATAATCGAAACGGTTGAATTCAACCCTGCCGTCATCCTTCAGACGGTAGATGCCCGTGGGCGGTGCCTTGGTGATCACGTCCACACTGTCCTCGGTATGCTTGATCACCATCTGCGACCAGTTGTCGATCATGTCGGGATCGGCCCAGCGGGAATTCAGCTCGTCCACGTCCAGCCTGAACTTCTTCGAACAGAACTCCAGCAGGTGGAACAGGAAAAGCGGTGCATCCGCATGGGCGAAGGCCGCGTGGTTGGTCATCGACGATGCCCCGGTGATGCGCGGGTTCAACTCGCCCAGCCACAGATCACCGGTTTTCTTGTCGATCAGGAAATCCAGCTCGAAATAGCCGCGATAGCCTTCCTTGCGCAGCTGCTCGCCGAATTTGAAGGTCAGGTCGCGCGCCTTTTCGCGGACCTTGGGCGAAAACGCGGTCGAGAAGATCTCGTTGCCGCACCAGCCGCCGCGATAGGGCGTCAGTTCCTTGAAGCCCACCAGTTCGGTCATCAGCGGGCCCACGATCGTGCCCTGCTCGGTCGCGCAGGCCTCGATCGCCGAGCCCCGGCAATCAATCCGCTTCATGATCTTGATCTCGCCCTCGCCCACGATCTCGTGCTCATGGCGGCGGAAATCGGCCTCGGATTTGATGAAGAACGTGGTGTGGCCGCTATCGCCAAAGGCGGATTGCAGCACCAGGTCATGACCGATCCCGGCCTTCTCGCAGACCTTGCGCAGATGCTCGTAATCCTTCACCTCGCTCAACGTGTTCGGTACCGAGGGCACACCCGCCTTGTTGCCGATCCGCACGGTTTCGATCTTGTTGTCCATCCGGGTGCGCAGCTTGGCCTTGGGGAACCAGACCTGACCGCCCAGTTCCTTGACCAGCCGCTCGGTTTCCTCGTCGAACATCAGAAACACGAATTTCGGCTTGCCGCCCCGGCGCTTGATCAGGTCAATCACTTCCTTGTGCTGAAGCAGGTAGTTGTTGATGTCCTCGATCGACTGGAATTCGGCATGGGGCGCCTCGGACGGGCAGAACACGTTGGGGTGCTGGCCATCGTAACAGTCTATGTAACTGATATACTTGAAATTCTTGGCCCATTCATCCAGGCCCAGCAGGTTGAAGTTGGTGGCCGATACAAAATATATCGGGTCCTCGCTACGGTGAAAGTATCGCCGGATTTCCGAGATGTTCTGCAACATTTTCCGCGGCTTCGGATTTCCTTTGGTCGAGGTTTTTTTGGCCATTTTATCTGGTCCCTCCCTGTTTATCGTTCATTCGGCAGCCCGGCTGGGTGCACCCTGCCCCATCTGGCGCGCCAGCGCCTCGGCAGAGAAGATGCGCAAGCCAAGATCGGGCCGGTATCCGTGAATCTCGTTCACATCCAGCGCGCGCATGAAATCGAGGATTTCGTTCGAGATCACCTGCCCCGGCACCAGGATCGGAAAGCCTGGCGGATAGGGGATGATGAACGAGGCCGAGACCATTTCTTTCCCGTCCTCAGCACGCGCCTTCTGCAAATCGACATAATCGCAATTGCTTTCGTCGTAACTCATGAAAAACGCCGTTCTTATGTCGCCTTCGGGCGTCACTTCATCGCCGCGAAACGCATCATGGAAGCGGCTGAAATCGGGCAGCGGCGGCAGATCCTCCATCAGGCTCTTCACCCGTGTGTCGAAGGCCCGCTGCTCCATATGCGAGGCATCGTCCTGCAAGTCGTCCAGTTCCTGCGCGATCTGCACCAGCACCTCGATCAGGTAGGCGACAGACGACCGCGTGGTGCCGATATTGGTCATGAACAGCACCGTGTTGCGCGAGGTCTTGTTGATCTGGATGCCGAATTTCTCCATCAGGATCTTGGTCTTGAACGTGTCGCCGTCCCAGCCGGTGCCGCCGACCGACAGGGTCACGCGGCTGGCGTCCAGCACGAATTCGTCCCGCGCCCAGCTATCCCAGATGTCGTCCCAGCCCTGCTCGGGCTCGTGGTAGGATTTGATCCCGCTGATGCGATGTTCCAACGGGATCATGTCCGAGGCGGTCAGAACCTTGAAATACTTCTGCAACAGCGGATGGGTGGCGATCGCCCGGCGCATCGATATCGCCGCCTCGATCTGGCGCTGGACAAATTCGAACCCTTCCAGCTCGACCTGCCGGCGCCCGACATCCAGCGACGCGATGATCTGATAGTTCGGCGAGGTCGAGGTATGCGTCATGTAGGCTTCGTGAAAGCTCTGTTCGACCTCGCCCTTGAAATCCTGGTCATGCACATGGATCATCGACCCCTGCCGCAGCGATGTCAGGGTCTTGTGCGTGGACTGCGTGGCATAGGCCCGGACGCGCGCGTCCGGCGGAGGCACAAGACGGGTTTTCAGCAAGGTTTCAGTGTCGGCATCCTTCAGCTCTTCCTGCTGCGCCTCGTAAATGGCCGCCGCCCGCGGTGTGCGCAGTTCCTCGCGCAGCGCACCGGCCGTGGCCATGGCCGTGCGTTGACGATAGATCGGGCTGAACCGGGCAAAGGCAAACCAGGCCTCGTCCCAGAGGAACACGAGATCCTTCTTGATCGCCAGGCATTCTTCCATCACCCGGCGCACGTCGTAGACCACACCGTCGAAGGTGCAATTGGTCAGCAGAAGCATCCGCACCCGGTCCAGCTTGCCGGCGGCCTTCAGATCCAGCAATTGCTTCTTGATCTCATGCACCGGCACAGCGCCATACATCGAATATTCATTCAGCGGATAGCTGTCCAGGTAGACGACACTGGCCCCGGCCAGCACCATCCCGTAATGGTGCGATTTGTGACAATCCCGGTCCACCAGAACGATGTCGCCGGGCTTGATCAACGCCTGCACGACAATCTTGTTGCAGGTCGAGGTGCCGTTGGTGGCAAAGAACGTCTGTTTCGAGCCAAAGGCGCGGGCCGCGTTTTCCTGCGCTTTCTTGATCGGGCCGATCGGTTCCAGCAGGCTGTCCAGCCCGCCGCTGGTGGCCGAGGTTTCCGCCAGAAAGATATTCGGGCCGTAAAACGCGCCCATGTCCTGGATCCAGTGGCTGCGGCTGATGGATTTGCCGCGGCTGATCGGCATGGCGTGAAAGACGCCTGTGGGCTGTTTCGAATAATCCTTGAGCGCGGTAAAGAACGGTGTCTTCACCCGTGTGGCCACGCCGCGCAGGATGTTCAGGTGCAGTTCCTGGAAATCCTCCTGATTGTAGAACACCCGGCGGCAACGCCCCAGGTCGAGTCCGGCAATCGCCTCGACCGAGCGGTCTGTGATCAGATAGCTGTCCAGCTCGGGACGCACCTTGGCAATCAGGCGGGTCAGCTTGGGGCCGTAATCCTCGGGGCGCATCTCTTCGATGTCCTCTTCGACATCCATCAGCGCCAGGTAACGCTGCAGTATCGAGATTTCATTCTTCGATTTCAGCGTCAGCCCGGGCCGGATCACGACCGTCTGGATATTGTGATTGAACAGGATGCCGATCAGCGCGTCCTCGAAGCTGGGCACGATCACCGGTTCGTAGTGGAACTGGTCCTCGCTGCGGCGCATGCTCTGCATCGAGTTGCGCAACCAGCGTTCCTGATGTTCGTTCAGGTCATCGACAACCAGCACCTCGAAATAGGGCTTGGTCATCGCGCGCGCCTCGGGCGACAGCAGCGCTTCGTCCTCCAGCTCTTCGGTATCCGCCTCGTCCCGGCCCAGAGGGATGGCGCGGCGGCGATAGGCGCCGGAAATCAGCGCCCGGGTGATCCGCCGGGTATTGAAGGCGAGATCTTCGTAGTTGCGGTGTTCGAAATTCCGGCGCAGATGCTCGAAGGCGCTGCTGCCGGGGAACGCCCAATAGCTCTCGATCGGTGCCAGCTGCTGCAGCAGGTCCTCGATCTTGGGCGTGAGTTTCTGAACGGTTTTCTGATCCGGTGACCGGGCCAGCGCGCCAGCCATTTCGTTCAGGGCGCTCCACCTGTCGGACCTCATCTGAATAGCGCTAAAGTAATTGCTCATCGTCTTCATGAAAAATACTCCTCCTTGTCGCTTTTCAGCTGCCTGTACGCCGGCCGGTCTGCGCCGGTTCTCCGCCAGACAATCGTCGCAAGGGGCGCGCGATTCAGTTGCCCCTATCCGCTCGCCAGCTTATCGGCTGGCGGGATTTCCTGGGGCTGCCCGGCGTCGCCGCTGGCGGACGGCAACGGGGAAATGTTGGTGGCAAGCCGCGGGTCGGTCAAAGACCCCGATGCGCCGTCATCCCATTGCCTGGGCATCTCGAGCGGCCCCAGAGTATTCAGAAACGCATCCGCGCCGCTGGACCGGTCATAGACCGGAAAATCGACCTCACGGTCGCGGAAGCTCTTGAGGACCTGCCCAAGGCCCTTCATGCCGGTTTCGCGCTGGCGGCGCACCTGGTCCAGGTCGATCTCGATAGGAAAGATATCCTCTTGCCCGGCTGCCTGGTGCAGAACATGCGCAGACGGGTCCACGACGCAGGATTTGCCCACCCCGCCTGAGCCCAGCCCGTTCACGTCAAACACATAGCACTGGAACTGCGCCGCCGTTGCCCGCGCAATCGCCAGCTCGGCATCGCGGTCGGTGGTGCCGGTCAGCACCGGATGCAGCAACACCTCGACCCCCTGCGCGGTCAGATGCCGCGTGGTCTCGGGGAACCAGATGTCATAGCATATCGACAGGCCGAAGCGGCCCACATCCGGCACGTCAAAGATACAGAAATCCGTCCCCGCCGAGATCCCGGCCTCGTAGGGGCGGAAGGGAAACATCTTGCTGTAGGTCGAGACGATTTCGCCATCCGGATTGATCACGAATGAGGTGTTGAAGATTCGGCCATCGGCCGCTTCGATGAACATCGAGCCGGGTATCAGCCAGATCTTGTGGCGGCGCGCGTCCTCCTGGAACAGCTTGATCGTGTCATTGTCGGGCGGCAGCGCAAATTTGTTCAGCGGCCCGAATGGCGACAGTTCGCTGCACAGGATCATCTGGGTCCAGGGAAAACGCGCCATCGTGACGTCGATCTTGTGGCGCAGGGCCTCGACGTTTGAATGGGCGGCGGCTACATGCATCTGGATGCCCGCAATCGCGAATGGTGTCACGTCTGTCTTTCCTTAACTGGCCGCGTCGGCGGTTAACTGGACTTTGAGTGTTGCACAGCCGCCGGGGACAGTCCACAGGCGCTTTCAAATCTGCTTTGCAGCTGCAGCAATTGGTCAGGGAACACGCTTTCCTGCCCGATCCGCAATCGAATTTGCAATTGACACGGCGTGGCCGACTGTTGCACCTGCTTTGCACAGGCAAGGAAAACACCATGATCCCGAGCACCACCGGCACCCCACCGGCCCAGACCGTTTCGACCGGTTTCGTCGTCGCGATCGTCGGATTCTTCAGTTCCTTTCCGATCGTGCTTCAGGGGCTGGACGCGATGGGCGCCAGCCATGCGCAGGCCGCGTCGGGGCTGATGGCGGCGGCGATGTCGATGGGTCTTGCGGGCATTTTGCTCAGCCTCTGGACCAAACAGCCGGTCAGCGTGGCCTGGTCCACGCCCGGGGTGGCGCTTCTGGCGGTCACCGCCGCACCGCCCGGCGGTTTCGAGGGCGCCGTGGGCGCCTTTCTCGTCGCGGGGGCGTTGACGCTGGTTGCCGGGCTCTACCGTCCCCTGGGGCGTCTGGCCGGTGCGATCCCCGCGCCGCTTGCCCAGGCGATGCTGTCAGGTGTGTTGCTGTCGATCTGCATCGTGCCCTTCCAGGCCGCGGCACAGACCCCGTGGACCGCCCTGCCCATCATCCTGACCTGGTTCATCGTGGGCCGCATCAACCGGCTGGCAGCCGTACCGTCGGCGGTGCTGATGGCCGCCTTCGTCGTCCTGCAGGCGAACGGGTTTTCCGTTCCCTTCCCGGCCACGCCCTTCACCCAGCTTGAGATCACCCTGCCCGTCTTCTCGGTTGAGGCGGTGCTGGGCATCGCTGTACCGCTTTTCATCGTGACGATGGCCACGCAGAACATCCCCGGCATCGCGGTGATGAAAAGCTATGGCTACACCGCCGAACCCGGGCCGCTTCTGTCCACCGTTGGCGGGGCCAGCATGATCTCGTCGCTGATCGGCGCCCCGGCCACGTGTCTGGCCGCGATCACCGCCGCCATGTGCTCGAACGAGGATAGCCACCCCGACCCGGCGCAGCGCTATTGGTCGGCGGCGATGGCCGGCGTTTTCTATTGCCTGATGGGCATATTCGCCGCCATCATCACAGCCTTTGCTGCCGCCGCCCCGCCACTGGTGATGGGCACGCTGGCCGGCATCGCCCTGCTGGGCGTTTTCGCCAACAGCGCCCAATCTGCCCTTGCCGACGCGAACTACCGCGAGGCCGCCGCGATCACCTTTCTGGTCACGGCATCCGGCATCACCGTCTTCGGTCTCGGCGCGGCGGTCTGGGGTCTGGTGGCGGGCGGAATCGTGCAATTGGCCAAGAAGCAGGCAACCGGGTGAACCGAGGGCGGCAGATTAGCCGCTTCAAGGCCTAGGCGGATATTGGATTCGCCGCGCTGCGCCCGCGGGTCGTCGGGGGCGCGGCGCCGCCGTCACTCACGCTCGGACCACTGGCGCATGAACGACGACCCCGGCAAAAACTTGTAACCATGGAAGGTCGGATTCTTCACACAGCATGGTCCTGGCCCCGGTGCCGACCTGCGAAAACTGTGCCCGCGCGGTATGCAAGACCGAAGGTTGCCGATCCCGCCGCCCCAAATTGCCGCCCGAGCGCGTCAGGGAGGGCGGGTGGGACGCGCGAGGGCGGCGATCACCCGGCCAGCAGATCCTTCAGCGCCAGTGCCATCACCTGCGCGGACTGGACCATATCGTCGATCCCGACATATTCATCAGGTTTATGCGCCAAGTCCAATATGCCCGGCCCGTAGGCAATGCAGTTTTTCAGCCGCCCGATCCGGTCGATATGTTTCTGGTCATAGGTGCCGGGGCTGACCACGTAATCGGGATCGCGGCCAAGGGTCGCCCCGATCGCCTTTGCCACCGCTCCGACCACCGGCGCGTCCCGGTCGGTCATGCTGGGCAGCACCCGGTGAAGCTCGCGAAGATCATAGTCAAAAGTCTCGCGCCCCGCACGTACCCGCTCCAGCACCTCGCGAATCTCCGCTTCGACTGCGCCGATATCCTCTTCGATGAGGAACCGCCGGTCGATCACCATCCGGCAGCGGTCGGGTACGCAGGGGCTTGGCAGCCCGGTATAGTCCGCCGCCTGCTCCGGCTCGCCGCCGTGGATCGAGTTGATGTTGAGCGTCGATTGCCTGGCCCCGTCCGGCACCACCGGCATATCGGTGCGCTTTTCGGCCAGCGCCGGGAACAGGCTCGCCTCCATCTCGGCCACCACCGCGCCCATGTGCCGAACCGCACAATCGCCCAGAAACGGCATCGAGCCATGCGCGATCTCGCCCTTCGTCTCGATCTCGGCCCACCAGACACCGCGATGGCCCAGGCAGATGCGATCCTTGTTCAGCGGTTCGGGGATGATCACGTGCTGCACCCGCCCAGGGTCAAAATACCCCTGCTCCGCCAGGTAGGCCACACCGCCGAACCCACCGGATTCCTCATCCGCCGTGCCGCTGATCTCGATCGCGCCGGCATGGTCGGGACAGACCGCGATGAACGCTTCCGCCGCCACGATGCTGGCCGCCAGCCCACCCTTCATGTCACAGGCGCCGCGGCCATAGACGCGGCCCTCATTCACCGCACCGCCAAACGGGTCCACCGTCCAGCCATGGCCGACCTCGACCACGTCGATATGCGAATTGAAATGCACGCACTGGCCCGCCCGCGCGCCCTCTCGCCGGGCGACGATGTTCCAGCGCGGATGCCGGTCGCTGTCGCCGATGGCGCCCTTGGCGCGGATCAGCTCGGTGTGAAAGCCCGCCCGCAGCAGGCGCCTGTCCAGGTAATCGCAGATCTCGCGATAGTTTTCACCGGGCGGGTTCAGCGTGGGGATGCGGATCAGATCCTGCGTCAGCGCCACCAGGTCATCCCGGCGCGCTTCGATCTCTGCTCTCAGTTTCTGCGCCGCGTCCATCCTGCCTCTCCTTTGGCATGACTATGCGGCGGCACTGGAAACCGGGCAAGGGTTTCCGTCAGGCGTTTTCGGCAGCAGCCCGGATGGCGCGGATATTGTCACCGTAAGGCGCGGGGTTGGTGACCGATCCGCCCTTGAACACGGCCGAGCCGGCCACCAGCACATCCGCCCCGGCGGCGGCCATCAGCGGCGCGGTTTCCGGCGTGATCCCGCCGTCGATCTCGATATGGATCGGCCGGTCTCCGATCATCGCGCGCAGTCTGCGCACCTTGTCGATCTGGCTGTGAACGAATTTCTGGCCGCCAAATCCGGGGTTTACCGTCATCACGCAGATCAGGTCGACCATGTCCAGCAGGTAATCCAGATCCTCGACCCCCGTGCCCGGGTTCAGCGCCAGCCCGGCCTTGCAGCCTGCCCCGCGAATGGCCTGCAAGGTGCGGTGCACATGCGGCCCGGCCTCAAGATGCGCGGTCAGGATATCGGCACCGGCCGCCGCAAACGCGTCGATATAGGGATCCACCGGGGAAATCATCAGGTGCACGTCCATCACCGTCTTGATATGCGGGCGGATCGCGGCGCAGAGCGGCGGGCCGAAGGTGAGGTTGGGCACGAAATGCCCGTCCATCACGTCGACATGGATCCAGTCCGCGCCCTGCGCCTCGACAGATTGGATTTCCTGACCGAAATTCGCGAAATCGGCCGACAGGATCGACGGGGCGATCTTGATCTTGCGGTCGAAACTCATGGCCCGAACTCCCCAAGCTGCAGCAACATGCCCTGCTAATGCGCAACACGCCCTGCAAGGTCAAGGTCTTTATCCTGCACGTGCTTTGTGCCAACTTCCGGCCTGAGAATGACGGTGGCCCGGATGACACCAGAAGAGATAGCAGCCGTTTCCGAATGGATCACCGCGCGCATTCCCGGCGCGCGACAGGTCGAGACCGCCGAAAAGTTCGAAGGCGGGCAATCGAACCCGACCTTTCGGCTGTCTGGCCCCGGCGGCCCCTATGTGCTGCGCCGCAAGCCGCCCGGTATCCTTCTGAAATCCGCGCACGCGGTCGATCGGGAATTCCGCGTGCAGCGGGCCCTGGCCCACAGCGACGTGCCGGTCGCCCGGATGATCGCGCTGTGCGAGGATGAGGACATCATCGGCTCGGCCTTCTATATCATGGAAGAGGTTCGCGGGCGCGCGTTCGATGACCCGCGCCTGCCTGACCTGCTGCCCGCTGACCGCAGCGCCGTGATGGATGAGATGAACCGGGTTCTGGCCGCCATTCACGACGTTGACCTGGCGGCCGCGGGGCTGTCCGATTACGGGCCATCCGGCAATTACTTCCAACGTCAACTGGACCGCTGGACCGGTCAGTACCGCGCCACGCAGACCGAAGACCTGCCCGACATGACCGCCCTGATCGGCTGGCTGGACGCGCATATGCCCGGCGATGACGGCCAGCGCACGCTGGTTCACGGGGATTTTCGTCTCGACAACCTGCTGTTCGCGCCCGAGGGCACCGAATGCCGTGCAGTGCTGGATTGGGAGCTTTCGACCATCGGCCACCCCTATGCCGATCTGGCTGGCGTCATCATGCAGTGGCAGATGCCCCCCGGGCGCGAGGGACGCGGGCTGGCCGGGGTGGACCGCGGCGCGCTCGGACTGCGGAGCGATACCCGCTTCATCGACACCTACTGCCAGCGCAGGGGATTGAAACGGATAGAGAATTTCAACTTTTACCTCGCCTTTTGCTATTTCCGTATGGGGGCGATATTGCAGGGCGTGAAGAAACGCGCGCTGGATGGCAATGCCAGCGACCCCAAGCGCGGATTGAAGCTGGGCGCGCATGTGCCCGAATTTGCCCGGCAGGGCCTCATTGCCGCGAAAGGCACCGCATGAACTCGCCCGAATTGGACCCGCGGCTGATCGAAGACAGCTATCCACTGCAACGGCATCTGGGCTTCGCGATGACCGCCTGGCAGCCGGACTTCGCGCGAATCGAGGTACCGCTGGCCCCGGTCCTGATGAACCGGCAGGGATTGCCGCATGGCGGGGTGCACGCAACGCTTCTGGATACCGCGATGGGATTTGCCGGCTGCTATACCGGCGACCCCGACCGCCGACAGATGGCGCTGACCCTGTCGCTGACCGTCAACTACCTGGCGCAGGCCGCGGGCACCCGTCTGATCGCCGAAGGCTGGCGCACCGGCGGCGGGTCCAAGACCTATTTCGCCGAAGGCAGGATCAGCGACGACCGGGGCGCGACCATCGCCACCGCCACCGGCGTATTCCGCTATCGCCGCATGGAGTGACAGGCACCCCCTTGACCTTCCAGTGACTGGAACCCTTATCTATGGTGCTACACCCCGGATAGGAGCGACAGCAATGGCTGAGGCTGTGACATTACAGTTGGAAATCGACGGCATGAGCTGTGCGGGCTGCGCCGGCCGGGCCGAACGTGCCCTGACCGCCCTGCCGGGTGTCAGCGGGGTCTCGGTCAACTTCGCCGCGCGCACGGCGCGGATGCAGCTGACCGGTGCCGACATTGCCGATGTGACCGGCGCGCTCAAGGCGGCCAACTATCCCGCCCGGGAGGCAGACATCACCCTGACCGTAGAGGGCCTCAGCTGTGCGTCCTGCGTCCACCGGGCCGAGGACGCATTACGGGCCGTACCCGGCGTGCTGGAGGCGACTGTCAACCTTGCCACCGGCCGCGCGCAGGTACGGTACTTGGTGGGAACCACTGACGCGGCGCAGCTGTCGCAGGCGCTGACCGGCGCCGGTTACAAGGCGCGCCCCGTGGAGGATGCCCCCGATACGCGCCCCGACCACGCCCGCAACGAGATCATCGCCGCGCGGGCCGCCTTTGTCATCGCCGCGGCGCTGACCCTGCCCGTTTTCGCCCTTGAAATGGGCAGCCATTTCATCCCCGGTATGCGCGACTGGGTCGATGGAATGATCGGGCAACGGAACGCATGGCTGGTTCAGTTCCTGCTGACCACCCTCGTACTGATCTGGCCGGGACGGCAATTCTTTGCCCGTGGCATCCCCGCCCTGCTGAAGGGCGCGCCTGAAATGAACAGCCTCGTCGCCATTGGCACCGGCGCGGCATGGTCGTTTTCCACCCTGTCGCTCTTTGCGCCCTCGCTGCTGCCGGAAGGTACCGCAGCGGTCTATTTCGAGGCGGCGGCGGTGATCGTCACCCTGATCCTTCTGGGTCGCTGGCTCGAGGCGCGCGCGCGCGGACGGACCGGCGCCGCGATCCGCAACCTGGTCGGCCTGCAGCCCAAGACTGCGCGGGTCGAGCGTGGCGGGGATGTCATCGACATCGCCATCGACCAGGTGGTTGTGGGCGATACCGTCCATGTCCGCCCCGGCGAACGGATCGCGGTTGACGGCGAGGTGCTGCAGGGCGAGTCCTATGTCGATGAAAGCATGATCTCGGGCGAGCCGCTGCCCGTCGCCAAGACCCAAGGTGAGGAGGTCATCGGCGGCACCGTCAATGGCAATGGCGCGCTGTCGTTCCGCGCCACCAAGGTCGGGCGGGACACGGTCCTGGCGCAGATCATCGCGATGGTCGAACAGGCGCAGGGAACGAAATTGCCGATCCAGGCACTGGCCGACCGGGTGGTACGGGTATTTGTGCCCATCGTCATCGTGCTGGCCCTGCTGACGGTGCTCTGCTGGAGCGTCGTTGGCCCGGAGCCGTCCTTTGCCTATGCGATGGTGGCAGGTGTTTCCGTGCTGATCATCGCCTGCCCCTGCGCCATGGGGCTGGCCACCCCGACCTCGATCATGGTGGGTACGGGCCGCGCCGCCGAACTGGGCGTATTGTTTCGCAAGGGCGATGCCCTGCAGGGGTTGGATTCGGTCAGGCTCGTCGCCTTCGACAAGACCGGCACCCTGACGGAAGGGCGGCCAACCGTCACCCGGATCGAGCTAAGCGCGGGACGCGATCGTGCGGAAACCCTGCGCCTGATCGCGGCGGCCGAAACCCGGTCCGAACACCCCGTCGCCCGCGCGATCGAAACCTTGGCTGAAGGCGTTGACCTTCCGGCGGTCTCCGAGTTTGCCGCCATCGGCGGATTCGGCCTTTCGGCGCGGGTAGACGGCCACGATGTGCTGGTCGGCACCGCCCGGCTGATGCAGGAGAACGGTGTCGATTGCCGCGCATTTGTCGGCGCCGCATCCGATATGGGCCGGGCTGCGCAAACACCGGTCTATGCGGCAATCGACGGCGCACTGGCCGCGGTTCTGGCGATATCCGATCCGGTCAAATCCTCCAGCCGCGCGGTGGTGCAGCGCCTGCAATCCGAGGGGGTCAGGGTGGCGATGGTGACCGGAGATACCGAGGCTACGGCCAAGGCGATCGCCAGCCAGCTGGGCATCGACCACGTCACCGCCGAGGTCTTGCCCGGCGGCAAGGTCGAGGCCGTTGCGTCCCTGCGTGACGCGTTCGGGCCGGTGGCCTTTGTCGGTGACGGCATCAACGACGCCCCGGCGCTGGCCGAAGCGGATGTCGGCCTTGCCGTCGGCAGCGGAACGGATGTGGCGATCGAGGCGGCCGATGTCGTGCTGATGTCGGACGATTTGAACGGGGTTTTGCGTGCGCTGGCGCTGTCACGGGCAACGATGCGCAACATCCGGCAGAACCTGTTCTGGGCCTTTGCCTACAATGTCGCGCTGATCCCCGTCGCGGCGGGGGTATTATACCCGCTGACCGGGCTGTTGCTGTCGCCGATGCTGGCGGCGGGGGCGATGGCGCTGTCTTCGGTTTTCGTCCTGACCAATGCCCTGCGGCTGCGCCGCATGACCCCGGCCGGAACCGCGTGAAAGGAGCCCGAGATGAATATCGGTGACGTGGCAAAACGCACGGCCATCCCGGTCAAGACCATCCGCTATTACGAGGAGATCGGCCTCATTCGGCCGCTGCGCGACACCAATGGCTATCGCGCGTTCCGCGACAAGGACTTGCACAAGCTGGCCTTTTTGGGCCGTGCCCGCGCGCTCGGGTTTTCGATCGGGGATTGCCGCGCGCTGATGGCGCTTTACGAGGATGAAAACCGGGCCAGCGCCGATGTCAAACGGCTGGCGCAGGATCACCTGCACCAGATCGAGGACAAGATCGCCCAGCTCAGATCCATGCAAGCCACGCTGAACGAACTGGTGCGGGCCTGCGCTGGCGACAGCCGGCCCGATTGTCCCATTCTGCGCGACCTGGCGTCCGAGTGAGGCCGCCCGGATCGGCAGGCGCAATGCGCGCGGGCCGACGATTGCTCTTTGAGTATTTCGGGAACGGTGAAAGCGCAGGGCCTCTTGCCCCTGACAGATCAAATCCATTGACCAGCACGGATCAGGGCGGCAGACCACGGCGAACCGGCTAGAGCTCCCTGCCGGCCTTGTATTCGCTCCACCGCAGCATGGCATTGGCCCCGACCGAGGCAAAGGGTTCCGGCGGCAGGCGCGAGGGGGGCGGCTGATCCAGGACTGCGTTCAGCAGGTCCGATCCGACGCCCGAGGCGAGATCGGCCATCAGCATCCCGTGCAGCGTGCCCTTGGCCACGCCCAGACCGTTCTGACAGCAGGCCGAGTAAAGCCCCTCATCCACCTCGCCAAGCGCCGGGACGCTGTTGCGGCTGAGGCAGAGCCGGCCGCTCCACCTGAATTCCATCTCGACGCCGGCCAGCATCGGGAAACGCGCGGCAAAGCTCTTGTCATGGTCGCGCGCCATCCGCGCCACACGCGCATCGCTGACCTGCATCGCGGCGTCATAGGTGAACCGGTTGCGCACGATGATCCTGTCACCACCTGTGCCCGAGATACGCCGCACGGTCGATCCCATCGGATCAGCCGGTGTCAGACCCCAACGCGCGTCCCCGCCAAGGCGGGCGCATTCCCCGGGGGTCAGCGCGCGGGTCATCGAGGCGTAGAGGTGGATATGCATCAGCCGCCCGGTGAAATGCCCGAAACTGTTGGCATGCCCGTTCACTGCCATGATGACCCTGGGCGCGGTGACCGAACCGTGCCGCGTGCGGGCGGTCCAGTCGCGGCCGCGGCTCAGATGCGTCACCGGCGCATTCTCGTAAAGGCTGACACGGTTCGATTTCAGCCCGCCGGCGATGCTGCGCACGTAGAGCGCCGGCTGGATCAGGCCGGCCCCGGGGGTGAACAGGCCGCCCTGGTAATAATCGGTGCCGGTGATATCGCGCATCTGCGCGGCATCCAGCATCTCATGCGCCTCGCCCATACGGGTCAGGTGCTGTGCATAGTCCAGATTGTGCCGGTGGCCACGCTCGGACGCGGCGGCGTTGATCTTGCCGGGCCGCGCGAACGCCTCGGCGCTCAACCCGAAATCGGCGGCCATTTCGGCGGCAAATTCGATGGCCGCGCGATTGGCGGCGGCATCCTGGCGATCCCGCTCCATCTGGCCGCCGTAACCCTCGGAGGTCAGGTGATGCGGCAGGTCGATCATGAAACCGGTATTGCGCCCGGCAGGGCCCTGGCCGATGCGACCGGCCTCCAGCAGAACGATCCGCGCGTCCGGATGCAGAAGCGACAATCTGCGCACCGCCGACAACCCGGCAAAACCGCCGCCGATGACCAGCCAGTCGGCGGTGATTGGCGCAGTCAACTCGTCAGGGGCGCCAGGCGGCGGCAGGATGCCGTTCCAGCCGGAAAGGCCGGTATCCACCGGCAGACGTTTTACTTTCATGGCAAACTCAACTGTGCGGTACGGCCACCGTCGATGGTATAGATCTGGCCGGTGATGAAACTTGCCTCGTCTGACGCCAGCCAGCAGATCAGCCGCGCGACCTCGTCGGGCGTGCCGGTGCGGCCAACCGGGTGAATGCGGCCGATGTCGCGGCGAAACGCCTCAGGATCGCCCAGGCTTTCGATGAAATCGACATTGAGCGGCGTGTCGATCCAGCCCGGCGCAACCGCGTTGCAGCGCACGCCGTCCGGACCGTGATCGACCGCAACGGCGCGGGTAAGCCCGTGCAACCCGGCCTTCGAGGCGCAATAGGCCGGATGGCGCGGGTTCGATCCAAGCCCCTCGATCGAGCCGACATTGACGATCGCACCACGACCAGCCTTCAGCAGCGGCATCGCATGGCGGATCAGCAGGAAGGGCGCGGTCAGGTTGACCTGCATCTGCAAAGACCAGTCGTCCAGGCTGGTTTCCTCGACGGTGCCTTCGCGCATCATGCCGGCATTGTTGACCAGAATGTCAAGCTGGCCGGCGGCCCCGATGATGTGGCCAATCACCTGTTCAGGTGCGGCCGGGTCGGTCAAATCGGCGGGGATCGCATCGTGTTCGGACGCGCCGCGCTGCGCGGTAAAGACCCGCGCGCCTTGGTCGGCCAGCATCCGCGCGGTGGCCTGCCCCATCCCGCTCGAGGTGCCGGTGACCAACGCCACCTTATCCGCGAACCGCCCCGTCATCCGACCGGTTTCGCACCATTGACCTCGACCAGCGCACCGCAGACATAGCGCGCCGCGTCAGACGCCAGAAAGGTAACCACGTCGACGATATCCTCGGGCTCGGCGATACGGCCAAGGGGAACGCTGGCATTCAGCGCCACCACCGCCTTGTCCGGGTCGAGGCCGCGAATGGCGAAACCGGTGCGCAGCATCGGCGTGTTGACCTCGTTCGGACATACCGCGTTGACGCGGATACCCTGCCGCGCGTGATCCCGTGCCAGACATTGCGTGAGCGAGGCCACCGCCGCCTTGGACATGACATAAAGCGGGTGGTCCGGCCCCGGGCTAAGGCCCCAGCAGGACGCGGTGTTGACGATTGCGCCACCGTCCGCGCCGGCCATGATCGGGATGGCTGCGCGGCACAGCCGAAACGGTGCCTCGACATTGACGCCCATCGTCAGCGCATAGTCGGCATCGGTCGCCGTGGTAATGTCGCCGCGGGTGATGACGCCAGCGTTGTTGCACAGAATGTCCAGCCCGCCCAGCGCCGCGGCCACCCGGCCGGGCAGCGCGTCACAGAACGCGCCATCCAGAAGGTCACCGTCGAAATGCGCGTCGGCCTCAACCCCGGAGGTATCGCGATCGGTCACCGCCACCTGCGCGCCCTCGGCCCTCAGGGCCGCGACCAGCGTCTTGCCGATCCCGCCCGATGCACCGGTCACCAGGGCGCGTCTGCCTGCAAACCTCATCTCGCCACCTCATATCTGATCGGCAGGCGTATGGCCCCGGTATTGCCACTGTCCGGCATCCATTCGGGTTCGCCGTCATAAGATACCGTCTCAAAGGTTTCGCGCAGCGCGGTCAACGCCGCCGCCAGGTCGGTACGGGCGACGAAATGGCCGATGCAATGATGCGCGCCGCCGCCAAATCCGAAATGGCGCTTGCGCGGCTTGGTGATATCGAAGCGCGGATCGTCACAGATTTCCGGGTCGCGGGCCGAAGAGTGAACCAGCAGATGCAGCACGGTACCGCGCTGGATGACCGTGCCGTTCATCTCCACATCTTCTGTCGCTTCCCGCGTGGCCCATGTCGTCGTGGGGCGCGCGCGGATAAATTCCTCTACCGCCGCCGGGATCAGGCCGGCATCGCGGCGCAGGGCCCGCCATTGTGCCGGGTTCTCGATGAAAAGCGAAAGCCCGAGGCCCAGCAATGCGCGGGTCGTATCCACCCCGCCAAAGATCGAGATCACGATGGTATTCAGCAGTTCTTCGTGGCTGCAATCGCCGTTGCGATCGAATTCGGCCACCATGCGGGCAACATAGCTGTCGCGATCACGGCCGCTCCGAACCCGCCCGACCAGCCGTTCGGCCAGATCAAACAACCGTTCGCAGGCGGCATTGCAGCGGTCTTCATACTGCCTTGCCGTGATCCCCATCGCCAGCCCCAGTTCCGAGGCGTCACGAGCGGCACCGGGCCACTCGTCCTCTTCCAGGGCCAGAAGAGCCGCGATGACCTTTCCGGTGAAGGGATCACTGAACGCCGACTGGAACTCGGCGTGATCCGTCTTGCGCAGTTGGGCACACAGCTCTCGGGCCGCTTCCAGAAATACCGGCGCAAGGCTCAGCACATATTCCTTGCTCAGCGCGGGAACCGCGAGGGCCCGCATCCGGCCATGCGCCTCGCCCTCCTGGCCGATCACCGAATGCCGCCAGAAATCGGCGAACCGGCCTTTGATTCCGACGATCTCGGGCCAGTTGTGGCTGCCCTGGCGAAACCGACGGTCCCGCAGGATCTTGCCGACCTCGCGATAGCGCAGCACCGCCAGCCCGTAGGGCGTTTGCGCGCACCATCCCCTGTCCCGCGCGGCCAGCACCTCGGGGCTCCGGGTCGAGAAGCCGGGATCGGCAAGATCGAGATAGGGCAGCGCGGGTGTCATCAATACTCCTGGTTAAGCGCGTCAGCCGCAGGAATTTCACGTTCCCGCCGGGCAATGTAGTCCAGCAGCGCCTCGTTCACGTCCTCGCCCAGGCTGGGTTCCTGATAGCTCGCCAGCAGGTCGCGGGTGTATTGCAGCGCGCGTTGGTTGATCTCGATGCTGCCTTCGGCCTGCCATTGCTCGATCGAGTTGTTGTCGAAGAGATCAGGCATGAAGAACGCCCGCTGGAAGTTCTCCAGCGTGTGCGGATGACCCAGGTAATGCCCACCGGGACCGATATCGCCCACCGCCGCGACGGCCTCGTCAAAGTCATCCCAGCGGATGCCCGAGGCCATGCGATGTGCCATCGCGCATTGTTCCGCGTCGACGACGAACTTGGCCATCGAACAGTGCATCCCGGCCTCGTTCCAGCCCGCGCTGTGCCACATGTAGTTGGTGCCGGCCATCTGCAGCGCCATCAGCGTGGTGGCGCTCTCATAGCCCGCCTGCGCGTCGAATGTCTTGGCCCCGCCCAGGTTGGTCGAGCTGCGCCACGGCACGCCGTAGAACCGCGCCATCTGGCCGATCATCATGTTCATCATCGAAATCTCCGGCGTACCCGCCATCGGCGCGCCGGATTTCATGCTGACGGTCGAGAGGTAATGGCCGTAGATCGCAGGGCAACCCTTGCGTACCACCTGGGTATAGGCCAGCGCGCTCAGCGCCTCGGCATTCAGTTGCGCCACCGTGGGCGCCACGCTCGCCGGCGTGTTGGCGCCGCCCAGCACGAAGGGCGAACACAACACCGGCTGGTTGCGCTTGTTGAAGGCGCGCATTGCGCCCAGCATGGTTTCATCCCAGACCAGCGGAGAATTGCCGTTGCAGTTGCCGGTCACCACCGGGTGGGTTTCCAGGTAGTCCTCGCCGAAGAGGATCGCGCACATCTCCATCACGTCCTCGGCATTCTTCGGGCTGGTGGTCATCCCCATGAAGGTCTTGTCGGAGTGTTTCATCGACGAATAGGTGATGCGCAGGTGCCGCTGGCTGATCGGGTGATCATAGGGTTCGACAATGTGATGCGCCGAGGAGTGCAGCGCGGGTAGCATGTGGCTGAGCTTATGGAAATTCGCCAGATCCTCCAGCGTCGGGTTGCGGCGCACATCGTCAAGGTCACGCAGGAAAGGCGCACCAGTCATCGGCACGAAAATTGCATGATCGCGCCCGAAGGGCAGGTTGTTGGCCGGGTTGCGGGCGTGATAGGTGAAAGTCTCGGGGATGGTTTTGATCAGTTCGCGCACCAGCCCGCGATCCAGGTAGACGTTTTCACCCACAACCTTGGCACCGGCCTTGCGCCAGTCCTCCAGCGCGATTTCATCGCGGAAGTGCACACCGACATTTTCCAGGATATGCATCGACGCGGCGTCGATCCGTTCAACCTGCTCCTGGTCCATCATTTCGGTCAGCGGCATCTGCCGCTTGAGGGCGGGCAGCATGGTGAAATCCTTCACCTGTCGCGCCGATGTTCGCGCGCCCCGTCCGCGGCGGGTCTTGCCCACTGCTTCCACGCTCATCCTACGTTGTCTCCTTCAGATGGATCGCCCAGGTCGATCCAGATGGTCTTGAGTTGGGTGAACTGGTCATGGGCGTGGACCGAATTGTCGCGCCCGCCGAAACCGGATTGCTTGTAGCCGCCGAAAGGTGTGCTGATGTCGCCCTCGCCGTAGCAGTTGACGGTAACGGTCCCCGCCTTGATCTCGCGCGCGGCGCGGATGGCAGCCCGTGTATTGGCAGTAAAAACGCTCGCCGCGAGGCCGTAGGGCGTGTCGTTGGCCAGTTGGATCGCCTCTTCGGTACTGCTGACTTCGATCACGCTGAGGATCGGACCAAAGATTTCCTCTTGCGCCTTCTTGTCCGTGGCTTTCACCTCGTAGACCGTGGGCGGCACGAAATTGCCATCGGCCTTGCCGCCAACCACCGCCTTGCCCTTCAGGTACTTGCCGACCTTCTTGCAGTGCTCGGCGTCAATGAGCGCGCCCAGATGGTTTGCCGGGTCCAGCGGATCGCCGGTTTTCCAGTCGCGGATGCGCGCCACGATGCGTTCCATCAGCGGCTCCTTGACCGATTTGTGCACAATCAGCCGCGACGCCGCCGAACAGTTTTCGCCCATGTTCCAGAACGCCGCGTTGACCACATGTTGCGCCACGTGATCGAGGTTCTCGGCATCCGCCAGCACGACGCAGGGGTTCTTGCCGCCGCATTCCAGCGTGACCTCTTTCATGTTGCTGTCGGCCGCATATCGCAGGAACCGTTTGCCGGTCTCGGTTGAGCCGGTAAAGCTTACCATGTCCACATCCATGTGCATCCCCAGCGGCTCACCCACCGAGGGGCCATCGCCCGGCAGCACCTGCAGCACGCCGCGCGGGACGCCCGCCATATGGGCAATCTCGGCCAGACGCAGAGCGGTCAGGCTGGTCTGTTCGGCGGGCTTCACGATCACCGAATTGCCGGCGGCCAGCGCCGGGCCGATCTTCCACGCCATCATCAGCATCGGGAAGTTCCACGGCAGCACCACGCCCACCACGCCCAGCGGTTCGCGCACGATCATGCTGATCGCATCATCGCCGGATGGTCCGGTCTGGTCGTAGATCTTGTCGACCAGTTCAGCGTGCCACTTGATCGAGTGGATGGTCTCGGGGATGTCGATCGTCTCGCAATCCAGAACCGGCTTGCCGCTATCGAGGCTTTCCATCACCGCCAGTTCGCGACGGCGGCGGGTGATGAGCTTGCACATGCGGATAAGCACATCCTTGCGCTCCGACGGGTGCAGGCGCGACCAGTGGCCCTGATCGAACGCCTCGCGCGCCTTCTTGACCGCGAAATCAACATCCTTGGCATTGGCAGTGCTGATCCTGGTCAGCACCTCGCCGGTGGCCGGATTGATCGTGTCCATCATCGGGCCCGAGCCCTTGCGGAACTTGCCGTCGATGAACGGGGTTGCGGGCAGGTCGATCTCGGCGGCGATGGCGCCATATTCGTCGCGGGTCAGAAGGTCAGTCATTTGGCCTCTCCTGTGATTTTGGCCACGGCCGTGTTCATGGTGCGGATCACTTCCTCAAGCGCCCGCTTGTCGTCCTTGTTGAGCGGATGCAGGGGTTTGCGCGGTGGGCCGGCAGGGATGCCGCGCATGGTCAACCCGTGCTTGATGCACTGGACGAATTTGCCGCCCTGTTCGAGCACCCGCATCAGCGGCAGCATCGCCGACATGATCGCCCGGCCCTTGGTGAAATCGCCCTCGACCACGCAAGCCTGGTAGAGCGCGATATGCGCCTCGGGGGCAAAGTTGGAGCCCGCGCAGACCCAGCTGCGCGCACCCCAGGCGAAGAATTCCAGCGCCTGGTCGTCCATGCCGCAGCTCAGCTGGATATGCGGATAGTCCCGCGCCAGCAGGTGCAGGCGGTTGATATCACCCGAGCTTTCCTTGATCGCGCAGAAATTGGGCGACCGCCCCAGGCGATCGAGCGTTTCCTCGTCCATGTTCACGCCCATCCGGCCGGGATAGTTGTAAAGCATCGCGGGCATGTTGGCGGCGCGGTCCACCGCAAGGCAATGCAGTGCCACCTCGCGGCCGGTGGGGCAGGAATAGGGCGGCGTGGCGATCAACAGCGCATCCGCACCCACCTTCCTGGCGGCCTTGGCGTATTCGATGCTGTTTTCAGTGCGCATATCGCCGGTGCCCGCGATCATCGGCACGCGCCCGTTGATGAGCTTGTGCACGCGCTTCATCAACCAGATGCGTTCATCAAAGCTCTGCGCGTAATATTCACCGGTCGTGCCCGCCACGATGATCCCGTGCACGCCCGCACCGATCAGCAGGTCCACCGCATCGGCAAGCGCCTGCTCGTTGACGCTGAAATCATCATTATAGGGCGTCACCAGGGGCGTGTAGATGCCTTCAAAGCGCATGTTTTCTGTCCTTCATTGCAATCACGTCCAGCGGCAGCGGGTCGGGGGAAACGAACTGCTCCAGCCGGTCGCGTGACAGGTTCCAGTGATCAATCGTCAGGTCGACGATCACCGCCGATTCCTGCCGCTCGATGGCGACAATCATCGCGTCATGGTGGTCAATCGCCTTGGTCACACGGTGTTTTTCGTCCTCCGAGACCGGGCGGTAGAATGTCTGGCTCAGCCGCGTGTGGTCGATCAGCATCCGACCCAGGCTGGCCCGCAGGTAGGGGTTGTGTGACATGATGCCGATCTGTTCGTGAAAGGCATGGTTCAGCAGGGCCGCCCCGGCGGTGTCCCCTGCCAGAACGGCGGCGCGGAACTCTTCCTGTATAGCCTTCAGCGGCGGGATCTCGTCCGATCGGCGGTTTTCGGCGGCCAGGCGTGCGACATTGGCGTAGATCATCGGTGCGGTCTGGAAGAACATCCGCATGACCGTCAGATCCATCGAGGCAACCTTGGCCCCGCGATTCTGCTCGATCCGCACATAGCCTTCGCCGCTGAGGCGCTGAAAGACCTCTCGCATGGGCGTGCGTGAAATACCGTAATGGTCGCACAGGCTGGCCTCGTCCAGATCGCTGCCCGGCGCGATATCCTGCCGCAATATCCGCATGCGCAGATCGTCCAGACAGGCGGTTTTCTTGTCTTTGGCCATCGAATCTCCTCGCTGGATACATTTTGTATACATTTTGCATAACGAGTCCAGCTTTTTCTCGAGGCAGGCCGCAGCACAGGCCTGGAACAGACCGTGCGGATTGGTTTCGCCACGGGGGTGAGACAGGTCAGAAAGCTGCTGTTCGGGCCGAAATTCAGGCGGCAGGGGTCGCCGCGATCATACCGAGGCCTGGGCTGTCAGGCGCGCCTGTTCTTGCGCAGATGCGCCTCAAGCGCGGCCAGCCCTTCGTCCAGCCCCCTGCGCCCGAAACCCAGGCGGAAACGGTCCGTCGGTGTCGGACCCAGTTCTGAGGAATAGATGGTGCTGGGCAGGAACAGAACCCCCGCCTCCTCGACCAGAGACCGGGCAAACGCCTCGACCCCGTCAGCGCCCTTGTATCGCGGGAACGCCATGCAAGACCCGTCGGGGCGCGACCACTCGAAAAGATCGGGGTGGCGGGCAAAGAACCCATCCCACTTGGGCAGGTTTTCGTCCACGATGGCACAGTTGCGCGCCAGGATCGTCTGGCGATGTTCCAGGGCGATCTTGGCCAGCCGCTCGCTGGGGCCGGAATTGCAGATCGACAGGTAATGCTTCATCCGCTCCATCCGGGACAGCACATCCGTGTCCTGACAGGCGATCCAGCCGATCCGCAACCCCGGCAGCCCGTAGGATTTCGACATCACGCCCAGCGACAGGCCACGCTCGTAGAGGTCCGCGACGAACGGCAGGTGTTCGGTGCCGGACGGCCCAAGCCCGTTGAAAATCTCGTCATGCAGGATGTAGATGCCGTGTTTGCGGCATAGCTCGATCAGCGCCTGATAGCAATCCGTCGGCAGGATGGCGCCGGTCGGGTTATGCGGAAAGTTGATCGTGACCAGCCTTGTGTTTGGCCGAATGGCATCGGCCACCCGGTCAATATCCAGCGACCACCCGTCATCCGGGTCCAGCGGCACACCCGTAGCGCTGCAGATCGCCATCGGCAACGTCTCGTGCGACTGGTAATTGGGCGTCACCACGATAGCGTGGCTGTCACGATCCAGGATCACGTTGTTGGCCGCGAAAATCCCCTCGCTTGCGCCGGCGAAACACAGGATATTCGCGGCGTTCTGATCCGCGTAGGTGGCCGCCACAGCCGCGCGCAGATCGGACGCGCCGAAGGTCTCGGTATAGCCCAGCCACATCCCCTCGTACTCGGCCCGCTCTTCCGGCGTGGCCATTGCCAGCAAATCGCCCAGCGACATGCTTTCGGCATCCGAGGCGGTCAGATGATACCGCGCCTTGAATTCCCATCTGGCAAAATGCGTTTCCAGTCTGAAATCGGGAAGGGACGGCATGGCAGGGCTTTCGGCAAAGGGTGCGTCCCTGCTGCATAACCCATCGCCTGAGGGTTTCGAACCCCTGCCGTCACCCGCCGGTCACGGCTGCAACGCAACCCGTGTGGTTTCCCCCGCCCAGCCATCGACATTGCAACGGGCGCGGATAAAGACCTCTCGGGTGCCATCGGGAAAGACCACCCCGCTGAGCGATCGGGTAAATGGCTGTTCGTCGACATGCGGATGCAGCAATTCGCGATAGGCCAGCCGGTTGCCCTCGGCATCCAGAACCTCCCAGCCGTCCGCGTAGTGCTCCCACCCGGTATCCGCATGTTTCAGGGTCACATCGACCCGCCAGACCATGCCGGTCTTCTTGATGCGGGCATCGATGATCTGCGGCCCTTCCGCCCAGGCGGGGAACGCGATCAGACAAGCGGTGAGCAGCGTGAGAAATTTAGTCATGCATCTCATCTTATCCGGACCCGCAAAGATTTCGAGTCACGACTATGTGTGAGCTGTGTTTTCATTCCGGCAACATCAGGATTTCCTTTGACCGCGATGCAAACTCTCGCCGAAAAAGTACAAAACAGGTCATCGCCACCGCAGCCATCAACGCCCCCGGCCCCAGCAGCCAGGCGCTTGCCGCCAGGCCGAAATAGATCGAGCGCAGCCCGCGGTTGAAACTGCGCGCGCCCGTGACGTTGATCTCGGCCGCCTTCTGGGCCCGTATCCTGGCCTGCGGATCAGAGGGATCATTGGGCACCGACCCCATCAGGACCCCGCAATAGCCGAACAGGCGGTTGGCCCAGACGAATTTGAACAGCGCATTGGCCAGGAAGCCGAGGATCACCAGCACCTTCAACTCCCAGACGATGCTGGGGCCGCCCTCCAGGGTCAGGTCCGCGGCGATGCCCATCAGGCGTTCGGTGTTGCCCAGCAACGCCAGACACCCGCCGATGGCAAGCATCGTGGCCGACGCGAAAAACGACGTGCCCTGCCGGATCATCATCAGCAACTGCGCGTCAAAAACGCGCGGTTCCCGTGCGATCATATGCGCCATCCACTCTCGGCGGTAGCCGGCCATCAATATCGTGACCGACTTCATGCTTTTGAATTCGTTTTCAATGAGATAGCCGATAACGCCCCAACCCAGCACCAAGAGACAGAGCGCCGCCAGATCCAATGTGGTAAAATGCGAAAGCCGTTCGATCAGATCCATACTTCCCGCATAGCGCGTCATGGATCGACTTGCCAGTCGGATAAATTGGTTATAAATTATTACCAATCGGAGAATATCAATGGAAATGCCACAACCCAACCCGCTGATCATCGCGCGCAAAGCAGAGTTGATCGACCGTCTCCGTGCGGTCTTGCCCCCGGATGCGATCATCTCCGACGACCACGAAACACGCGCCTATGAATGCGATGCGCTGACCGCCTATAAATGCCCGCCCTTGTTGGCGGTACTGCCGGGTTCGACCCAGGAAGTCTCGGACGTGCTCAGGATTTGCCACGATATGGGCGTGCCGGTGGTGCCGCGCGGTTCGGGCACGTCGCTGGCGGGCGGGGCGCTGCCCACCGCCGACAGCGTGATCCTGGGCGTGGCGCGTCTGAACGAGGTGCTGGAAACCGACTATGACAATCGTTTCATCCGGGTGCAGTCCGGCCGCACCAACCTGTCGGTCACCGGTGCGGTCGAGGCTGAGGGTTTTTTCTATGCCCCCGACCCTTCGAGCCAGCTTGCCTGTGCGATTGCGGGCAATATCGCGATGAATTCGGGCGGAGCGCATTGCCTGAAATACGGGGTCACCACCAACAATCTGATGGGTGTGACCCTGGTGCTGATGGATGGCACCGTGACCGAGATCGGCGGCGCGTTCTTCGACGCCGAAGGACTGGACCTGCTGGGCCTGATCTGCGGGTCAGAGGGCCAGCTTGGCGTCGTCACCGAGGCCACGCTGCGGATCCTGCGCAAGCCCGAGGGTGCGCGGCCCGTGCTGATCGGCTTCGACTCGAACGAGGTCGCCGGCGCCTGCGTATCGGACATCATCAAGGCGGGCGTGCTGCCGGTGGCGATAGAGTTCATGGACCGCCCCTGCATCCGCGCGACCGAAGCATTTGCCGGGGCAGGATACCCCGATTGCGAGGCCCTCTTGATTGTCGAGGTCGAAGGCAGCGACGCCGAGATTGACGAACAGCTGGACACGATCGTCAGGATCGCCCGCACACATGATCCGGTCGAGCTGCGCGAGAGCACCTCGGCCGAGGAAAGCGCCAGGATCTGGCTGGGCCGCAAGTCCGCGTTCGGGGCCATGGGGCAGATCAATGACTACATGTGCCTGGATGGAACGATCCCTGTCAGCCAGTTGCCCTATGTGCTGAAACGCATCGGCGAGATGAGCAAGGAATACGGTCTGGATGTGGGCAACGTGTTCCATGCGGGCGACGGCAACATGCACCCGCTGATCCTGTTCGATGCCAACAAGCCCGGCGATCTTGAGCTGTGCGAGGCCTTCGGCGCCGATATCCTGCGGCTCTGTGTCGAGGTCGGCGGCTGCCTGACCGGTGAACACGGGGTGGGCATCGAAAAGCGCGACCTGATGATCGACCAATATGCGCCTGACGATCTCGATATCCAGATGGCGGTCAAGGATGTGTTCGACCCGAAATGGCTGCTGAACCCGGCGAAGGTATTTCCGCTTGCCGCCTCGGACACGCGCCGGATCGCGGCGGAATAGCGTTAACTTGATATAGGGGCGCTGCCCCTCGGCCTGACGGCCTCACCCCGGAGTATTTTTGCAACGATGAAAGAGCTGACCCCCGCATCCGAGGCCGACCTGGCGCAAGTGATCAGCGAAACCGACGCGCCGCTGCGTGTTCAGGGGGGCGGTACCCGGCCCGTCGGCGCGCCGGTCGAGGGGGCAGTGCTGAGCACGACCGGGCTCAGCGGCATCGAGCTTTACGAGCCTGGCGCCCTGACGCTTGTTGCGCGCGCGGGCACGAAGCTGGCCGAGGTTGAAAAGGTACTGGATGCCGAGGGGCAGCGGCTGGCCTTCGAGCCGATGGATCACCGGCCCCTGCTGGGCACGACCGGTGCGCCGACAATCGGCGGCGTCGTGGCGGCCAATGTCTCGGGCCCGCGGCGGATACAGGTGGGCGCCTGTCGCGATCACCTGCTGGGGGTGCGGTTTGTCGATGGCCAGGGCAGGATCATCAAGAATGGCGGCCGGGTGATGAAGAACGTGACCGGCTACGATCTGGTCAAGCTGATGGCCGGCAGTTTCGGCACGTTGGGCGTGCTGACCGAAGTTTCGCTGAAGGTGCTGCCAAAGTCACATGCGACCGGTGTTCTGCTGCTGGAGGGGCTGGGCGTTGCAGATGCGGTCAAGGCGCTAAGCGTGGCGCTTGGATCACCTTTCGAGGTAACCGGAGCGGCGCATCTGTGCAAAGGCGTGGATGGTGCCCCCGTGACGATGATCCGGCTGGAAGGGTTTGAGAACTCCGTCGCCTACCGCGCCGAAAAGCTGCAGGGTTTGCTTGCGGATTTCGGGACATTCACGCTTGAAACCGACCCCCAACGCACCCGTGCCGGATGGCAATACATCCGCGATGTCGAAGCCCTTCGGGATCATGATGCTGTCTGGCGTGTCTCGGTCAAACCCAGCGATGCGCTGGAGCTCCTTGATACGATGGACCAGATGCACGCATACGACTGTGTGCTAGATTGGGGCGGTGGCCTGCTGTGGATCGGCGCGGCCAGCGATCAGCTTGTTCATGCCGCGACCTATGGCGCGGATGGTCAAAGAGAGAACTCGGACGAGGGTATCCGTGTCTTGCATCACAATCTGCAGTTCAACGTGCAGTCGGTGGGCGGCCATGCCACGCTGTTCAAGGCCCCGGCTGATCTGCGCCGGACCGAAAGCGTCTTTCAGCCGCTCCCGCAAGCGGTGGCCGGATTGCAGGCTGGGTTACGGCAGAGGTTTGACCCGCGCGCCATATTGAACCCGGGTCTGATGGGACAAGGGACATGAAGCTGATCGTGACCTTCTTCGTCGTCTTCGTACTCGGCCCGGTTCTGTTCTGGCGGCTTGCCCGGCCCGCGCCCAGCCGGCACCGAATCGCGGCGTTGATGGCCTGTGCGATCCTGCTGATGATCGTGGCCTTCGGCATCGCCACATGGATGGCGCCGATGTACGAACCCAGCCCCTATCCGGGCCTTGCGGTCATCGTGGCAAGCTGGCTGTCCTGGATCGTCGTCCTGGCCTATTGCGCGCTGGCCCTGCGGTATCGCATCAAGTCGCGACCCCTTCAAAAGGTCATTTTCGCCATCGGCGCGATGGCCACCACCCTGCCCTGGTTCGGGCTTTACACTGCACAGATGCTGGCCGAGGAATGAAAACCGAATTTACCCCCGATCAACTGCAAGACCCTGCCACCGCGCGATCGAACCAGATTTTGCGGGCCTGTGTCCATTGCGGTTTCTGCACCGCGACCTGCCCCACCTATCAGGTACTGGGGGACGAGCTCGACAGTCCGCGCGGTCGCATCTACCTGATCAAGGACATGCTGGAGAAGGGCCGCAAACCCGATGAGAAAACCGTCAAACATATCGACCGCTGCCTGAGCTGCCTGGCCTGTATGACGACCTGCCCCTCAGGCGTGCATTACATGCACCTGGTCGATCACGCGCGGGAGTATATCGAGCGGAATTACACCCGTCGCTGGGATGACCGCGCGCTGCGCTGGATGCTGTCAAGGATCCTGCCCTATCCCACGCGGTTCCGGCTGGCCCTGCTGGGGGCCCGGATCGGGCGGCCCTTTGCCCGGCTGATGCCCGATGCCCGGCTGCGCGCGATGCTGGAGATGGCCCCGAAACATATCCCGCCGGTCAGCCGCAATGACGACCCGCAGAGCTTTGCCGCCCAGGGCAAACCGGTCAAACGCGTGGCGCTGATGACCGGCTGCGCGCAGAAGGCGCTGAACACGGATATCAACGATGCCACCATCCGCCTGCTCACGCGGTTGGGTTGCGAGGTTGTGGTGGCCGAGGGTGCCGGCTGTTGCGGCGCGCTGACCCATCACATGGGCAAGACGCAGGAAAGCCATGCCTCCGCCGCCGGAAACATTCGGGCCTGGGCGGCCGAAATGGATGGCAAGGGCCTTGATGCGATCGTCATCAATACCAGCGGCTGCGGCACAACGGTCAAGGATTACGGGCACATGTTCCGCAACGAACCGCTGGCCGAAGATGCCGCGCGCGTATCGCAGATCGCGATGGATGTCTCGGAACTTCTGATGCAGCTCGACCTGCCCGAGGGGCCGGACAGGGAGATGGTCGTCGCCTATCACGCGGCCTGCTCGCTGCAACATGGCCAGCAGATCAAGACCTATCCGAAAGACCTGTTGAAACGCGCGGGATTTACGATTGTCGAGCCGTCTGATCCGCATCTGTGCTGTGGTTCGGCGGGCACCTACAACCTGATGCAGCCGGAAATCTCGGCCAAGCTCAAGGCGCGTAAGATCAGGACGCTCGAGGCGAGATCGCCCGACGTGATCGCCGCGGGGAATATCGGCTGCATGATGCAGATCGGATCAGGAACAAACATTCCGATCGTCCACACCGTCGAACTGCTCGATTGGGCCACCGGCGGTCCTGAGCCCCGCGCGCTGAAGGAAGGGTGAGCCGGGGACCATCAGACGGTCAGACAAAAATGTCGTGATCCCGTCGTCGCCTGGCCGGTTCGAGCCCAGAGCGGTCAGTCAACGAGAGCCGCGCGATGGCCAGACCGCGGGGTGGCGAACAACCTTGGTTCGGCGCAGTTTATCCCTGCCAACTCCGACAATGCCCTGAAGGATGCGCCAACATCACCCAATCGCCAGTCCGGGGGTCGGTCTGGCGATCGCGCGGCGGCCTGCGGCCTTGATTCCGCGCGGAGGGAACGCAACCGAATGGCAGATTCGTCCACGAAGCTGGTACCATGATCACCGTTCCCGCTGGCCCCGGAAACGTTGTGCGCGCCGCGTCGCCAGGCCCAGCTGGGCCTCGCGGTAGAGCATGAACATGCCGCTGCCCACCACGATCGCCGCCCCCAGCAACGTGATCGGGTCGGGCCATTCGCCAAATGCCAGCCAACCCAGCACCAGCGCCCATATCAGCCCCGTGTACCTGAACGGCGCGACAAAACTGATCTCGCCCACCCGCATGACCATGACGGAAAAGAGATACCCGCCAATGATCATGAACGACGCACCGAATGTCAGCGCCCCGGCCCGCAGATCCATCGCCACCCATTCCCGGGGCAGGCTGGCCAGGCCGAACACCACCATGACCGCGACCGACGTGGCCAAGGTCACAAGCATCGATGGCGTTTCCCTGGACAGTTTCCGCGTCGACAGGTCCCGCAAGGTCACGAAGGCGACCGCCGCGAGCGTGTAAAGTGAATAACTGTTGAACCCCTCTGCGCCCGGTCGCACGATCAGCAGGACGCCGATGAAACCGGTCAGGATCGCCAGCAGCCGCCGCCAGCCGATCGGCTCTTTGAACACCAGCGCCGCGGTAAGGGTAATGGTCAGCGGCAGCGCCTGCAGGATGGCGGTGACATTGGCCAGCGGCATGTTGAACAATGCGGTCAGAAAGAAATACGCGGCCCCGATCTCGGCCACGGTTCGCAGCCCGATGAATTTCAGATCCCGCTTGGGCAGCCGCAATGTCAGCGCGTTCATCCGCCAGGCCACTAGCGCGACCAGGACCGAGGTGATCACGCCACGCAGGAACAGCAGCTGAAAGAGCGGGATTTCTCCTGCCAGCATTTTCATCATCGTGTCATTGAGCGTGAACGCCGCCATCGAGGCCATCATCAGCAGCGCGCCGGTCAGGTTGTCGGATCGTACCATGATGCCCCCGTTTCCAACGCCGAGTTAGACGCTTGTGCCACCCGACAACAAGCGAATTCTCATCAATGTCCGGATCGGCACCCCGGCATATCTCACGCCACCACTAGCGCGCCAGCCTGGCAACCTTCTCACGGCAGGGACAGGTGACCAGATGATCATTGACCAGCCCGCAGGCCTGCATGAACGCATAGACGATCGTCGGCCCGCAGAACTTGAACCCTCTTTTCCTCAAATCTTTCGAAATTTCTTCGGAGATTTCGGTTTTGGCGGGGACGTCCTGCAAGCGCCCGAACCCGTTCTGAATCGGGCGGCCACCCACGTAATTCCACAGATAGGCGTCAAAACCCGTCTCAGCTTCGATCCGCTGCCAGGCTCTTGCATTGGCGATCGTGGCTTCGATCTTGCCCCGGTGCCGGATAATGCCCGGATCCTGCAGCAGCCGGGTCACTTCCCGCTCACCCCAACCGGCGATGACATTCGGATCAAACCCCTGAAATGCCTCGCGAAAATTGTCCCGCTTCTTCAGAATGGTGATCCAGCTCAGGCCGGCCTGGAACCCGTCCAGTATCAGTTTCTCCCACAGCGCACGGCTGTCATATTCCGGCACGCCCCATTCTTCGTCGTGGTAGGCGATATAAATCTCCTCCTGCCCGACCCAGCCGCATCTCTCCATGGTCTTTCCTCCCGCTTTGGCCCGCCGGTTGCCAAAGTCTTTCAAATCATTGGTTTAACCCATCCTTAGCCTGAACGCCGCAATGTGCAATCAAACACATCCGGAGACGATCATGACATCTTCCTTCAACTGGGCCGACGTTCCGAAAGGGCATGACAACCCGTTATCCTATGCCGTCTCGGCCCGCGATCGCACGGTGATCGAGATGGTCAACCACGCGGTGAAGCATAAACAGGTCATGCTGGCCTTTCAGACGGTCGTGCCCTCGGCCAACCAGCACCAGCCGGCATTCTACGAAGGCCTGGTTCGCGTGCTGGACGAAACCGGGCGCATCATTCCCGCCCGGGATTTCATCGACGTGATCGAGGCGACGGAAACCGGGCGCATCATCGACTGCCTGGCGCTGGAAAAGGGCATTCAGACCCTGTCGGAAAACCCCGGCCTGCGCCTGTCAATCAACATGTCCGCGCGGTCGATCGGATACAGCCGCTGGACACGCATCCTGAGGCGCGGACTGAAAAGCGACCCGACGGTCGCTGAACGCCTCATCCTCGAGATCACCGAGAGCTCTGCCATGCTGGTGCCCGAACTGGTGGTCGGTTTCATGAACGAGGTTCAGCGCAAGGGAATCAGCTTTGCCCTGGATGATTTCGGCGCGGGCTATACCAGTTTCCGCTATCTCAAGGATTTCTATTTCGACATCCTCAAGATTGACGGTCAGTTCATTCGCGGTATCGCCCATGATTCCGACAACCAGATTTTGACGGCCGCGCTGTCATCAGTGGCCGAACAATTCGACATGGTGACCGTGGCCGAAAGCGTCGAGAAACCTGAGGATGCCGAATATCTTGCCCAGATGGGCATCGACTGTCTGCAAGGGTATTATTTCGGCGCGCCGACGGTGAATCCGCCCTGGCAGGAACGCGGCATGACGCAAGCATCCGCCTGACTGACGGATTGCCGCGGTTGCCGCCCTGCCACGGCTGCGCTATGACCTCATCAGATGCGGGATGCAAATGGCGCAGCCAGACACGCCGCCGCCTTCCCGCGCGACTTGCAACCGCTCTGGTGGAGGAAAATCATTGACCAACGTAGTAATTGCTTCCGCGGCCCGTACCGCGGTCGGCTCTTTCGGCGGCTCGTTCGCCAATACGCCCGCCCATGATCTGGGTGCCGCGGTTCTCGAAGCCGTGGTGGAACGCGCGGGTATCGACAAATCCGAGGTATCCGAAACCATCATGGGCCAGGTTCTGACCGCCGGACAAGGCCAGAATCCCGCCCGCCAGGCACATATCAACGCCGGCCTGCCCAAGGAAAGCGCCGCCTGGGGCATCAACCAGGTTTGCGGTTCGGGTCTCCGTGCGGTGGCAATCGGCGCACAGCATATCCAGCTAGGCGATGCCGGCATCGTCGCTGCGGGCGGCCAGGAAAGCATGACGCTCAGCCCCCACGTCGCGCATCTGCGGGCCGGCACGAAAATGGGCGACGTCAAATACATCGATTCGATGATCCGCGATGGTTTGTGGGATGCCTTCAACGGCTACCACATGGGCCAGACCGCCGAGAACGTTGCCGAGCAGTGGCAGATCAGTCGCGAGGCGCAGGACGAATTTGCCCTCGGTTCACAAAACAAGGCCGAAGCCGCCCAGAAGGCGGGTAAGTTCCAGGACGAAATCACGCCGTTCACCGTCAAGACACGCAAGGGCGACATCGTCGTCGACAGCGATGAATACATCCGCCACGGCGCAAGCCTGGAAGCCATGCAGAAGATGCGCCCGGCATTTACCAAGGATGGCAGCGTCACGGCCGCCAACGCATCGGGCCTGAATGACGGTGCCGCCGCAACCCTGCTGATGAGCGCCGAAGAGGCCGAGAAACGCGGCATCGAACCGCTGGCGCGCATCGCCTCCTACGCAACGACGGGGGTGGATCCGTCGGTCATGGGCATCGGCCCGATCTATGCCAGCCGCAAGGCGCTGGACAAGGCCGGCTGGTCCGTCAGTGATCTGGATCTGGTCGAAGCCAACGAAGCTTTTGCCGCGCAGGCCTGTGCCGTCAACAAGGATATGGGCTGGGATCCGGCGATCGTGAACGTCAATGGTGGCGCCATCGCCATCGGCCATCCGATCGGTGCGTCGGGCTGCCGGGTGCTGAACACGCTTCTGTTCGAGATGAAGCGCCGCAACGCCAAGAAAGGCCTTGCCACGCTGTGCATCGGCGGCGGCATGGGTGTGGCGCTCTGCGTGGAACGCGGCTGACAGGGCGCGAATCGTACTCTCTCCGGGGTGCCGCGCCGGCGGCCCGGCACCCTGCAAAAGTTTATGCTCCGTCGATTTCGGATGGCGATTTGCTGCACTGCAGCCATTTCTTCGCGCAATAATGTTGCGCACCTTAATCCCAAATAGTAACAGAGTTACCAAACCCTATTTGCCAGACTGGAGGAACTAATGGCACGAACTGCACTCGTCACCGGTGGATCGCGCGGCATCGGCGCGGCCATCTCAAAAGCACTCAAAGCCGAAGGCTACAATGTCGCCGCCACATATGCCGGCAATGATGAGGCCGCCGCCGCCTTTTCCAGCGAGACCGGTATCAAGACCTACAAGTGGAACGTTGCGGATTATGACGAAAGCGCCGCGGGCATTGCCAAGGTCGAGGCCGAGGTTGGCCCGATCGACGTGGTCGTCGCCAATGCGGGCATCACCCGGGACGCGCCGTTCCACAAGATGACGCCCGAACAATGGCACCAGGTGATCGACACAAACCTGACCGGCGTTTTCAACACCGTTCACCCGGTCTGGCCCGGCATGCGTGAACGCAAGTTCGGTCGCGTCATCGTGATCAGTTCGATCAACGGTCAGAAAGGCCAGTTCGCGCAGGTCAACTATGCCGCGACCAAGGCCGGTGATCTGGGCATCGTCAAGTCGCTGGCCCAGGAAGGCGCGCGTGCCGGGATCACCGCCAACGCGGTCTGCCCCGGTTACATCGCGACCGAGATGGTCATGGCCGTCCCTGAAAAGGTGCGCGAATCGATCATCGGCCAGATCCCGGCCGGACGTCTGGGTGAACCGGAAGAAATCGCGCGCTGCGTGACGTTCCTCGCCTCAGAGGATGCCGGCTTCGTGAACGGCTCCACCATCTCGGCAAATGGCGCGCAGTTCTTCGTCTGACACCAGACGATTTCCGACCCAAGGAGCCATCCAATCGGGTGGCTCTTTTTTTGATGGTGTCACGCCGCACCCAAGGCATTCTCATCAGCTGGATGAACGGCATAGATCCCTTCATTGCAGGATGTTTCTTTCGCGTGAACCGAATGCCCCGCGCTGACGACGGACGAAAAAGGCCAGTCTGCTGACCGGCCTTCTCCTTTCCTCCAAGTGCGCTTGCAACGATCACCCGGCAGAATGCGATTTGCTGATCCAGCGCCAGATTTCCCTGAGCATATCGCTGCGTGCTTCATGAGCTGCACGCATGGCATCGCGGGTTCGGGCGCTTGTTGATGCTTCAATCATGGCAGAGCCTCTATTGTTTTGTATTACTTGACTGAGACAAAGATGGAACACGGGGTGCCTCTTTACAAACGAGACTTTCTTTGCCTTCAGTTAAGTGTTACTTGACTGACAATGAGCGACCGCCTGCCACCCCTGACCGCCCTGCGCGCGTTTGACGCCGCCGCGCGGCACATGTCTTTTCAGCAGGCCGCCGCCGAGTTGAACGTGACCCCGGCCGCGCTGAGCTTTCAGATCAAATCGCTGGAAGAGCATTTTGGCAGCCCGCTGTTCATTCGCCACAACCGCGCGGTCGAACTGACGGAGGCCGGCCGCGTCCTTGCGCCCGGCGCGCGCGACGGCTTCGAAACGCTGACATCCGCCTGGCGCGCCGCAAGGCGGGTGACGGATCACGCATCGCTGACCGTCACCACGGGCCCGTCCTTCACCGCCGTCTGGCTGGCGCCCCGGCTATACAGCTTTGCGCGCGCGCATCCCGAGATCGAGCTCAGGTTCAGTGCCAGCCTGGAGCTGATTGACCTGGTTCACTCCGAAGTCGATCTGGCGATCCGCTTTGGCTATGGCCCCGATACGCCGGACCTGCACGCGCGTAAATTTCTGGACGACTGGGTGACACCGATGATGGCACCGGAACTGGCACAGAAATTCCATCGGCCCCAAGACCTGTCCAACGCGCCCCTGATCCACCAGGACGACATTCGTTTTCTCGACCCGCCCTGTGACTGGCCTGCGTGGTTCCGGGCCGCAAACCTGCCCGCGCGTGACTGGACGGGACAACGGTATTCGCAGGCGGACCACGCCATTGATGCGGCGATGTCCGGGGCAGGTATCATATTGGGACGAGGGGCGCTGGCTGCCCGTGCCTTGCAGGAAGGCCGGTTGGTGGCACCTTTTCGGACAGCCCTGAAAACGATCGCCAATTACAGGGTCATCTGCGCCAACGGGGCCGAGAATCGGCCCCAGATCGTTGCCTTCAGCAACTGGCTGATCGAACAGACCTCTGGTGTTGCGGACCTGGCCCGCAATCACGATCTGGTCGATCTGCGTGACGTGTCGCCCGGTTAGGCGTTCACGCTCAGCCGTGTGATTTCCTCTTTCAGTCGCAGCTTCTGCTTCTTGAGTTCAGCGATTTCGATATCGCTTGAGCCTGGTGCGCGTTGCGCTTCTTCAACTTGGTTCGAGAGAATTCGGTGTTTCTTCTTCAGTTCCTCAACGTGCGAACTCAAGCTCATGGGCGGTCTCCTCTCAAAATTTTGCATGGGTTGCCAGTCCAGCATAATTTCACACCGCTGTCACGCTGCAACCGCAGCATAATCGATAAAAAAACTACTTTAAGTTGTATTAACGGCGGCCGAAAACGGCAATTGCGCGCCATCCCGCAAGACGCAAGCCGTTGCATTGGTATAGTTTTCCCCGTCAGAGAGGTGGGCCTTACCCTCATGCAGAACCCATCCTGGATGTAGCTTGAATTCCGCTCTTCCCCCCTTGCGCCCTCTCATCAGGACCAGCCGCGCGGCCCGTCCCGGCCTGGGAATCAGCGGCAACACCTCCAGGCTGCCGATCTGCTGCCAAGCGGCGGCGAGCAGTTCGGGCAGTTTCTCGACCCGGTGAATAAAGGTGACGGTCCCCTTGGGGGCTGTCCGTTTGGCCGCGACCCTGACCCAGTCGGACAGCGGCAGCGACTCGCCCAGGGCCAGTTCCCGCCCACCATCCCGCGCCGGCGTGCTGGCATTTCGGTCAAAATACGGCGGGTTGGCCAGGACGTGGGTGAACTGGCGCCGGGTCAGACTGTCCGGCATCCGCGCAAGATCGGCGGTGACGATTTCCGCGGGCAGTGCATTTTCGGTCGCGTTCCGCCGCGCCAGGCCAGCATAGTTCGCCTGCACCTCGACGCCGGTCAGCGCAAGACCGTTCACCCGCCACCCCAGGCAAAACAGCGCCGTGCCAACGCCACAGCCCAGTTCCAGCACCGTGTCGCCGGCCCGCGCCGGCACGCTGGCGGCCAGCAGTACCGGATCGATCCCGGCGCGATATCCCTGTTTGGGCTGATGGATCCTCAACCGCCCGCCAAGAAACTCGTCACGGCTCAGCTGGTCGTCGCGCCAGCCCTCAGTCATCGACGTCGATCCCGTTATCCCTGAGTGCCCGGGCGGCGCGGGCGAAATCAGCTTCGCGCACCATCAGGCGGCGCGGGAAGATTCCGATAGACCCTTCAAGAACACTCATATTTACGTCCATTTCAAAGCAGTCTATACCCTCGCCCTGAAGCAGCGCCTGAGCAAAGGCGATTGATGTGGGGTCGGTCGTGCGCAGGAGCTGTCTCATGGGGATGACTTAAGGGCACCGCCCGCTCTTTGTCGAGCGGTGTGACAGGAGTGTGATGGGTTTGGACCAGGCCGTTACAAAACCGCATGAAAAACTGGCTGCGTATCTGACTGGCAAACTGGATCGCGTCAATACGCTGATCCGTACGCGCATGGCATCGCGCCACGCGCCGCGCATCCCCGAGGTCACTGCCCATCTGGTTGAGGCCGGCGGAAAACGCCTGCGCCCGATGCTGACCCTCGCGGCGGCAGACCTCTGCGGCTACGAGGGCGAGTTTGACGTGCACCTGGCCGCAACCGTCGAATTCATTCACACCGCCACGCTGTTGCATGATGACGTGGTCGACGAAAGCGCACAGCGGCGCGGGCGGCCCACGGCCAACCTGCTATGGGACAACAAGTCCAGCGTGCTGGTTGGCGACTACCTGTTCGCACGGGCCTTCCAGCTGATGGTCGAGACCGGGTCGCTGAGAGTGCTGGACATTTTGGCGAACGCCTCGGCAACCATTGCCGAGGGCGAGGTGCTGCAGCTGACCGCGGCACGTGATCTGGCCACCACCGAAGACATCTACCTGCAGATTGTCCGGGGCAAGACCGCCGCGCTGTTCTCGGCGGCCACCGAGGTTGGCGGCGTGATCTCGGGCGTGCCCGAGGATCAGATACAGGCGCTGTTTGAATATGGCGACGCACTTGGGATCGCCTTCCAGATTGTCGATGACCTGCTGGATTATCAGGGTCAGAGCGCGGCCACCGGCAAGAATGTGGGGGATGATTTCCGCGAGCGCAAGCTGACCCTGCCGGTCATCAAGGCCGTCGCCGCGGCCGACACCGAAGAACGCGCCTTTTGGACGCGCACCATCGAAAAAGGCGATCAGCGCGAGGGGGACCTGGAGCAGGCTCTTGGCTTGCTGGAACGCCATGACGCGCTTGGCCGGACGCGCCAGGATGCCCTGGGATGGGCGTCACAGGCAAAGGATTCGATCATCCGGCTGCCCGATCACCCGGTCCGGCAGATGCTGCTCGATCTGGCCGATTTCGTGGTCGCACGGGTCAGCTGAGGCATCAGGCGTTCAACCGCGTCGCGGCCACCCACCAGCCCGGATAATCCTGATGCAGACGCCCGGCAGCCGCGGCCGCGGTTTCCGCATCGCCATAGAGCCCGAAACACGTGCCCCCCGATCCCGACATGCGGGTCAGCAAGCAGCCGGGCGTCACCGCCAGCGTATTGAATACGTGCTCGATGATCGGCTCAGCCTCGATCGCGGCGTCTTGCAGGTCGTTGCGCATCTCGGCCAGCCAGGCGATCAGCTCGCGCGCCGACGCACCATTTGGCAGATCGTCCGGCATTGCAGCGTTATTGTGATCGCGCAGCCGTTTGAACACTTCGGCGGTCATGACCGGCAGCTTGGGGTTGACCAGCACGGCGTGCAGGACCGGCAGGTCGGGCACGGAATGAATATCGTTGCCGATCCCGCGCATCCGGGCGGCCTTGCCATGCATACAGACCGGCACATCGGCGCCAAAGGCCACCAGATCCTCGGGAATGGGTTTTCCACTGATCTCCGACAGGGCGCGGAACGTAGCCGCCGCATCGCTTGATCCACCGCCGATCCCGGCGGCAACCGGCAGGTTCTTCTCCAGCTGAATCTGCGCAGAGACACCCATCGCGTCGGCAACCTGCGCCACCACATTGCTGCGGTCGCGTGGCAGGCTTTCTGCCATGGGACCCTTGATGATCATGATCGGCGTGTCCGATGGCTTGACGGTGATCCGATCTCCGACATCGGCGAACATCACCAGCGAATCCAGCAGGTGGTAGCCGTCGGTGCGCTGCCCGGTCACATGCAGCGTAAGATTTACCTTGGCAGGCGCAAATTCCTTTGCCTTGCTAGCCATCGTCATCGACAACTCTCAGAGGCGCGCTGCCCTCTTCTTCGAGAACCTGGTCCAGGCCGACCTCGAGCTTGCGGCGAATGCGTTCCGGATCGACATCGGACGCACTTTCACCCTGATCGACGAAGGAAAGCGCGCGATGCCATTGGAAAATGGCCTCCTGGTACCGCCCCACGGCCCACAGGACGTCGCCCAGATGGTCGTTGACCACAGGATCGACGGGTTCCAGCTCGGCCGCGCGTTCCATGTGGCCGATCGCCTCCTCATAGCGCCCCAGACGGTAGAGAACCCAGCCCAGACTGTCGACGATATAGCCGCTGTCCGGGCGTGCGGCCACGGCGCGTTCGATCATGTCCAGGGCTTCATCCAGGTTGATCCGCTTTTCGACCATGGAATAACCCAGATAGTTAAGCACCTGCGGATGCTCCGGGTTCAGTTCCAGCGCCTTTCGGAAATCGGCCTCGGCCTTTTCCCATTCACCCAGCCGCTCATAGCTGATCCCGCGGGCGTAGTGAACGAACCACTGATCGTTATCGCGTTCGGCATAGAGTTCCAGCGCGCGGTCATAGGCCTTGGCCGAGCCACCGAAATCTTCGAGCTGGCGATAGAGATCGCCCAGGGACACATGCACCACCGGCACATCTGCATGGGTCTGCGAAAGCTGCTCCAGGACTTCCACCGCGGCATCGACCTTGCCGGACCGGCGCAACGCCTCGCCCCGGCCCAGCTCGGCCAGGTAGTGGGACGGATGATCGCGCGGCACACGCCGATAGGCCGTGGTTGCCAGTTCGTGACGCTGCAGGTTTTCCAGAAGTTCCGCCGTCATCAGGATCGCATCGACATTATCCGGCGTCAGGTATTCGGCAATGCGCGCATACAGCAGCACATAATCCTGCCCCGCATCCACCTGCAGCGCACGCCCGAGCGAGAAGAACACCTCGGCCACACCGTCACGGGCACCCCCGATGATACTGAATGTCAGCCGCTCATTCTCTGCAAGTTGGCGGCGCAGCTCGGTAATCTCGGGGTCAAGGTCGGTGCCGAACACCTCGTCGATAATCTTGACGGCCTCTTCGTTGCGTTCCAGCTGGCTCAGCACCTGCGCCCAGGCCATCGTGCCGCGCCGCGTGCGCTGCATCGGGCCATCGGATTCGCCGGCAAAGATCTGCTCCGCGCTTTCGAAATCGCCGACCGAGGCCAGGGCAAGCGCCTTGTGATAGACCGCGAAACTGCGCAATCCGCGCTGATCGGCCACCTCGTCGAAAAGCTCGAGCGCAGTTTTCATGTCGCCCTTGCCCATATGCGCCCAGGCCGAAATCAGGCCATCGGCCAATTCGCCCACGCCACGGTTTCGGTACACCCTGTCCAGCAATTCGTCATAGGCCTCGCGGCGCCCCTCGTCGGCGATCAGCACCATATGTGCCACCTGGCTCAGCAGGTCGGCATCCTCGATCCTCTGGGCGATCGGCACGGCCCTGTCGATCTCACCCAGGCCGACAAGCGACGCGATAGCATTTTCCATCAGTGCCGGATTGGACGGATCCCTGGCCAGGGCCCGTGTGAAATGTTCGGCGGCGGCGGTGAAATCGTTCTGATACCGCGCCTGCAGGGCGGCCAGATAGGCGCCGACATCCTCGTCTGCGCGGCCCGGAACCGCCATCAAATTCAACGTGGCCGCCAGAACGGTAATGGAGAGAGATCGGAGTTTCACGTGCGCCTGCCTCAGAGTTTGCTCACCCGGCAAGGTAGTCTGATGGCGCTCACAACGCAATGCGGGACAGCCCGCAGACCGCCCCGCAAGCAAGAAATCACGCGCGTTTTACATGTTGGGATAATTCGGCCCGTCCCCGCCCTGCGGCGTGACCCAGTTGATGTTCTGGCTGGGGTCCTTGATGTCGCATGTCTTGCAATGCACGCAGTTCTGGAAGTTGATCACGAACTTGTCATCGACCACCTCGTAGACACCCGCGGGACAATAGCGTTGCGCCGGTTCGGCATATTTTGGCATGTTGACCGACATCGGCACGTTCGGATCCTTCAGCTGCAGATGGGCGGGCTGGCTTTCCTCGTGATTGGTCATCGAGAAGCTGACATTGGTCAGCCGGTCAAAGCTGAGCTTGCCGTCTGGCTTGGGGTATTCGATGGGCTTGTGGGTGCTGGCCTGTTCCGTCGCCTCGGCATCGGTCTTGCCGTGTTTCAGCGTGCCGAACAGCGAGAAACCGAACGTGTTGGTCCACATGTCGAACCCGCCCAGCGTCAGGCTGGCCAGCAGCCCGTATTTCGACCAGAGCGGCTTGACGTTGCGTACCTTCTTCAGGTCCTTGCCGATCGCCCCTGTACGCACTTCGGTCTCGTATTCGGTCAGCTCGTCACCCGAACGGCCCGCCTCGATCGCCGCGTGGGCGGCTTCGGCCGCCGCCATGCCGGAAAGCATCGCGTTATGGTTGCCCTTGATGCGCGGCACGTTGACCATGCCCACGGAGCAACCCAGCAGCGCCACGCCGGGCGCGACCATCTTGGGCATCGACTGGTATCCGCCCTCGGAAATCGCCCGTGCACCGTAAGCCACGCGCTTGCCGCCCTCGAGCAGTTCCGCCACCATCGGGTGATGCTTGAACCGCTGGAATTCCATGTAGGGGAACAGGTGTGGATTGCGGTAGTTCAGATGCACCACGAAACCGACATAGACCTGATTGTTTTCAAGGTGATAGATGAAAGATCCGCCACCGGCATTCTTGCCCAGCGGCCAGCCCATCGTATGGGTGACAGACCCTTCCTTGTGCTTGGCGGGGTCGATCTCCCAGATCTCCTTCATGCCAAGGCCGAATTTCTGCGGCTCCTTGTCCTGCGACAGGTCGTATTTGGCAATCACTTCCTTGGACAGGCTGCCGCGCACGCCCTCGCTCAGGAACACGTATTTTCCGTGCAGCTCCATTCCCGGCTCGTAATTCGGCCCGTGGCTGCCATCGGCCTCCTTGCCGAATTCACCGGCAACCACCCCTTTTACATTCCCGGCCTCGTCATAGACGATCTCCGAACACGCCATGCCCGGGAAAATCTCGATCCCCAGCTCCTCGGCCTGCTCTGCCATCCATCGGCAGACATTGCCCATCGACACGATGTAGTTGCCATGGTTGTTCATCAGCGGCGGCATCGGGAAGTTTGGGATGCGGACCTTGCCGGCCTCGCCCAGCATGTAGAAATTGTCTTCCTTGACCGGCACGTTCAGCGGCGCGCCCTTTTCCTTCCAGTCTGGGATCAGCGCGTCCAGACCGCAGGGATCCAGCACCGCGCCCGACAGGATATGCGCGCCCACCTCACTGCCCTTTTCCAGCACCACAACCTCGCGGTTGGGATCAAGCTGTTTCAGACGAATTGCAGCGCTGAGACCGGCTGGGCCGGCGCCCACGATCACAACATCGTATTCCATCGTTTCGCGTTCAATCTCGGCCATTCCGCGCGCTCCTCCCGGACAAAAACGGTTTGAGAGTGGCTAAACCAGAGATGCGGTCAATGCAATCACGACCGGACGTTAAAGCGTTCAGGGACAGGGATTTTGCGCAATTCCGGCAGGATTTGACGGGATTCAGCTGGGATCAGCGATTGCATCACGCAGGCTGGCGTAAATGTTCAGCACTTTATCAACCTCGTCGCCATTGCGAATCCGCGGATCATACAGCGCCGCCAGAAGCCTCTGGTCATAATCCCGGGGCTTGTCGTCGGTCAGGTTGTCAAAGGTGAAAAAGGGCGAATCCTGCGCGTCATTCATCAGGCCCATGGCCTGGACCATCTCTTCGTAGATGCAATGGCGCTGCATGGTGGGGTCGACATCAGGTGCGATCAGAATGGTGCCGAACTGGATGCTGTCACCATTGGACAGCACCTTGAAATAGCACGGGCCGCTGCCCTGTACGTAGCTGCGGGTCAGGTTACCGGTGAACCGCCCGTAGGAGGTCAGCGCGATGAAATGCGAGGCCAGGTGCGGCGACACCATGAAAACGAAGATATTGGCCGACAATTGCACATCGTGTTTTTGTGCGATCAGCAAGTCAGAGGTCATCTGCCCGGCCACGGTGCGGCGCGGGTTGTAACGCGATGCGGTATAGAAACGCGGGTCGAACGCCTCTTCCGCCAGGTTGACGAAAGTGGGCTGCTGGATCGGCAGTCCGGTTGCGCCGACGATGAAATCGGTAACCTCGCGGAACGTCGTGCGATCGACCGGCTGATCGTGCACGACGACAAAGCGCGGGGGGTAATGCCATTTCTTGACCGTGTTCGACTTGGCAGTGACGATGATCCGCGCATCCTCGATATCATCCGCCGCAGCCTTGCTGCCGGACCATGCCATCATCGCGACGGCAACTGCCCCTATGACACTCAACACCTTACGCATTCGCAACCTCAACAATGCCCGTATAGGCAGAAAGTCGCCAAAAAAGTCGCGCAAGTCAAATCACACTTGCCAATAATCTGGAACCTTTTGTGATTCGAACGGGACGCGGCCGGATCGGGATATTCCCGTCCCGCGCAGAATCCTCGGAAAACCGGTGGGTTTGAGGGCCGTCAACCGGACACCGGGCTGCAGGCCAAACGCCGCGCGATGACCGGCAAAAAACGGCGCTTTTTAGGCAAATTGGCAGGATTGCCTTGCCCGGTGTCATACTCTATTGCATCGGAACTCTCGCTCGGGGCACTGTTGCACGACGTATTGAACAAAAATCGGGGCCGCGCCACGGCCCCTGCAGATGATAGTGGACGATCGAAATGGAAAAGATTCCAATGACCCAAGCGGGTTTTGCCGCGCTCGAGACCGAGTTGAAGCAGCTCAAATCAGTAGACCGCCCGACCATCATCCGCGCCATTGCCGAGGCGCGCGAACATGGCGATTTGTCCGAAAACGCCGAATACCACTCGGCCAAGGAAAAACAGTCCTTCATCGAGGGCCGCATCAAGGAACTGGAAGGCGTGATCGGGCTGGCCGAGGTGATAGATCCGGCCAAGCTGTCGGGCACCATCAAGTTCGGCGCCACGGTGACGCTGGTCGATGAAGACACCGACGAGGAAAAGACATGGCAGATCGTGGGTGAGCACGAGGCCAGCATCGAGAACGGGTTGCTGAACATAAAGTCGCCCATCGCCCGCGCGCTGATCGGCAAGGATGAGGGCGACAGCGTCGAGGTGCGCACTCCCGGTGGCGACAAGTCTTACGAAGTGGTAAAGATCGCCTATATCTGACCTGCCCACGATTTTCTGAGTGACAGAACCCATGTCGAACCAACCGGATACCCATCCGACCCCATTGGGGGTGTATGACAAGGCCCGCAAGGAAACGATCACCGGTATCGAAGTGATCGCGATTGCCCTGTCGCTGCTGTGGTTGCTGGGCACGGCACTGTTCTTCCTGGTGCTCACCCCGCGTGGCACGTTCAACGGCGCCGGTGGCGCGCTGCAATTCGTGATGATTCTGCTGGCCATTTTCATGCCCATCGCGATGATCTGGGTCGCCGCGACCGCTGCGCGCGCCAGCAGGGTGATGCGCGAGGAAAGCCAGCGTCTGCAAACGGCGATCGACGCGATCCGGCAGACCTATGTGGCACAGAGCCAGGGGCGCAACACCGTCTCGGAACCTTCCGTTGCCAAGAAACTGGACGAGATCGCCGCCGCCCAGCGCAAGACCGAAAGCGCGCTGGCCACCTTTTCGTCCTCGCGCATGGCCACCCCGGCCCGGCCCGCCATACACCCGCCCGAAGCCGAGACCGCCGGCGACGACCAGGTGGCCCTGCCGTTAGGCACATCGGCCGAGGACATGCAGCCGCCACCGGACCGCCCGGATTTCATCCTGGCCCTCAACTTCCCTGAAAATGCTGGCGACAAGGCGGGTTTTGCCGCGCTGCGCAGGGCGCTGAAGGATCGGTCGACCTCGCAGTTGATCCAGGCCGCACAGGACGTTCTGACCCTGTTGTCGCAGGACGGCATCTATATGGACGATCTGCGCCCCGATATGGCCCGCCCCGAAATCTGGCGGCGTTTTGCCGCCGGTGAACGGGGCCGGACAATTGCATCGCTGGGTGGCGTGCGCGACCGGTCTTCGCTGGCGCTGGCCTCCAGCCGGATGCGCACTGACACGATATTCCGCGACGCCGCGCACCATTTCCTGCGCCTCTTCGACAGGATGTTCACCCAGTTCGCCGAAACCGCCACGGATGCCGAGATTTCCGAGCTGTCCGACACCCGCACCGCCCGCGCCTTCATGCTGCTGGGCCGTGTGGCGGGAACGTTCAACTAGCGTATCTCCCCTGACGCACAATCAGCCGCCTTGCCGGCCGGGTTTCCGGTTGGAATCCCTGCACCAGCCACAGGATCGGTTGCCCGAGGAAGAGTAGTTCGACGTCAGGTATGAACGCGGATCGGACAAAAAAAACCCGGCCCTTCGTCGGGGCCGGGTCTCTTTCACTCAGATGCCTGCAGATCAGTTGCCAGCAGCGTTATCCACCGACACGCTCACGCCCGGCCCCATGGTCGAGCTCAGCGAGATCTTTTTCAGGTAAGCACCCTTGGCACCGGTCGGTTTGGCCTTGGCCACCGCATCCACGAAAGCGCGGATGTTTTCGACCAGCTTGGCCTCGTCAAACGATGCCTTGCCGACACCTGCATGAACGATGCCGCCCTTGACGGCCTTGAACTGCACTTCGCCGCCTTTGGCCGCCTTGACCGCATCGGCCACGTCCATCGTGACGGTGCCGACCTTGGGGTTCGGCATCAGGTTGCGCGGGCCCAGAACCTTGCCCAGACGGCCAACGATCGGCATCATGTCGGGGGTCGCAATGCAGCGATCGAAGTCGATCTTGCCGCCCTGCACGGTTTCCATCAGGTCCTCGGCACCAACAACATCCGCACCGGCCTCTTTCGCCTCATCGGCTTTGGGGCCACGGGCAAATACGGCAACGCGCACGTCCTTGCCGGTGCCATTGGGCAGGCCGACCACGCCGCGCACCATCTGGTCCGCATGGCGGGTATCGACGCCCAGGTTCATGGCAATCTCGACGGTTTCGTCGAACTTGGCATTGGCGTTCGATTTGATCAGCGCAACGGCCTCTTCAACCGTGACGTTTTCCTGGCCAGCAAATGCTTCGCGTGCCGCGCGGGTACGTTTTCCTACTTTTGCCATCTTACTTCACCTCGATGCCCATGGAACGCGCCGAACCCAGGATGATCTTCATCGCGGCTTCGACATCATTCGCGTTCAGGTCTTTCCACTTCGCCTCGGCGATTTCCTTGACCTGCTTGGTGGTCACGGTGCCGACGGTTTCACGACCGGGCAGCTTGGCGGCCGATTTCAGCTTGGCGGCTTTCTTCAGGTAGTAGGACGCGGGCGGCGTCTTGATGTCCATGTCAAAGGACTTGTCCTGATAATAGGTGATCACGGTCGGGCACGGCGCGCCGGGCTCCATCTCCTGCGTCTTGGCGTTGAACGCCTTGCAGAATTCCATGATGTTGATGCCGCGCTGACCCAGTGCCGGACCAACCGGCGGGGATGGGTTCGCTTGACCGGCGGGCACTTGCAGCTTCATCGTGCCTGCGAGTTTCTTGGCCATAAGCCTTCTCCTTTTACAGCATCCGGACCATCGCGATGGCCGGACAGGTTTGCCCGTGGTTCGGTGCGCCTACGCGTAGGCGCCGCCTCCCACGATTTACACACGTCAGGACTGTTTCGTGACCTGCGTGTATTCCAGTTCGACCGGGGTTTCCCGGCCAAAGATCGACACCGTCACCTTGAGGCGCTGGTTGTCGTCATCCACTTCCTCGACCATGCCGTCGAAATCCTCGAACGGCCCGTCATTGACCTTGACCTTCTCACCCACCTCGAAGTGGATCAGCGTGCGCGGCGCTTCTTCGCCTTCCTGCACGCGGTTCAGAATCGCGTTCACTTCGGCATCGCGCATCGGCATCGGGCGGCCCTGCGGGCCCAGGAAGCCGGTGACGCGGTTGATCGAGTTGATCAGGTGATAGCCCTGATCCGACATTTCCATCCGCACCAGCACGTAGCCGGGCATGAACCGGCGCTCGGCCGTCACCTTCTTGCCGCGGCGGATCTCGATCACTTCCTCGGTCGGCACAAGCACTTCCTCGATCTCGTCCTCAAGACCGTTCTCGGCGACGGATTGTCTGATCTGCTCGGCGATCTTCTTCTCGAAATTCGAGAGAACACTGACCGAGTACCACCGTTTTGCCATCGTGCACCTTGTCCTCGTGTTGCCGGCCAACGGGCCGGGTTTCCTTGTTCTGCGCGGGTCCGGCCACGCCAGTCCGCGAAACAAAAAATCGGCGCGCAACTCGAATCGCAGCGCGCCTGTCATCCGTTTGGAGGTGCACTAAAGCGAGATCGCCGCGATTTCAAGAGGTATGTTTCGACCGGGCCGTGCGAACAAGCGGTGAAAAACGGCCAATTCCGCTTCTGATCTCGAGCGGCAGCAGTTGGAGGTCCGGCATGTCGAACGGTTTTCTCTTGGTGGCAGAGAGCAACCGGCGCGCGACGCCGCCGGGGCAGTCCACTCTGCCCGTCCTGTTGAGATGCTTGCCCTCGCCTACGGGGATGCGGCACCCGCCTGACGCGCGCGCTTCACCGGGCCAAAATCAGCCGAACAGACCAAGAATGCCCTGCAACCCGCCACGGATCAGCAGATCGACCAGCGCAAAGAAGATCGCCGTCAGCGTTGCCATGATGAAGACCATGACCGTGGTCAGGAAAACCTCGCGCCGGGTCGGCCAGACGACCTTGGAAATCTCGGCCCTGACTTGCTGGATGAACTGGAGCGGGTTGGTGCGTGCCATTTGCGCTGACTTCTCTGAGAAACTGTTCTGCGCGACATACGCGGGCCTCGGCGCAAATTCAAGTGCTGAAGGCACCTCGCCATAACCTGCCCTTCAATTGTTGTTGAATCTTCAGGTCAGCCGCCCTGTGCCTCTTTCGCCAGCCGCTCGAACGGGTCCGGCCTGTCCGCCTCTGCCGGGTCGGGCTTGGAGAAATCCGGTACGTGCACACCGTCCGCCCATTTGCCCGGCATCCGGTCCAGCGCCGCGTCGATCCGAACCGCCATCGCCTCGGCCCGCTGCCGGATGGTTTCCGCCAGGTCGGGGCGCCGCGCATGCAGCCGTTGCCAGGCTCCGACAACCAGTTCCGCCACTCTGTCCGGCCCAAGCGTCAGGTAGCCGATCAAGACGCACAGGAAGGTAATGAACAGCGTGCCCGGAAGCAGCCAGGGGCGGAAATACATGATCGCGGCCAGCACCGCGAAGATCAGATGCTTGCGCGAGGGCCGGTAGCCCCGCACCAGCAAGATCCCCGCACCGATGGCCCGCGACAACTGACCGGCGGTTTTCGGCAATGTATCGTCAGGTGCCCCGGTGCGTTTTCTCCGGAACAAACGGCGGGGGTGCTTGATGGGTGCGGGCGTGGTTTCGGGGCCATCCGCGACGATTTCAGGCAGCGCTTGGTGGTTGTTCTGCCGTTTCTGCTCGATCATCACCTCGCGTATCAGGATATCCGCGTTCAGCTCCGCCGCCTTGCGCGCATCCGCGTCAGCACCGCTCAGTCCAGGTAGATCCCGGGCGGTTTTTGGCAGATGTTGTGGCGTTGCAGAACCGCTCATAGTCACTCGAATTATCCCACGCCCCCACGTGTTCAACCCGCCGGATCGACGCTCCGGCATTCGATTATGGGGACGCTAGGGCCGAATTCGGGCAATTTGATGGCGGTCCGGTGGCTGCAAAATGACGAGATGGCCGAAAGAACATTCTGTTTCCAAGAAAACTGTGTGACTTGAATGATTTGGCCCTGGACCCAGCCTTGCGGCGTTCGCAAGTTCGTTGTCGAACTTGTTGATATGGGCTGAAGCGACCTGATGCAGGCACCTCGCCTGAAGCTCCGTCATAAGATCGTGACCGAAAGCATCGACCAGGGCGCAGCCGCAGTTGGCAAGAAGAGTGCGGACTGGATCCAACTGCCGCTGAATCGGACTAGCTGCGATCAATCAACGCTGCGATGCCTGCGATAATCAGCATGATGCCAAGGATTTCCTTGGCCGAATAGCTTTCCCCCAGCAGCAGAACCGAAACTGTCACGACCAATGACACCTCCAACCCCAGAATGAGAACGTAAAGAACGCCGAGCTGTTCGCGGCCCATTGCAATGATTTCAACAGATATGCCTGCCGCCATGAGCATGAAGATCATGACGGCGGTCGCAATGGAGGCGTTCAAAGAGAAGGTCTTCATCGCGAAAGTGGCCGAGACATAGCAGACGGCCGCGATTGCCGCGAGGGCAATGGGGTTGCCGAACAGTAGGAGCTTGTTGTCAAACATGGTGTTTTTCTCCATCGTGCCATTCCTGACCGCTGCCCTGCATTCGGGCACTGCCTGAAACGTTGGGTTCGTCCCGGATCGACGTCCGGGCACAAATCGGGGGTGTGAATCGCTACCCCGCCCAACGGGTCGAAAACCCCGATCGCCTGCACGAAACCGCCCCTGCCGCGCCAAGCATCGCCAAACCGGTGATCAGGGCCCAGGCCGCGGCTGGCAAGGGAACGACAGGGACCGGGCCCAGGGTACTTCCTGTCAGTTTTGCAAGCACATCGCGGTCGATGCCGATGCCGCTACCGGAGAAGTTGATTGGATCAACGAAATGTGCGCCGGCGAATTTCCCCTCTGCCTTCGTCTCCCACAAATAGCCAAGTGAATACTGGCGGCCGATCTGCAGGCCGGATATGTCCAGCGCGCCGGTGTAATTTTCCACCAAACCCTGTTCAGTTCCGATGTTTGTGGTGTCAAAGAGGCCCTGGCCGTTCAGTATTGAAAGGTCGAATCCGCTGCCTGTGGTCGCGGATGAAAGAAACCCGCCGGGATCTGACGACTGAATGCTGGTGCCAGCAGACGAGGCCTCCATGGCTGCGAACTCTTGCGCGATGATCGCCGAGGGGTCGCTGGCGTTCGGATCCGTGATCCGGAACGAGAAGAATAGCGAGGCCTTGCTGCCCTGTATCGCGCCGACGAACGCTCTGCTGACGGTAAACGGAATTGCGGTTATGGACGCGTCCTGACGGGTGATGTCGAGGCTCAGCAGCCCGCCCGAATTGGCCTGTCCGTTACTCTCCTTGAAGTTCAGGGATGCCCAGCTTTCAAACCGAGAAGTCGAGTCCGCCATGGACGTGGCGTCGGCGCGCGCCGGCAGGGAAGGGTCGATCGAGATAATGTTGCTGTTCTGACCCAGAGGTCCCGAGATCGCTGCCCCGGTAGAGACATCGACATGGGACGAGCGATTATTCGTCAGCAAGGGCGTCGGACCCGATGTATTGGCGAAGGTAGTGATCGTCGCCGCCTCGGCGGATGCCGAAAGAACTGCGCCAAAGAAGAGAGGAGCAAAGGCGCGAGGTGAAATGAAATTCATCGTGTATCCCTTTATTTCAATCAACGTCCTGTGCCGTTCTATGAGTCCGGCCCTGAATTGGCCGACTTGCCGAAATTTGCCCGGCATCAACAGCACACCACTCGGACATAAACCCGCGACATACCGCCTGTCTCGTTCAGCCGTGGACCAGAATGCTGGACAAACCGCTGCGATTACTGATCAATTACTGCCTAATTCGATCAGACTGAATTTGAGAGACGATTTGATGCCCTCAGCAAAATCCGACTCTGTTCGTGTCAGGGGTGATGACCTGCGGTTCTTGCGCAAACGGCGATTTCCCTCTGCCGAAGCTTTTTCTGCCGCCTGCGGCAGTGTATCCGTCCCGACGATCTACCGGGCGGAACGCGGCGGTCCGGTCATGAAATCATATCTCGATAGGATGGCACGTGAACTCGAGGTAAAAGTCGAACGCCTGATCGCTCTCGACAACAATGTCGACCGCATCACCAGCAAGATCGTGTTGACCGGAGACTGGCTGGGTCTGCATATCGCGACTGATCGGTACGGGCAGCCCTATACCATCACTGAAGAAGTGACACTGGTTCAACGTGACGCGCGGGTCGAAGGGCGGGCCGCCTTCGAAACCAGCGAAGGCAAGATGCACGACACATATGTCGACTGCACCTTCAAGGATAACGTCTTTGTCGGGCAAACACGGTCGGAAGATTGGCCGTTTCCACTCGATTGTGCGCTCTTCGTGCTGTCGGGAACGCGCAATTTCACCTGGTTGGATGGCTATATCTGCTGGTTCGATCTGGACACCGAGCGGCCGGAATTCTCGAAATACATCCTGATCAACCGTAACTCGCCGCGGGTCGATGCCGAATTGGATGTGGCCCGGGCATTGCTGGAGGATGAAACCAAGCTGATGCGGGTGCGCCGGTTTCTGGAGTCGGGATACAGTTTCGACAGATCCGTCTGCCTGATCTCGGCGGTTGAACAGAACGGTCTGCCCCCAGACCCGACACCGCCGGCGACGGGTGTGGATCCACGGGCCGAGGAACGGCCGGCCGGGCCGCCCACGGAGGCATCCCGCGCGGTGGTGGCGATTTCCGAGCTTACGGTGCTGGACGACGATCCGACGCAACGCTTCTTTGCCGACGGGCTGATCGACGATATCGCCACAGATCTTGCCCGCGCGCCAGGCATCGACGTGGTGCCGCGTGCAAGTTTTCCGGCGGGTGCGCATGTCGCCGCTGAAACTGCCCTGTCCCGCGGGGCCAGCCATGTTCTGGGCGGAAGCATGCGACGCTCAGCCACGCATCTGCGCCTGAATGCGCAACTGGTCGAAGCGTACTCGGGCAAGATCGTCTGGGCGGATCGTTACGAACACCCCGTCGAAAAGGTCTTTGCGGCGCATGATTCCATCTCTGGCGACATCGTGAAAGCGCTCTGCAGGGAATTCTCAGTCAGCACGCCACCGGGGGCAAAGGCCGAAACCACGGATCCGCGGGCGTATGAGCTGTTTCTCAAGGGGCGCTCTCTTTATCTGCGCGGCATGTACACCCATTCAATGCGCGCATCCGAGGCACTGGTGGCCCGCGCGATCGAAATCGACCCGAATTTTGCGCGCGCACACGCCCAGCGATCAATCTGCAGATCTTACCTGCTGCAGAGCATCACCCAATCCGGCAAAAGCGAGCCCGTGCAGGATGGGATGGCGGACTGCCTGAAAGCGCTCGAGCTTGACCCGGACCTGCCGCTTGGTCATGCCGCGCTTGGGCTTGCGCACTATGCGACAGGCGAGTACGCCGCCGCCGAGACGGCGTTGCGACGGGCCATCGAGCTTGATCCACAGCTCTTCGAGGCGCAGTTCTTTCTGGCGCGCGATCTTCGCCTGCAAGGGGATCGTGCCGGGGCTGCCGAACGGTTTGCGCTTGCCGCCGATTTGCGCCCTGAAGATTTCCGCGCAAGTGGCCTGCTGGGAGAAGAGTTGCAGGCCCTTGGCCGTCACGAAGCGGCGACGCTGCGGTTTCGTGCGACGCTGGAACTGATCGAGAAGGAGCTTGAAGAGCATCCCGACAATGCCGGCGCCCTTGCCTTCGGTGCGGCGGTTCTCGCCGATCTCGACAAGTCGGACCGTGCCGGCGTCTGGGCGGACTGGGCGCTTGCGATCGCCCCGAACGACTGTCTGGTTCAATACAATGTCGCGCGCATGCACGCGATCCTGGACGACACAAAGGAAGCGCTTTGCCGGCTTCAGCAGGCTTTCAAGGTCCCACCTGTGGTGGGCCGGCGCCTCGCACTTTGGATGCGGTTTGATGAGGATTTCACCGCGTTAACTGACGACAAGCGCTTTCAGAGCCTTCTGCAGCCTGCCCGTCATTGAATGAAGTGGCCTAGTTGAACCGACGGCGATGAACTCGGTTTGGCTGATCAATTGCGATTTGTCGAACGGTCGGTCCACCATTTCCAGTGCGCGGATCGTACGGAGAAAATGCTCTCGCTCCAGCGTCGAAGCGCGCCCGGGCCGCAATGCCCGGGCGCGCCAATCGTCAACTCAGGTGGTGTACCGGCTGAAGCCCGTAAACCGGTGTCGACAGCCCTTCCATCCGGGCCTTCAACTGCAGGGACAGGAACTGCGAATAATGCCGCGACTGGTGCAGGTTTCCGCCGTGCATCCAAAGGCCCTCGACCTGGGTCGGTTTCCACATGTTGCGCTGCTCGCCCTCCCAGGGGCCCGGATCCTTGGTGGTGTCCGATCCAAGCCCCCAGCACTTGCCCAGGCGGTCCGCCATGTCCTGTCCCATCAGGTCGGCCACCCACCCGTTCATCGAGTTGTAGCCGGTCGCATAGACGACCAGGTCGGCGTCCAGATGCTTGCCGTTGTCCAGGATCACCCCGGTCGAGTCGAGTTCAACAACCTGGCCGCGCTCCAGCTTGATTTCGCCATCGATGATCAACTGGCTCGCGCCGATGTCGATGTAATAACCGGACCCGCGGCGCAGGTACTTCATGAAGAGCCCACTGTCATCGTCGCCCCAATCCAGCCAGAACCCGGCCTTTTCCAATCCCGCGTAGAAATCTGCATCGCGCTTCTTCATCTCGGCATAAGCCGGGATCTGGAATTCGTGCAGGATGCGATAAGGAAGCGAGGCGAATATCAGGTCTGCCTTTTCGGTGGTGATACCATTGGCCACGGCCTCTTCTGAATAGAGCGCGCCAAGGCCGACATCCATCAGCGTGTCGGATCGCACAATATGTGTCGACGACCGCTGAACCATGGTGACGTCGGCGTCGTGCTCCCAGAGCGCGGCGCAGATATCGTGGGCAGAGTTGTTGGATCCGACAACCACGACCTTCTTGCCTTTCCACTTGTCGGGTCCGTCATGTTCCGAGGAGTGCTGTTGCACGCCCCTGAATTGATCCATGCCGGGAAATTCCGGCATCCGCTTCTTGCCGGACATGCCCGTGGCCATGACCAGTTGTTTCGGTTTCAGCACCACCTCTTCCCCTTCGCGATCGACGGTCACGGTCCATTCCTTGGCCTTTTCGTCGTAGGTCGCCGATTTGGCCGTGGTCCTGGTCCAGTAGTTCAGTTCCATGACCTTCGTGTACATCTCCAGCCAGTCGCCGATCTTGTCCTTGGGCGAAAAAACCGGCCAGTTCTCAGGGAATTTTATGTAGGGCAGATGGTCGTACCAGACCGGGTCATGCAGGCAGAGCGACTTGTACCGCTTCCGCCAGCTGTCGCCCGGCCGATCGTTCCGCTCGACGATGATTGTCGGCACACCAAGCTGGCGCAGCCGTGCGCCAAGCGCGATCCCGCCTTGGCCGCCGCCGATTATCAGGCAATAGGGCTGCTTGGAATATCCCAGCTCTGCCTCCTCCGTCTCACGCTCCTCTTTCCACGTCGTCCGGTTCTTGCCCGCACCATGCTTGGCACCAAGTGGCCGGGCAAAACCCTTGGGTTCCTCCAGGCCTTTCAATTCGGACATCGTGGTCAGCAAGGTCCAGATCTTGCCCTCCTTCAGGCGGACCAGCCCGTAGCCACGCGCCAGCTCGGTCTCGAAAGTGATCCAGGCCGTGGTGACGCCGTCCTCTTCGGTGGGTACTTCGCCATCGGCGATCTGCCAGTTCGCCGGCTTCGTGGTGGCAAGCTGATGTTTCAACATGTCCTCGACCCCGGACGGGCCTTCGACGGTCTTGATGTTCCAGGTGAATGTCACGAGATCGCGCCAGTAGCTGTCGTCGAGAAACATCGACTTGGCCCTGTCAATATCACCCGATTCGAGCGCTTTCCCGAATTCATCGAGAAACGCCTGGGTGTGGTCGATTGCGGTTGAGTCAAGCATGGGTTTACCTCCGGTTTCCGTGCAGATTGATTTCCTCGCGGTCAAGGCTGGCAGAAATCCCTGGCGTCCGGCCAATGCTTTTGGGTGTCATGCGCCGGAAAACAGGCCTGGGGCCCCATGGCTGTTGCGCGCGCAACGGCGGCGCAACAAGATCAGGCTATTCCGACTGGGTCAGACCGGCTTTTCGCACGCGGCGCAGCACGGTCGAGCGGTTCACGCCAAGGCGGCGCGCAGCCTGCGACATGTTCCAGTTGCAGGCGATCAGGATGGCTTCGAGATCGGTGTCCGGCATTTCTTCTTGGGCCGGTGCGGCGGGCGGCGCCGGAAGATCGGTCAGGTCGATCACCGCCCCCTCGGCAAGTGAAACGGCGATGTCGAGCGCCGTTTCGAGTTCGCGAAGATTGCCCGGCCATGATCGCGACTTCAGCTCGGCCCTTGCGGCTGGCGAAAGGCGCGGGTTGTCGGCCATTCGGCGGCGCAGAAGCCGGTCCAGCAGCCAGTCGAAATCTGCACGGTGCCGCAGCGGTGGCAGCGCAAGCACGGCGCCGGCAATCCGGTAGAACAGGTCTTCGCGCAGTGTTTCGGCCAGCTGAGACGCGTCACCCCGCGTCGATGAAATGACGCGAAGGTCGTCACGGCGGTCAAGAATTGTAAGCAGGGCGTCCTGTGTCTCGGGCGACAGGTCTTCGATACCGCGCAGAAACAGCGTGCCCGACGCGACATCGTCCAGAATTTCCAGGTCACGAAGACCGGCGCATCGCAGCGAATGGAAGCCGCGGCTGCGGGGGCCACAGACGTGAATCGCACGTGCAAGGCGCTCCTTGCCGGTGCCGGTTTCGCCGGTGATCAAAAGCGGCACGGCGGTCTTAGAAAGCCGGCCGGCCCTGGTCAGCATGTTCAACATCATCGGATCGGGTCCAGCCAGGCTGCCCAGGGCGCCCGGAAGCTCAGGCCGGTGGCGCGCCAGCCCCGACGTCCCGCGGGGGGCCTGCGGCGCAATGGCGTGACCAAAAAGCCCGCGCCCGTCCTTCAGCCGCAGCAAGCGATCCTCGGGCGGGCGGCCCCGCATCAGGTCCGGAAGGTCATCGACAGTCATCTCGAGAAACTCGTCGATGCGCGTGCCGATCAGGCTGTCGTCATTGTCGGGATCAAGCGCATGTCGCGCACCCGAGGTCATGCCCACGATCCGACCCGACCCATCCAGGGCCACCGCGGCCTCGGGGTCGACATCCAGAAACTCCGGACTGGTCGAGACCCGCAAAACCCATTCGCGCCCGCTCATCGCCATGATGTTCGCCATCTCGACCCGCCGTGCCGAGGCCGCGACAAGGTTCATCGCCAGGTTCTGCGAAGTCTTCGGGGATGGCGAGCGCAGCAGTGAAATGTCGAGCACCGCCGAAAGTTCGCCCTTGGTGTCAAAGATCGGCGCCGCGGTACAGGAAAGCGGCGTATGGGCCAGGCCGAAATGGTCGCTCTGGTGGATGGTGATCGCTTCTCCGGTGACGATGCACGACCCGACGCCGCAGGTGCCCGCAAGGTTTTCGGTCCAGTCCGAACCAAGGTAGAGGCCAGCATTGCGCAACTCGTCTTCGAACCGGGGATCGCCGAAGAAATCGACGCACACGCCCTGCGCATCAGCCAGCAACAAGACGTAGTTCTGGCCGGCAACCTGCCGGAACAGCGTCTGCAGGCCGGATCGCGCCGTCGCAATCAGCCTCTCGGATTGCTCCCGGTGCTCGCGAAGCTCGGCCTCGGTGACGATATGCGCCGGATCGGGCCGGGTCGGGTCCATGCCGTAGGATTCGACACATCGGCGCCAGCTATCGGAAACGATGCGGTCGCGACCGGTCTCAAGCCCGCGCAAGACTTCGTCGATTTCCTTCACATGATCCAAATCGCGCATGCCGTCCTCCCGCAGTCATGCCGGGGACAGGCTAACACGGATGGGCGGCAAGGTCAGTTAGACGAAAGGGTTAAGGTTTGATGCGACGATCCGGGGTGCCGGTCGCCAATTTCCCCTGTCGCGTAGTCGAAAACGTCCAAGTTGCGCCCGGCGAGATTTCCAAGCGTGGCCGTTCGTGCAAATCGCAGCAATTCGCGTATTCTTGTTCAGCAAACCGGTTCGCGAGCCAGGCTCGCGCAGTTGAACGATTGGATCGGAAGGAGGAACTCGCCATGGCTCGCGCCGCACTCGTCATCTTCATGATCTGCTACGCCACCGCAGGGACGGCACAGATGGCGCCCTCGGCCAGCGAGGTCGCCAATTATGACGGGCTCTTCAAAGCCGCTCAGAACGGCGACACCGAAACTATTCAGCGGCTCGTGGCGGAAGGGGCTGACATCGACGCCCGCGATCCCCGTGACCGCAGCCCGATACATGTGGCGGCATTTGCCTCGCAGGACGAGGCATTGCGCGCGCTTGCCGACGCCGGGGCCGACATGAACGCCCTTGAATTTCAGGCCTATGATGTCGTCACGATCGCAGCCGTGGCCAACGATCCCGAATTGATGTCTCTTGCGATCGAACTTGGCAACGATCCGGGCCTCACAACCAGTCCCTATGATGGAACGGCGCTGATCGCCGCTGCCCATCTGGGCCATGTCGACGTCGTCCGGCGATTGATCGCTGCAGGCGCGCCGCTCGATCACGTCAACAACCTGCACTGGACGGCGGTCATGGAGGCCGTGGTTCTGGGCGACGGACGCGAGAACCACCAGGCAGTGCTGGACGCTCTGCTGACGGCAGGGGCAGACCGGACCATCGCCGACCGGCACGGCGTCACGCCGCTGCAGCACGCGGAAAACCGAGGATTTACAGAGATGGCGGCAAGGCTACGGCAACGAGACTGAATGTGCCGCAACCGTGGCCTTTCGGGACCTTCATCACATCGCCGAACATTGCGGCGCAGATGCCCTCTGGATCCGATATTGGTCAATGCTGAAGCATTCAGGCACGCCAGATGACCGAAACGCGGGACAGAGGATGACTTCGCTGCACACCGCCAGCCAGCAGCAAGGGCCGCGTTACATCCCCTGGGCACCCCGCGCCGCGAAAAGGCATTGCCAAGCTGCACTGCTGCCGTTGCCGGGCCGTCAATATCACCTTGAAGACGGGCTGGTTACGAGCCGTCGGATCGCTCTGGGGCGGATGCGAGCCATGTAGCCGTAGAAAGGCAGCTTTCGAGCGTTCTTGGTTGTGGCCGCGCCGAGCCAGTCGGCTGCTGTGCCCTTGACCTTCGCAGCGAACGCAGCGCCATTCATATCCTTGCCTTGCGATAGTTTGCGGGGGTTGTCCCCAGCCATCGCTTGAATGCCCGCGTGAAAGAACTTTGCTCTGAGAACCCCGTAAGGAACGCCACCTCTGCGAGCGAATACTGCTTATCCCGCAGCAAACCTTCGGCAAGCTCGCGGCGGGTCTCCTCGGTTAGGGTCTGAAAGCTCAGACCGTGCTCCGAGAGGCGGCGGTGGAAAGACCGGGCGCTCAGGCCAAGGCCCTTGGCAATTTCCGTCATTCTGGGCGTGCCTTCACTCAGCGCTTGTGCAATCGCATCCTTGGCTTCGCCGACCACGGCTGGTGACTTGTCGACCTTGGCAAGTTCCCTGTCGAGGTCTGACATGAGGTATCTCGAGATCCCCTCGTCACCAAGGATGTTTGGCCGGTTGATGGCCTCATCTGAGATGAGGATCGCATCAAGATCGGCGCTGAATGTAACCGGGCAGCCGAACCACGCCTCGTGGAAGGCCTTCGATCTGGGCTCCTTATGCTGAACAAAAACCTCGATGGGGCTGAAAGGGACCGGGCAGACCTGCCGCGAGAGCGAGACGGCACTGGCAAGGGTTGCTTCGTTCGACAGGCGCAGACCCAGCCGCCGTTCGCCATCGCGGTGCAGTATGAAAAGCGTGCCGCGCGGGTGGTCGCGAAGCTCGTAGGTGACAACACCCGTCCAGATCCGGGCGTAGCGTTCGATCCGCGAACAGGACGCCATCAGCGTTGGCGCCGCCTTCCAGGCCAGACCAAGCGCGCCATATTCGTCGCATCGCATGGACGCGCCGACGTGAACCGGAAGTTTGGTCACGTCGATCTGTTCGGCCATGCCTTCAAGCATCTCGTAGTAGGTCGCGGCCGGGATCATGAATTTCGGATCCCACGGCGCGTCCGGGTCGATGCCGGCCTGCTCCAGCGTTGCCCGCTGGTCGATGCCCGACCCGGCGGCGGCGACCATCTTCCGCGCAAAGAGCGATGTTACATAGGCCATGACCGAGGCCCGTGAATGGGTCGATAAGAGTGCATGAGCAGATGATAGCCGCTGCAAACCGGTATGTCACAGGACGCGATTGGCGTGCGCGGTCAAAACCCTGGCGGCGGCGGTCAATACTCGGACCCGTCCAGCTGGCTACACCTTGGTCATCAAGCGCAACCAAGGAGAAAGAACATGCAAACCAAACCCATCCTCGTCGTTGGCGCCACCGGAAAAACCGGATCGCGCGTCGTGTCCAAGCTCGAAGACAAGGGCGTCGCCGTGCGTCGCGGATCACGCAACGCCGATATCCCGTTTGATTGGGAAACTCCGGCAACATGGGCGCCCGCACTCAGCGGCGCGGCCAAGGCCTATGTCACCTATTTCCCGGACCTGGCCTTTCCCGGTGCCGTTGAAACCCTGGAGGCCTTCACCAAGGTCGCGGCCGCCAGCGGTCTTGAACATATCGTTCTCTTGTCCGGGCGTGGCGAACATCACGCGCGCCTCGGTGAAGAGGTCGTTCGCGCCTCGGGCATCCCCTTCACCATCGTACGCGCCGCCTGGTTCGCGCAGAACTTCAGCGAAGGCTATCTGCGTGATCCGATCCTGGCGGGCATATTGCCGATGCCGGGCGGTGACGTGGCCGAGCCCATCATCGACATCGACGATATCGCCGATGTTGTCGTCACCGCGCTCACCGAAGGCGGACACACCGGCGAACTTTATGAAGTCACCGGCCCCCGCTTGATGACCTTTGCAGAGATGGCCGGGGTTCTGTCGCAGGCCACAGGTCGTCCCATCCAGCACGTGCCGATCACGTTTGACGATTTCCACGCCAATGTCGCGGCGGCGGGCGGTGACTTCGTGGCCGATGTCTTCACCGCGATTGCACGAGAGACGCTGGACGGGCGCAACGCGCAGACGGCCGATGGTGTCCAGCGCGCGATCGGTCGAGCGCCGCGCGACTTTTCTGACTTTGCAACCGCGGCCGCCTCCCGTGGCGCCTGGAAAACCGCCGCCTGAGCGCAACCACCAACCGAAAGGAGATCCCGATGGCCGTCACCGTGCTCGAAAATCGCCCTTGGGGTCTCCGGCCTGGCTGCCTTGAGCATCGGTGCGGTTGTCCGGGGTTTCCGACATTGGGTTTACACAAGTCCGACTGCCGGGCAAGCGGGGCTGTGCTGTCCTTCGTTTCGCCCGCTCGAAGGGCCGGTTTCAAGATCTCAGCACCTAATCCACGACGCTATCGACGCGCGCGTCCGGGTGGCCCAATAGCCCCGCATCAGGCGCACTCCGGCGCGTCAAGAGGCGGACCATGCCGCGACGGACCAACATGGCGAGGGCCGCGCGCTGCGGACGGTCGGTCATCGGGCAGTCTGTTCCGGTCTTGGCAGTGACAGGAACCCCGCCACCGCGATGATAACGATACCGGCCAGTGAATATGCGCCGGGCATTTCGACAAAGAAGATCAGGCCCCAGATCAGGCTGAAGACGAGATAGCTGTAATCGAAGGCCGCGACCGTCGAAGGTGGGCCGTTCTGGTAGGCAATCGCTGCGCCGACGCTACCGACAAGGATCGCTGCTGCAAGGGCTGCGACAACGCCGATCAGGGCAAGGTCGAGGCGTTGCCACGGGCCGAGAATGAATGAGCCTTCTTGCCCCGAAAAGACCCCGAGACCCGCGCCCGCGACAATGAAGGCGACATTGAGCGCCAATGCCAAAGCGAAAGGATCGTCGTTCCGACATTTCCGGGCGGTCAGCACCATCGCGCAAGCATATAGGAACGCTGCCAAGAGCGGCAGCAATGTCGCCAGATCGAACCCGGAGGTGTCGGGGCGCAATATCAGAATCACACCGGCAAAACCCATGAGGATCGCCAGCAGGACCCGTGGGGCCGGCCAGCGGCGGGCAAGGACGGATGCAACGAGCGTGATCAGGATCGGAGATGTGTAATATGTCGCCGCGGCCAGCGAAAGCGGCATCAGCGGCAGGGCCGAATAGTAGCTGAGCCACATCGCAACCAGCAGAGCGCAGCGCAGAATGACCCAGACCAATGATCCAAAACGCCGCGTGCCATTTCGCCGGACCAACCACCACAGCGGCGGCAGCACGAGCGATGAACGCAGGATATACATCTGCCACAATGGAAGATCGAGGCCGGTGGCCTTGATGATCGCATCCCCGAGCGACAGTGCCAGCACGGCGATGACGATGGCGCCAACGGCGAGCCCCGTTCGGTAAGTTTGTATCTCCCTGGTCACAGTCTCCCGGCCTTTCCTTCACTGCACCTCGCGCCGCCATAGGTGGCGATGATCGCGCCCGTGAAACAGATCATCAGGCCGGTCATCATTGCGGGGTCATCGGTAAAGCGACCCTCAACGATCTGGAACAGAAAGACAAACAGCGAACCAAGCGCCGTGATCGCGGCGAGGGTCAGCATGGGCTTGAACGAGATCGCGTTCTGCATCGCAAAGACCGGAAGCCGCAGACGATGTCGCGCCTTGGGCACCCGAGGGCACAACAGGAAGCGTACCGGGCGCACTGCGACCGACTGTTCGACAGTGATTTTGACGTAACGCGTCACACGACCCTTTTCGCGGTCGAGGCCTGCGCGCAAACAACCGTGATTTCAGCGCCGGAAGGCGGTTGACCGGGGCTTGCCGGGTTAATGCCCGCCCGCCTTTCGTTGACGCAGAAAACCAGTGCAATCCTGGCGGTGCGGAATACCTTCCTGCGCCGATCATTGAAACTAATGCATCTCGCCATTTTTCAACCGTCCTGTCGCGTCGGTCGGTTGCCGCTGTCGTAGCGCGGGACAGAGCCAGCTTTGGCGGCAACCACGAAGTGCCAGGAAAGATTCCGCAGGCAACGCGCGGCACGCGGCGGGCCCGCGCGCTGACCATGCGCAATGCGAAAAAGAACTACCGTGCGCCCCAAGTATCGGACAATTTGTATCCTTCCGGCCACGGATCGGAGGGGTCAAGCATGTGCTGGTGGATCCCGGTAATCCAGCCACGTCCGGAGATTTCCGGAATGATGGCGGGGCGCGCACCCACTTTCGCCTCGCCAAGGACGATCCCTGTGAAGGTCGAGCCGATCAGCGAACGTGCCATCAACCGGTCGCCCACTTTCATCCTGCCGCGCTTGTGCAGCACCGCCATACGCGCCGACAGAGCGGTGCCAGTAGGTGACCGGTCGACCTTGCCGGGCTGGATCGCCACCGCGGCGCCGGTCTCGAACCCGTCCGCACCCTCGTTCAGCGGTCCGGCAAACAGACAGAAGGAGATATGGCGCCAGTCCGGGTTCTCGGGATGGACGAATCCCAGCTGATCGTTGGCGGCGTTGGTGATCCGAACGCCGAGTTTTGCGATGTCATGTGCCTCGGATTCATTCAGCGAGAACCCAAGAGCGGCTGCATCGACGATCACGAAGCTGTCGCCGCCATAAGCCGTGTCGACGGTCAGCTTCCCGAGGCCCTCGACTTCGAGCGTCTGATCCAGTTCGGCGGCGAAAGACGGCACGTTCTGCACGAAGATACGTTCAGCCTTGCCGTTCCTGCATTCGGCGCGCACGCGCACCAGGCCACCGGGCGCTTCCAGCACCAGATGGGTCTCCGGCTCTTGCATGGGCACCAGTCCGGCATCGAGCAGCACGGTTGAAACGCAGATTGAATTCGACCCCGACATGGGCGGCGTATCCTCGGGCTCCATGATGATCCAGGCGGCCTGCGCCTCGGGGTGCTTCGGCGGCACCAGCAGATTCACATGCCGAAAGACCCCGCCACGCGGTTCGTTCAGAACGAAATTGCGGAGGGTCTGGTCGTTGGCGATCCAGCGACTTTGCTCCCAGATGGTATCGCCCGGCGGCGGCAGGACCCCACCGACGATCACATCGCCCACCTCTCCTTCGGCATGGGCCGAGATGACGTGGATGGTTTTCGACGACCGCATGTCAGATGTCCTTCATCAGCCGCAGCGCGTCATAGATGGCCGCGTGGGTGTTCCGTGCACTTACAGCGTCGCCGATGCGGAAGAGTTGGAAACGTCCCGAGGGGTTGCGCGACACTTTCTGGGCGCGGCCTTCGATCAGTGCGTCATAGTCGACCACGCCCCCGTTCGAAGAGAATGGCCTCAACTCGAAATAGAGGTCTGCCAATGGCAACGTACCGTAATTCACGACCACCTGGTCATAGAACTTCTCACTGGTGAAATCGCTGTAATCCGTACCAATGGTTGCCTTCAGCCGGTTGCCGTCCTTGTCTACGTCTTTGAGGCGTCGGGTAACCGTGAAGGCCACGTTCTTGTCCTGAAGCGCCCGCATGTAGGGCACGAGGTTCATCGCCATGATATCGGGCGCAAAGGTGCGATCCGGGGTCATGACCTCGACTTTCGCACCGGTATTGGCTGCGATTTCGGCGGCCATCAGACCGGGGTGGTCGCCGCTTTCATCGTAGACCAATACGTCCTGGCCGGGCTTCGCATCGCCCGAGATCAAGTCCCACGCGCTGACAACAAGCTGCTGTTCGTGGCCGCTCTCGAACAGTTCGGTATTGGGAAAGCCGCCGGTGGCAACGATCACGACATCGGGGTTCAGCGCAGTCACATCCTCTGCCTCGGCCCATGTATTGAAGCGGAATTCCACATCACGGGCCGCACATTGCGCCATGCGCCAGTCGATGATCGAGATCATCTCGCGCCGCCGTGGGTTCTGCGCGGTCAGGCGGACCTGCCCGCCCGGATCCGGCTGGACCTCGAAGACGGTCACATCATGACCGCGCTCGGCGGCGACTCGTGCGGCTTCCAACCCGGCGGGGCCGGCGCCGACGATCACCACTTTCTTCCGCTCGGTCGCAGGCGGGATTTCGTGCGGCATGGTCAATTCACGGCCCGTTGCCGGGTTGTGAATGCAGAGGGCCTCGCCAGCCTGATAAATGCGATCGAGGCAATAGGTCGCCCCGACGCAGGGGCGGATATCGTCCTCGCGCCCCTCGACGATTTTCTTGACGATATGCGGATCGGCCATATGGGCGCGGGTCATGCCGACCATGTCAAGCTGTCTCGACGACAAGGCGAAGCGTGCCGTCGCCACGTCGGGAATCCGCGAGGCATGGAAAACCGGCATACCCGTCGCCGCGCGGACAGCGCCGGCCAGCCCCAGATGCGGGGCGGTGGCCATGCCCTGTATCGGAATCATGTCTGTCATTGCGGGATCGGTATGGATCCGTCCGCCGTTGATGTTGAAAACATCAGCAAGCCCGGCCGACTGGATGTACCTTGCCAATTCAATGCCTTCGTCGATCGTTATCCCGCCGGGGGTTTTTTCGTCGGCGCCCATGCGCAGGCTGAGGATGAAGTCTTCGCCCACCCTGTCGCGCACTGCACGCAGCACATCGAGGGTGAATTGCGCACGCGTTGCGATGTCCGATCCACCGTGCGGACCGTCCAGATCGTTGGTCAGAGGTGACATGAACTGGTCTAGCAGATGACCGTGGGACGCGATTTCGACCCCATCCATCCCTCCGGCCTTCATCCGCTCGGCCGCATCGGCGAAATCGCCGATGATACGGTCTATGTCCCAATCCTCGACCAGCTTCGGAAACATCCGGTGCGCTGGTTCGCGGTGTTTCGAGGAGGAGACGGAAGGCAACCAATCGCCCGTGGACCAGGTGGTGCGCCGGCCCAGATGGGTCAGCTGGATCATGACCGCGCAGCCATGCGCGTGGCAGGCGTCGGTCAGTTGCCGAATCCAGGGCACGACCTCGTCCTTGTAGGCAAGGATGTTGTTGAAAACGGGCGGGCTGTCCTTTGACACCGCCGCCGACCCTGCCGTCATCGCCAGCGCCACACCGGCCTTTGCCCGTTCGGCGTGGTAAGCCGCGTAGCGTTCCTTCGGCATCCCGCCCTCGGGGTAGGCCGGTTCATGGCTTGTGGTCATGATCCGGTTCCTGAGCGTCAGGTGTTTGAGCTGGTAAGGCTGGAGAAGGGGATCTTTGGACATGGGCAAGACTCACTGGCGTTTTCAGACTGTATCGCCAAAATGTTCACTTATGTCAATTATTAGTTCATCAGTGTATATTTTTATTGCTCACGATCTCCAAGGGGCGTAGTGTCGGCGTCATGACTTCGAAACCCGATACCCTGGCACCAGCCGGCAAAACCTCCGGTTGGCGTGGTTCGCGCGATGTCTGGCTGGACGCCGCCAAACAGGCGATCATCGACTCAGGTGTCGATGCGGTCAAAATCCAACCACTGGCCAATCGGCTGAACATAGCCCGCACCAGTTTCTACTGGTTCTTCAAGGACCGAGGCGCGCTATTGGAGGCGCTTCTGGACGAGTGGGAATCAAAGAATACCGGCGCCTTTGTCGAGGCTTGCGGAGCTTATGCGGAAACCATATCCGAAGCCGTCTTGAACCTGATTGTCGTCTTCCATGATGAAACATTGTTCGAATCGCAGCTGGATTTTGCAGTCCGCGGGTGGGCGCATCAGTCCGACATGGTCGCCGCCCGGGTCCACAACGCAGACGAGGCAAGGCTGTCCGCGATCCGGGCGATGTTCGAGCGATTTGACTTTGACAAGAGCGAGGCCGACGTGCGCTCGCGGACGGTTTACCTTACCCAGATCGGCTATATCTCGATGCAACTCAACGAAAGCGACGCCGTTCGGTTGGAACGCGCGCCGGGATACGTAAAGACGTTCTGTGGCCAATCGCCTTCGCAAAGCGAACTGGCACGGTTCTACGCGCGTCTGAAATACAACCCGGCCTCCCAACCCCGATAACCTGCAGGCGGATCCGATCTGGCCGTTCGACAGATTACCCGTGACGCCAGAATGGATCACCTGCCCCGGCCGGGGGCGGTCAAAGCCCGCACCGCTCCGGTGCCGTGTTGCTGCGGATGGTTTTCTCTTAGCCGCCCCATGTGTCCGAGAGGGTGAAACCTGTCGGAAAAGGGTCGGACGGATCCAAGCCAATCTGGGTGATGGCATATATCCAGCATTGGCCCGAAACACGGTTCTTGGTGGCCCGATAGGAACCCACCTCTGCTTCCTCAAGAAATTCGGTCCTAAACTCCCCTCCGATAATCGAGCGCGAAACCAGCACGTCACCAGGTTTTGCACGACCTTCGGCATGTCGCACCGCCATGTTGGCGTTCGACCCGGTGCCGCATGGGGACCGATCCGCGCGCCCCGGTCTGAGCGTCGTGCAGGTTCTGATCGCCCCGTCCGGTTCGTTTGAACGGAACATGACATATGCCAGCCCGTTCAGGGCGGGCGTTGTCGGATGCGGCGCCATTTCAACATCTGCAATCAGGTTTCGAAGCGCGACGCCACTTGTCGCCAGTTCGCGGGCATTTTCGGGCGAAATGGTCAGACCGATCTGATCGACATCCACCAAAGCGTAAAAGACACCACCGAAACAAAGGTCATATCGGACGGTGCCCCACTGGTCAGTCTTGATTTCAGCATCTTTCCTGGCCACGAACGATGCCGGCATATCAAGTGCAACACTTGTGACCTTGCCGTTTTCGCAGGCGGCGACGGCACGCACCAGCCCCGCTGCGGTATCAAGCACCACCACGGTTTCCGGTTCAGCCATCGGTTTCATGCCCGTTTCCAGGATCGCTGTCACGGCACACATGGCATTTGAGCCGGACATTGCATGCGCTTGATCCGGCTGCAGAATGATCAGCCCTATATCGGCCACCGGATCGCAGGCCGGCACCAACAGGCAGAACGACCCGGCGGGGCCGGATCGCGGTTCTGAGCAGAGGAAGCGGCGCAGGCTGTCATCGACCTTGTTCAGATGGTCAAGCTTTTCGGCCATGGTCGCACCTGGTACGTTGAGCACACCCCCGGTGATCACGCGGCCAATTTCACCGGCGCAGTGCACATCCACAGTCTGGATGGTGCGTGTCCAATGCAAGGTCTGCCCTTTCTGCGGTCAGCTTTGGTTGTTCGTCCGAAAGATCGTCATTCAGCCGATCACATGTGACGGGTTACGCCGCCATCGACACGCAGCGACTGCCCGGTGATATAGCTGCTGTCGTCTGTCAGCAGGAAGGCCGCGGCCTTGGCCTGTTCTTCCGCCCTTGCAAGCCGCCCGAGCGCCGACATGTCCGCGAATTTCTGAGGCAGGTCGAGACTGTCGGTGAAACCTGGCAGCAGGCAATTCATCCGAATATTCGCAGGCCCGTACCGGTCAGAAAAGAGCTTGGTGAAACTGGACACGCCGACGCGGTAGACCGAAGAGGTCGGGAATGTGAGCGAAGGCTCGAAGGCCGAAAAGGTGGTGATGTTTACGATGGAGCCGCCACCCTGTTTTTCCATCACCGGTGTCAACAGCTTGGCCATGCGGATCACCGGCTTCAGCACCATCGCGTTGGCCTTGTCCCAATCGTCCTCCGAAATCTCCAACAACTCGCCCTTGGGCGGGCCGCCCACATGGATCAGGCAGGCGTCGACGCGGCCATAGGTTTCCATCGTCAGATCGAAGATGGCATGTGTGTCTTCCGCGTTTTCCGCCTTGCCGCGGCGCGCGACACCGCCAAGTTCCGAAGCGAGCGTTTCGCAGGATTCCGACGGCGACATAAGCGCCATGTTGTAGCCGCGGGCACGCATTTCACGCGCGGTAGCGGCCCCCATGCCACGTCCGCCGCCGATGATCAGGCATGTCTTGTCGGTCATTGTGCTCTCCTTAGAATCTGTTCACGCGATATGGGTGCAGATCGATTTCGGGCGTGTCACCTGCAATGAGCTGCCCCATGAGTCTTGCGGTTGTCGCAGCGTAGGTCAGGCCAAGATGCCCGTGGCCGGTGGCGTAGTAAACGCCTTTGGTTCTGACCGAGGCGGACATCACCGGCACAGTATCGGGAAAAGCCGGACGGTGGCCCATCCATTCGGTTGCCCCTTCGATTTGCAGATTTGGCAGGGCCTGGCAAGCCCGCTTGAGGGTGAACTTGGCGCGCCGCCAGTCCGGCGCAGCATCAAGCCCCGCCATTTCCACCGTCCCGCCAACACGGATGCCGCCGCCGGTGGATGAGACCATGAATGCCTTTGCCGGCCAGATGACCGAATGTTTCAGCACCATGCCCGGCGCCTTGATCTGCGTGTGATAGCCGCGTTCGGATTCCAGCGGCATTGGTTCCCCCAGAAGGCGGGACAGGCGGGCAGTATGGGCACCAGCAGCGAGAACCACGTTGTCGGTTTTGAGAACCTGCCCGTCGTCAAGCCGGACACCGGTGATCCGGTCAGCCCGCTCAAAACCGGTCACCTTGCGCTGAAGGATCGTCCCGCCGCGTGACACAAAGGCCTCGGCCAGGCGCGTCACCAGCGCAAACGGGTCACGCAGTGTACGGTTATCCGGCAGCAGCACCGCTTTCTGTATCACCGGGGAAAGCTCGGGTTCCAGATCGCGCACTGCGTTCTGGCCCAGAATTTCGTAGTCGAACCCGTGCCGGTCCAGCATGTCGAGCCGTTCCCGGTCGGCCCTGAATTCGCCTTCGCTGGCATATAGCGACAGACAGCCCGTGCTGCTGATATCGCTTTCAATTCCGATTTCAGCCATCAGGGAGGTCGTGTCCGCCAGCGCCCGCCTGCACAAAGCTGCCCCTTGCGCTTCCAACTCTGGCAGTTTCGAAGGGAGGCCCGACCGGAAGAACCGCAGGAACCACGGGACCAGCCGCGGCGCATAGCCGGGCGCCACGCGGATCGGGCCTTCTGGCTGCAGAAGCCACCCCGGCGCCTGCAACCAGACAGACGGTCGCGAGACCGGCATGAACTCGGTCACAGCGATTGAGCCCATGTTGCCGTAAGAGGCGCCCCACCCCGGCCTTTCCGGATCGACCAGCGTGACGGCATAACCGCGCTTTTGCAATTCATACGCCAAAGCCGTGCCGATGATACCGGCACCGATGACAATTATGCGTGACTGATTGGTCGCGTGCGCCACGTACCACCTCATTAGGATGTGCTTGCGGGCGGATAGGCCCAGCGGGAGGTAAGCGGCCCTCAGTTTTCGAGGATCGGCTCCATCGCGGATTTGAGCGCGGCCTTCTCGTCATCGGTAAGCGGTCCGAGCGGCGCCCGGCATTCGCCTACGGGCATGCCCTGCAACTGGGCGCCATACTTGATCTTCTGAACGAACTTACCGGACTCCAGGATATTCATCGCTCGGTAGAGCTTCTTCATCAGCTCCTTCGCGGCAGCCAGATCGCCCGCCTTGTAGAGCCGGTCGAGCTCGCAGCAGGCCTTCGCCATGCAGTTCGACGGCCCGCAGATCCAGCTTTCCGCGCCCCAGAGCATGAAATCGAGCGCGATGTCATCCGACCCGGAAATCAACTGGATCTTGCCTTCGTAACGCGAGGCGATGTCTATGGCGCGTTGCAGAACGCCAGAACTTTCCTTGATGCCGATGACCCGCGGGTTATCGGCGAAATGGTCCATCAACTCGAACGAGATGTCGGACCCGTCCTTGGCGGGGTAGCTGTAAAGCACCAGGTTCACGTCGACCTCGGCCAATACGGTTTCGTAGTGCCTGATCAACTCATCCTGGGTCGGACGCGTGTAGAAGGGCGGAGCCAGCAGCACGTTGTCATAGCCGATCTCTTTTGCCATCGCCGTCTGTTCGATCACCTCGCGCGTGGCGGGTGCGTTGGTGCCCGCGATAAGCACTTCGTCATCATTGGCGAAATCCTTGACGAATTGCAGCACCTGCCGGCGCTCTTCGGTCGACTGGCTGAAATATTCGCCGGTCGATCCGTTGGGCACCCAACCGGTTATGCCCGCGTCTCGGAAATGAGCCAGCAGATTGCCGAACGCATCAAAGTCAATCTTGTTGTCCGCATCGAACGGGGTGACCAGCGCGGGCATCACGCCGGAGAGTCTGACGTTGTAGCTCATGTCTTGTGTCCTTCATTACCAGGTGTTGGATCTTGCGACCTGTACGGGTGGCAAGGGCAAGCCATTGACGGCTGGACGAAAGCGGACGCAGCAGACCGTGCCGCTATCCGGGCCTCACCCCCGCCAAAGAAGGTCCGGCAAATCGAGTTGCCCCGACTGCCAGACCTGAACAGGCCCCGCACAGGGAGAGCGGGCCTGAACCAGAACGCGTGACGCGTTAGCTGTTAAACCACCAGCGGCTGGAGGCCCGACCACCATCCAGCGGCCAACTTGCTGCAAACTGGTCGCCATGGCCGACATTCGCGCGCGTCGCATAAACCCAGTTCGGGAAGAACGGTATGACCGTGCCGCCATCATCACGGGCAATCTGGCCCATCTCTCGATAGATTTCCGATCGCCGCGCATCGTCAGTCTCTGCCTTGCCTTCACGCAGCAGGACGTTGAAACGCTCATTTTGCCAGCGGCTTTCGTTCCAGGTGGCGTCATCCTTGTAGGTCAACGAATACATCACGTCGGGCGTAGGCCGTGCACCCCAGGAAACAGCGCACCATGGTTTCTTCAACCAGACGTCAGAGTAATACCCATCATTGGGCTCACGAACGACGTTGATCTTGATACCGGCGGCTTTCGCATGTTCTGCATAAAGAACGCACATATCGACCGCGCCGGAAGTCACTGAATCGGCAACGCTCAGATTGACCTCCAGATTCTCCATGCCCGCTTTTTTCAGAAGCGACTTGGCTTGATCCGGATCGTATTGGCGCTGTTCGAGGTCCGGCCAGTAGGGCATCGCCGGCGAATGGTGGTAGTCGTTGCCGATCGTGGCGGCGCCGAACATGATCTTTTCAAGCAACTCCTCCCGGTTCAGCGCCAGTTTCAGCGCCATGCGCACATCGACATTGTCAAACGGCGCCGTGTCGCAATGCATCGGCAGGGTGATCGCGGAGGCGGATGGAACGTTCTTGATGCTGACATCCTGATTGCGCTCCATCAGGGCCATCGTCTTGTTCTCGATAAGCGAGACCGCATCGACATCGCCCGTGATCAGAGCGGACTGACGGGCGTTCGGGTCATTCAGAACCACCAGCTCGATCTCGTCGAAATACGCGCCTTCACCATGCCAATCGTCGTGGCGCACAAGCCGGTAATTTACGCCCATCTCATGCTCTTCCAGCCGGTAAGGACCACAGCCGTCGACGGATTGCCAATTGGCTGTGCCATCCTCGTTCCCAGGGACGATGGCCAGATGATAGTCAGTCATCAGCCAGGGCAGGTCGGCATTGGCCGACGCAAGCTTGAAGGTGATCGAATGGTCGCCATTGTCGACGATATCCACGACATCGGACAGCAGCGATTTCGCCACCGAAGTGCTGGCCTCACCGCGGTGATGGTTCATCGAGGCAATGACATCGCTTGCCTTGAGTTTTCCCGCCTTGTGGAACGTGGCCTTGTCATTCAGTTTAAAGGTCCATTCGGTTGCGCCGTTTGCCGGGCTCCATTCCGTGGCGACATCGCCGCCGAGCGAACCGTCGGGATTGATCATCGTCAGGTAGGACCTGAACGAATGTATCAGTTGAATCGTTGTGAACGAGTAGTACTGACCGGGGTCGTGGGTTTCCGACGTGTTCCCGTCATGACACCCGATCCGGAATTTACCGCCGCGCTTCGGTTCCGCCTTCGCAGCGGTCCCCCACAATCCGGTTGCCGTTGATGCGGTCAACCCCGCCGCGATCGAATAGTTCATGAAGGACCGCCGCGAGATTTTTCCCTCGCGCGCCGCATCTGCCAGCCTGTCAATCAGCAATTGATCTTTTTTCATAGCCAAGAAGTCTCCCTTGATTTGCGATTTTCTTATGTCGACAATGTGTCGACAAGTCAATAGATTTGGTAACTGGGGCCAAGAAGGATAAAAGACGGTCCTAATCACGCCAAAGGAACGAAAATGGATGGAATTCAAACTTCTGCGAAGAAACAGACCAAGGGCGGGGGTGCCAAACGGGTCTATGACGAGCTGAAGCGAGAAATCCTGACACTGGAGATCGAGCCCGGCGCGCCGCTTGATGAAACCACGCTGTCTAAGCGATTCGGCATGTCGCGCTCGCCGGTCCGAGAGGCCTTGGTGCGCCTCTCGGCCGACGGGCTTGTCGTGATGTTATCCAACCGTTCGACGCTGGTGGCGCCGATAGACCTCATCGGGTTTCCGCAATATGTCGAAGCGCTGGATTTTCTGCAGCGGATCAACACGCGCCTTGCCGCGCGCAACCGGCAAGAGGGCGAAATTGATCGTATGACCAAGCTTGCCGCCGCTTTCGACGATGCCTGCCGCCGCAATGACTATCTGGACATGTCCTCAACCAATCGCGACTTTCACATGGCGGTCGCGGATGCGGGACGCAACCCATACCTGGCACGGAGCTATGGCCAACTCTTGGATGAAGGCCGCCGGATTCTGCACATGCATTTCGATTTCATTCAGGCATCGAGCACCGATCATCTGCTGAATTCGGATCACTACGATATGATCGAGGCCATTCGTGAACAGGACGTCACGAAAGCCGACCGGCTAGCACACCGACACACACGGCAATTCCACGACCGTTTCGTCAACTTCCTGCGCGCCAATTATGACGACGATTTCGAATTTGAACCCAAAGCCTGACGGGCGCCAGACATCCGGTTCAGTGCCATTTCTTACGAAACTGGGGCACGGCAGGGGGCCATTGATTTCAATCCGCTTTGCCGTGGCGGCTGAAACCCCGAAACGCGCCTGGGATCCCGGCTAACTGGGCGTGTTGTTGCCGCGGCACACATGGACTTTTCCGCCTAGAATCGTGCGTTTGGCCAAGAATCTGGCCACCGCAAACAACCCTGCGACTTTGTGTAAGATATCTCATCGTCTTCTGACGAGGCAGCTTCGTCAGGGAGGCTCATGCGTTTCTGCTGGAGGAGTTTTGGCAGTGGAACCAGTCTCCAGCTAGACGGTCTCTGCGGAATTGCTCCGGAAACAGGGAATTAACAGGGAAATCGGCGGTTTTTTGTGTTTTTCGCGTGAACTGCGAAATTCCGTCCTGATTAAATACTTCTTTTCCGTGGGTTATGCGCCATTTCCCTGTTCTTGAGATAACAGGGAATTTATTCCGGCCGAACAGGGAAGATATTTGCGGCAACAGGGATTTTGCCGCGCGATAACAGGGAACCGGCGTTCCGCAAGAATTTCCTAAGTTTAGCTTTTCCGATTTATTCGTTCATGTTATGTTCTCGATCGAGGCATCGGCTGATCCCGACGCATCGCAGATGAGACAGATAAATAGAAGATGAGGCCACCCCGGACGAACACGTCGCCTCCGACAGGACGCGTCACTCGGAAAGGAGCCTGAGCCCGCCGCTTCTACGCGGCTTCGCTGATCGCGAGAGTTATCGCGACCGCGTCACCGCAACGTCATAGCGGGCTTTTCCCAAAACTAACGGCCAGGCCGGTAACGGCTGGTGCCATCAACGTAGTGCGCGCGAGCGCCATAAGGAGCCAAAAGATGGCAGCCATAGAGCAGATACATATTAACGAACTCACTCCCTGGGCCCGCAATGCGCGGACTCATTCGAAGAAGCAGGTTCGACAGATTGCCGGGAGCATCGAGACCTTCGGGTTCACCAATCCGGTGCTCATTGACGAGCGTCGCACGATCCTGGCCGGGCACGGCCGGGTGGCGGCGGCCAGGGAGCTCGGCATGAGCGAGGTGCCGTGCCTCAGGCTCGATCACATGAGCGCGGAAGAAAAACGTGCCTACGTGCTCGCGGACAACAAGCTGGCGCTCAATGCCGGCTGGGACGAGGATCTGTTGGCGGTTGAGCTGGGCGCGCTGATGTCGGCGGATCTGGACTTCGATGTTTCGGTCACGGGGTTTTCCATTCCGGAGATCGAGGGTGTGCTGGAAGCGGTGGCGCCGGAGGAACCAGGCAACCCGGACGACGACGTGATGCCAGCGGATGCAGCGGCGCGGGTCGCGCCCGGAGACATCTGGCAGCTCGGGCGGCACCGCCTCATTTGCGGCGATGCGTTGGATGCGGATATCGTGGGCGTGTTGATGGACGGTGCCGAGGCGCGGATGGTGTTCAGCGACCCGCCGTACAACGTGCCGATCGACGGGCATGTGGGGAATTCGGGGAAAATCTAGCACCGGGAGTTTGCCAAGGCGTCCGGCGAAATGAACGCGGGCGAATTCACCAGCTTCCTCGAACGTGCCTTCCGCAATCTCGCCGGTCACAGCGTCGATGGTTCCATTCACTTCCTCTGCATGGACTGGCGGCACATGCCCGAGATGCTGGCGGCGGGTCATGCCGTCTATGACGAGTTGAAGAACCTCATTGTCTGGGCCAAGGACAATGGCGGCATGGGCACGTTCTATCGGTCACGTCACGAACTGATCTTTGCCTTCAAGAAGGGCACCGCCCCGCATATCAACACGTTCGAGCTGGGCCAGCACGGGCGCTACCGCACCAATGCCTGGGAATACCGCGGCGTGAACAGCCGCCATGCCGGGCGGATGGCGGAACTGGCGCTGCATCCGACGGTCAAGCCGGTACAGATGATTGCCGATGCGATCCGGGATGTCTCGGGCCGGGGTGAGATCGTGCTGGACCTCTTTGGCGGGTCCGGCTCGACGCTAATCGCGGCCGAGAGGGCCGGCCGGCGCGGCTATCTCTGCAAGCTCGACCCGGTCTATCTCGACCGGATCCTCGGCAATGGGAGGCCTACGCCAAAGACGAGGCCGAGCAACTGTTCTGCGGTTGGACGGCGCCACCCTCTCAAACTTTGAAGGCTGCCGAAGGACAAAGGGCAAGAATGACCTCCCCATGACAAGGCCTGATGCACACTACGAGGTTGGCTTTGGCAAGCCACCGACGGCCACGCGGTTCAAGCCCGGAAAGTCAGGCAATCCGCGCGGTCGGCCCTAGGGCGCGAAGAACAAGCTGCCACGGCTCAACGAAGAACGCCTGAAGGCGATCTTCGTGGGTGAGGCCTATCGCGACATTACTGTGCGCGACGGGGCTCGGGCCGTGACCATTCCGATGGCGCAGGCGATCGTGCGGTCACTGGCGGTCAATGCGGCGAAGGGCGAACACCGGGCGCAACGGCTCTTCGCCGAGATGCTCGCCACCACAGAGCGGCAGAACAAGCAGCTGGCGGACGAGTGACTCTCAACCGCGATGGATTTCAAGATCGAGCGGGACCGCGAGCTTGACCGGCGCGCACGGCTTGGCATCACGGATCTGCCCGATCCGGTACCACATCTCGATCACGTCAAGATCGACATGCACACCGGCCAGGCCTGGGTGGCAGGCCCGATGACCAAGGAAGAGGCGGCCGAGCTCGAGATGTGGCGGCAAAAACGCGCCGGCTGGCAGGAAGATCTCGAGGTCTACCAGGCGGACCTGGAGGTCGAAGAGGACGAACGCATCCGCGATATCATTCGCGGTGAAATCGCCCATGTCGAGCGCGTCCTCAGCATCATCGACCGGGCGCTCGCCGCGGTGAATTGAGGCGAGCCCCCTTGCCCCGACCGGCCAAACCGGCCGGGGTGGAGTAGCACTCGAGCAAGTGATCCCGCAGAAACCAGTCGTTCGAGAAAACCGCGGCATTTGGCTGCTTAGAGCCGATTTTGTTGAAAAACTCTTCCTTGATTGGTGCATGAACTGCTGATTCAATTCTCTCAACGAGCGGGAGAATGAGCCATGATGGGACCGAAGCAGGAAGCGCAGGCGGCGCTGTTCTATGAGT
>NZ_JBDOQV010000008.1:0-260098 GCF_039839345.1 Roseovarius sp. CAU 1744 | reverse complement strand
CGCCTTGATCTCGACCAGAACCTCGCCCGCCTTCGGGCCGTCAAGGTTCACCTCCATGATTTCCATCGGCTTGCCCGCTTCAACGGCAACCGCAGCTCTCGTCCGCATGATATAGGTCCTCCCTCCGGTCTTACCCGGGCTTTTCAACCAAAAGTATAGGCCGGTACCTCGACCGGACAATTGAGACCTTGGTTGGTATTCGGATGCGTAGACTCTCATTCGCACTCCGCTAAGATCACGGCATGAGATCAGCTGTCCGATACCCCTTGCTGTGTGCCGTTCTGGCCACTTGTCTGAGCCTGCCGCCCGTCGCGGTCCGGGCCGCCGACTTCTCCGATCCGACCTGGCCCTGCATTCAGCGCAAGGTTGAGAACCTGTCGGTCGGCCTGATGTGGCCCTACCCGGTCGAGCCGGTTGATCTGCCCTCCGACATTCAGCAATCGGTCGACACCCTTGTCAGCCGCCTGGTGCTGCGCCGCATCCCGGTCGAGGAACTGGCCCCCGATGTCGCGGCCTTCGCCGAGACGCACGGACATCAGGTGACATTGCTGAGTCACGTCTTTTCCAAGGCTTTCAACACGCTGGCCGGCACAAGGCGGAAGCTGATGACGGGGATCGGGGACTATTCGCTGAAGCAGATCGCGCTGGCCGAAAAGATTGATGACACACGGGCCAGAATGGATGAACTGATGGCCGCCGACAGCCCCGATTTCGACCAGGTCGACGCGCTGGAGGAGCAGCTTGACTGGGACGAACGCATCTATACCGATCGCGCCCGCTCGCTCACCTATGTCTGTGAATCACCGGTGCTGATCGAAAAGCGTCTCTACGCCATCGCGCAACTGTTGCAGGCGGCCATGACGGCAGAATAGGTCGGTAATTTGATGAATTGGTCTAACGGCAGCTAGGCGGACAAAGCTGCCGTTCGCAGTCATTTAAGGTTGGGTGCAATCTCCAGCAACTTCGCCAACTGATCTGCGCTGTCGAAGTCTTCCGGCATTCGGTCGCGTTTGCCCTGCCATTGTTTTGTCACGGCCCAACTGCTTCGGTACGCTTTGACAGAAGCGATGATTGTTTCCTTGGCACGCGCTGACGCTGCTGGACAGTCGTCAAAGCCAGGCTCCCAAAGACAGCAAGGGCAAATCGTTACGCCAATTTCTCCACCGTTCTTAGTATAAGCCGGAGATTGTGCATAATCTGGAAAGCCGCAAACTGGGCAGAGTAATGAGCCGTTGTCATTGGTAACGTTAAAGGAAAGTGGGTTTGTCATTCATTGCTTCTAAGTCAAGGCTCAACTCAGATGCAACGCCATAACTGATGGCAAGACATAGTCTGCTTTGGGCTCAATGCGGTCATTGCGCCGTAGTGGGATTTTCCGGGGATCACTCCCATTCAAGCTCGGTAAACGCGACGGTGGCGTTGCGTGGATTGTAGCTTTCGAACAGTTCCCAGTGGGACCGTTCCGAGGCAGCGATGGTCTCGATCGCCTCCCCCATCCTTTGGCCCGCGTCGATGGCCGCGCGCGTGTCCGCGGCCAGCACGCCAAGGTAGCGCAGCATGGGCTGGGCGCCCTGCGGCCAATCCAGCAGCGGGCCGCCATGACCGGGCACCACCCGGCTTACCGGCAGCCCCGCCATCTCCTGCAGCACCTCCTGCCAGCCGCGCAGGGAGCCATCCAGCGCAGGCGTGTGCCGGTGAAACACCAGATCGCCGGCAAACAGGATACCGCTGGCCGGGTCGAAAACGGTCAGGTCGGTTCCGGTATGCGACCGGCGCCAGGCACGCAGGGCTAGGACCCGCCCGCCCAGGTCAATCTCGGCCCCGTCCGCCACGGCTAGATCGGTTGCCACCGTATCGGTGCCGATGAAACGTTCCGGACCGATCAGTACGGACAAGCTTTCCAGGTAGTTTTCGCGCCGGTCCGCAAGCGCCCGGTCCAGCCCCGCATGGCCGGTTATATCTGCGCCTGCCTCGGCAAAGACGCTGGCACCCAGGGTGTGATCGGGATGCATGTGCGTAAGGATCGCATGGCTGACCGGCAGGTCCGTACGGGCACGTATTGCGCGCCACGCCGCCTCGCCCATCCAGCGGGCGCTGCCGCTGTCGATCACCGCGACCGAACGGTCGCCGATCACGAAACCCAGGTTCGCGACGTCCCCGGCATTGCCGAGGTCGGGCTCGGCAATGGCCCCCATATGCACAAAGACACCCGGCGACACTTCGGTAAAGTCCAGCGCCACGCCCGCTGCGCGGCATTCCGGGCCGCCCTTGGCCTCAAGCCCGGCAAACCGCCCTTCCAGCACCGGCGGCGCCTCGTCCAGCAGCTTCTGGCACGCCGCCAGATCGGGCGCCTCATATCCCGGCAGCAGAACCGGGCGGCAGTCCTGGCCGGCAATCAGACACAGGGTCAGGATGGCTTCGTACATGCGCGGACATCCCATTGAGTTCCACCGGTCTGAACCCTGCCCCGGCACGGGATTGTGATCCAGACAGACCATTGGCCTAGTGTTTTTTACCCGTTTTTGTGGCATAAACATGCATGAAAACGCGCAAAGCGGAAGGAAACGGCATGAAATTGATAAGATTCACGCTGCTTGCGGCGCTTTTGTCCGGACCGGCGCTGGCAACCGACTCCACGCACAAGAACCCGCTGACCGACAGCGAAAGCTGGCAGGGTCTGCGCGGTGATATCGTGGGCGATGCCGAGGTCGCCGACGGCACCGCCCTGTTCGAGGTCGATGCCCCCTATCGCGCCCATGATGCCGCCACAGTGCCCGTGGTGATCCGGCAAACCGACCCGGCCCTGCGGATCGAAAAGGCCACTGTCGTCGTTGACGAAAACCCCGCACCGATGGCCGCCGACATGACGTTCGGCCCGGCGATGGCGCCGCTGAACATGGAGGTGCGTGTGCGGGTCGATCAGTATTCCAACATCCGCATCATCGCAGACACCGATCAGGGCAAGTTCATGAATGGCCGGTTCGTCAAGGCGTCGGGCGGCTGTTCGGCCCCGGCCTCCAGAGACCCCGAGCAGGCGCTGGCGGGAATGGGTCAGATGCGGCTCAAGCATTTTGACAAAGAGCCCAAGATGTCGACCCCCCGGCGCGAGGCACAGATCATGATCCGCCACCCCAACTATTCGGGGCTGCAGCGGGATCAGATCACGCAGCTGTTCATCAACGCCCATTTCATCAACACGCTCGAGGTGCACCAGGGCGACGATTTGCTGTTCCGGCTGGAGGGCGGGATTTCGATCAGCGAAAACCCGGTCTTCCGGTTCGAATATAATGACAACGGGGCTGAAACCCTGCAGGTGCGGGCAACCGATACCGAGGGCAACGTGTTCGAACAGGTTCTGCCCAAGAGCGGTCAGACCTGACCGGGTCAACGCATCGCCGCGCTGCTTTTGACCAGAGCCGATGCCCTGGCGTGTTGGTGGGCGCGATGTCTGAGGCAAAATGCGGCCCCGGCTTTCGCCCCCACTCTAGAAACAGAGAATTTCCGATTCCGCCTGTGCCCGCCTGAGATCGGCGACAAGCGCGTTGGCCGAGGCGGCCGAGCGGAATACCGCCATGCGCTCGCCTCCGGTCAGGCGCAGCGACAGAACCGTTTCCGCCTGCACGTATTTCTCGTAGGGCAGCAACGAGGCGATGACGTCGATCGAACAGGCGCATTTTTCCAGTATGTCCCGGCTCTGACCATTGCTGGCCATGCAGGCGAACACGTAATCGGCCCGCGCGGCGGTGGGATAATCGTTCAGGGCACCGGGTGCCTCCTGCGCCGATAGCGCCCCGGCGGTCAGCAAGAGTGCCGCAAGCGCCGCCCTCATTGCGCCGCCTGCGTGGTCTTGAACGTCAGGGTCGATGAATAGACCGGCGGTCTGCCATCGGGGCCCGGCACATGGGCGCGCAGAACGTGATACCAGCCGGGCACCGCCTCGGACATCGTTACCTCGAGTATGAGGGCGCCGAAACCCTGCATCCGGTCGCTGTTGGGATCGCCTTCGAACGGTCTGATCGCGACCGTATGGCTGGCCACGGTCGCGCCGTCGAACACGATTTCGCCCGCGTCCATCTGGCCCGGTTCGACCAGCGATTCCTTGACACGGTTGCGGATGTAGAACGGGCTGCCCCCGGCGGTCTCCGCCATGTCGCGAATGACCGTTTCCACGAAATAGAGGATGATCGGGTTGCCGACCCGGGCGGGAAATGCGCCCAGGTTGCGGTACTTGCCGCCTTGGGTGAATTTCAGCCGGGCCTGTGGCGGGTCGCCCGCCGCGAAGCCCAGTTCGATCTGGCCGGTATCCCGCTCGGCGGCCTCGGGCTTGAGCGTGTTGACCACGTCGCGGGTGTAGACCAGCGTGCTATCTGCCGGAAAATCGTCCAGCGTGCCGGTCTTGAACAGCAGATCATAGGGCAGCGCCCCATCGTTTCCGGCCCGCGATTGGGCCGTCAGAACCGTCATTGCCGCGACCAGGCAGATCAAAAGCTTGCGCATGGATATTCCTCCCGCAGCACAGCGTAGTACAATGCCCGGCAGTGTCATGCGATACTTTTGTCGGTGGCCGCCATGGCACGGGTCTTCCAGTCGATCAGCGGGCGCAGGCGCGACAGCTGCACCGGTTTGGTCAGCACGGTGAAGTCCTCTTCGGCCCCTGCCCGCACAAGCGCGACGCGGCGATCGGCAGTGATCATGATCGCGGGCACATGGGTGCCGGTTTCCCGGCGCACCTGCCGGATCGACTCGATGCCGGTATCGGCGCCGTCCAGTTGGTAATCGGCAAGGATGATGTCGGGTGCCATGCCAAGGTCGCGCACCGCTGCCAGCGCCTCGGGGGTCGACCGGGTGCCCAGCACGCTGGCGCCCCAGCTTTCCAGCTTCTGCACCGTGGCAAACAGCACATCGGGTTCGTTTTCGATAACCAGAACGATCAGGTCCAGCTCGGTCTCGGACACGTTCCTGAGCGGTAGTTCAGGCATCGCGACCGGCGGGCGCTGCGACACGGTTTCGATCTCGATCGAAAAGACCGAACCAACCCCGGGTTTCGAGCGGACCCCCACCTCATGCCCCAGATGGCGGCAGGTACGGTCGACGATCGACAGGCCCAGCCCCATACCGGTGCCCGCAGGTACGTTTTCGGCGCGCGTGAACTCATCAAAGATGCGTTTCTGATCCTTGTGCGAAATCCCGATGCCGGTATCCCAGACCTCAAGCACCACCGACTTGCCCCGCCGTCGGCAGCCCACCAGCACGCGCCCGTTCTCGGTATACTGGATCGCGTTGACCACCAGATTCTGGATCGACCGGAGAAGGTAACGCTGGTCACTGCGCACCCAGACAGAGCTTGGCACAACGTCAAGCTTCACGCCCTTCTTCGCGGCGATCGGCGCCTGGTCCTCGATCACGGTGCGCATCATCGTGCCAAGGCAGAACTCGCTGGGCGAAAGCCCGCTGCCGGTGCTTTCCAGCCGTGAGATGTCCAGCAGCGCGTGCAGCAGCGTTTCCATCGAGTTGAACGAACCATCCAGCCGCTCGATCATGGTTTCCAACTCCGATCCGCGCGCCATGTCACCCAGCGTGGATATCAGAAGCTTGGCGGCGTTGATCGGCTGCAAGAGGTCGTGGCTGGCGGCGGCAAGGAAGCGCGTCTTTGACGAGACCGCCGCCTCGGCCGCTTCCTTGGCCAGGCGCAGCTCTTCCTCGACCCTGGCCTGTTCCTCGTATTGCCGGGTCAGGCGGCGGTTGGCCTCGGTCAGCTCCGAGGTCCGCGCCTTGACCCGTTTCTCAAGTAGCTGGGTGGTGCGCGATTCCAGCGTCACGTCCTTGATGTCCACCAGAAACCCGCCATCGGGCAGCCGGTGCACATGGAGGTCCAGAACCCGCCCGCTGGCGTGGCGCAGCCGTTCGCGCAGCTGGCCATCGGTGCGCAGCCGGGTCATCCAGTCCCGGACGCCCTGCAGGTCGGAAATCGAGATCAGGTAGTTGTTTTCGATGAATTCCCAGATCTGGGAAAAATTGGTGCCCTTCTGCAGCAGGATATACGGCAACCCCAGAAGCTCGCGGAAGCGGTCGTTGTGGATCATCACGGTGCCGTCGCGCGAGAACGTGCAGATGCCAAGGCTCATATGGTCGAACGCCGCCTGCAGGTAATGCGCCTGCATGTCGATCAGGTCGTCGCGCTCGGACCGGTTCTTGCGCACGATATCGGTAATTTCGGTCTGCAGGATGATCACATTGTCCGAACTGGTGCGCTGCTGGCTGATCTGGAACCAGCGGTCATCCTTCAGTTCCAGCACGAATGTATGAAGCGATTCCCCAGTCGGCCCATGCCGTGCCTCGGCGAACTTGTCATGGGTATGCGTGTCCCCGCGCACGGTCTGAGCGCTGTTTTCCAGCCCGTCGAAATAGGCGTCCACTGTCAACCCGGGCAGGATGACGCCGCTGATATCCGGCAGGAGGGTCTTGAAGAGGTCGTTGCAGACCTGCAGCTTGCCATCGGTAAAAAGCGCAAACCCGCCCTCCATCACTGAAAGCGCGTCGGCCAGGTTCTTCTGGGTCTGCTCGCGGTCGAAACGGACCAGTTCCAGCTCGTTCGAGGCGCGCTCCAGATCGCGCGTCTTGGCCCAGACCTGCTCCTGAAGCGAGATCGCCGACTGGAACGCCGCATAGGCCGAGTGCCCGACCTCGTGCTGGCGCCCCGCGCGGCGCACCAGCGCGTCGATGATCTTGGCCTGTTTGGCCACCTGTACGTCGAGCGGGTCGTTCGGGTCGATCAATGCAGCGCCTGCTTTCTGGGTTCAAAAAAGGCCACGCCCACGAAGGTCTGGTTCACATGCACACCGCAATGCTGTTCGCCGTAGGTGTTGAACCCCAGCACCCGGCGCTGGCGCAGCGCGTCCGAAACCGCATCGGTGATCTGTTTCTGGTCGATCTCGAGCTTGCGCAGGAAACAGTCGAACCCAAGGATGAAATCGGGCGGTTTGCCGCGGGCGCTTTTCACGTCCAGCCCGGCATTCAGCGTGCGCAGAATTTCCTTGCCGCGCCCCAGCGTCAGCAACAGCCCGTCGTCGATCGCCGAAAAGAAGGACAGCGCGCCGCCCGCCTGCACCTCCTGTATGGCGCGCACGTGATAGAGCGCGTTGTTGCGCACCAGAACCGGGTTCTCGGCAAAGACCTGGGGCGACAGATCCCCGACCGAAACGCCGACCAGGCGCGCATATTCCGCCGCCGCCGGGCTGCCGTTGATCTCAAGCACCAGCCGCTCCTCGGGGACGGCGCCTGTCACCACCATCTGGTGATCGGTGGGCAGGAAATGGTCGAAACCCAGCCCGGTGAATTCCAGATCGGTTTCCAGCAGCAGCACCAGCGCCGCGTTGCTGTGGAAGGCGCCGCCATGCAGCACCGCGGTGTCGCGAAATTCCAGCGCGTCGCCCGCCGATCCGCCGAAAACCGGCATCTCGCCCAGTCCGGTTTCCAGCGCTGTCACCAGCATGTCCTCCTGTTTTGACAATCCATCGCTGAAGGTCAGGGCCAGGCGGTTCCAATTCGCGGTTTTCCGGAACTGCATCGACAATTTGCTCAGATCCGACGCAAGCTGCTTGATCGGCAACGGCTTGAGCGGCGATACCAACTTCGTCGCGCAGCGGAAATGACGCTTGGAAAACGCGATCATCAGAAACGCATCGGATTCATACCCGTTCGGCGTGATCTGCCCCGCCGTGGTGCAACCATGAATGGGCAATCCCTGGAACTGCGTTTCCAGCGCCGCGGCAACACCTTCGCGGTCGATGCTGCCGGGCACGAAAGCCAGCATGAAACAAGCCTCATCGGCATCAATCTGGTGCGCCATGTCCCGAACCGCATCGGACGGATCGGCCTCATGCGAAACCGCAACGGCAATCGCGGAAGAGGTGTTCAGAACATTGAGCATCACCTTTTCCCCCGGGTCACGCGTCGGGCGGGTCGTCTGTTTCGCCCATATCTGCTTCGATCGCGCTTTCCAGGCTCACGCTCTCGACCAGCACTGCCGCCTGGGTCCGGTTCTGCACGCCAAGCCGGCGCAGCAGCGCGGTGATATGGGCTTTCACCGTCGCCTCGGCCAGCGACAATTCATAGGCGATCTGCTTGTTGGGCTTGCCGGCGCAGATCAGCTTCATGATCCGCGCCTGCTGCGGCGTCAGCGCGGCGATCTTTTCGTTGATGTTCTTCATGTCCACCGAATACCGCGCCGGGTGCGGCGCGCGCTGGTAGCCGGGGGGCAGAAATTTCCGCCCAGCAAGAAGCTCGGTAAAGGCCGATTGCAAGATCTGCGTCGACGCGTCCTTGGGCACGAATCCCACGGCACCCGCCTCCATCAGCGCCTCGATTACATCCCCCGAGGTCAGCGACGAGATCACCAGGATCGGTGTACCCGGCAACCGGTCGCGCAATTGCATAAATCCACTCAGCCCGGTCACATCGGGCAGCTTGAGGTCCAGAATCACAAGATCCGGATCGAAACTCGGGCCAAGGCTCCGCATTCCTTCGGTCAACGTCGATGCCGTCTTGATCCGGCATTCCTGAAAGCTGTGCCGAAGGGTCGACGCAAGCGCATCGCAATAGAGCGGATGGTCGTCGATCACCAGCACATCGTCAAAGCGGCCGGGGCTATGCCCCACCGGATCATGTTTCATGAAACTTCCTCCCGTCAGGAGGTTAGCAAAAATCCGCCGGATTTCGCAATACAACCGCGCAGGATGGCAATTTCCCGCTTTCAGGGCTGTTTTTTCGTCGGCGGTGACGGAAGGCCGGGCGGCTTTCTGTCGCGCTGGCGCGCGAGGAAACGCCGGGCGAACTGCCTCGGGTCGAAGTTTCTGGCCGGAACCCGGCCGAAAATCGCGTTGTCCAGCTCCTGCAGCAGCTCCGCGCGCGTGCCGTCCACCCCCTCCTGCCGCATCAGCTGCGCCGCCGCACGCCGCAATGCCGGCAGCTCGCCTGCCCGCGCGGCCCGCCGCAGGGCCCGGCGGCTCGGATCGAAGAACACGTGCGATACGCCCCCCAGCCTACGCCCCGACAGCATCGCCGCGAGCCCGGCCAACAGGGCCGCCAGGCCAGCACCGGCCAGCATTGCCGGACGAAGACGCGTTTCCTGCGGGGGCTGCAGACCCGGCGCCGCGGCGGGTATCTCCTTCATCGCGATCCGTTGCGCGCTGATCGTCACCTGGTGCGATTTGCGTGTCTGCGTGTCGAAATAGTCGAAGGTCAGAGGCTCCAGAATGGCTGACGCGCCGTTCGTGGGCCGCACCGTCCAGCGCCAGAACGCCACCGAAACCGGCCCCTGCGGCGACAGTTCGACCAGCCGTTTTTCCGGATGGGCGAAAATCATCGCACTGGGCGATTTCAGCTCCGGCATCGGCGGGATCATCTCGGGGGCCACGCCCACGGCGGTCACGCGAATGACCCGCAAGACGCCTTCCCCGTCGCCCAGCTGATCGGGCGCGTTCGACCACTGGTCGTCGATCCCAAGCCGCCGCACCGGGAACCACCAGTCCGACCCCGCCGGCTCGGGCGCGACCTGCAGGGTGATCGGCGCAGACCGGACGTCGTGCGCGAACCAGTCATCCCCTTCGTCGGTCAGGGTCAGGTGATGCACGAAAGGTCCAATCGTCAGCGTACCGCTCTGATCCGGATACAGCGCCATCCGGCGTTTGAAATTCTTCACCGTCTTGCCGTTCAGCCGGCTTTCATACCAGTGATCCTGCCCCAGCTGCATCCAGTTGAACCCGCTCAGGTCCGGCTGTTCGAGGTCTTCCAGCGTGATGTGGCGGCGATAGACGCCGTGGATGGTCAACAACACCATTTCCTGACGGTAAGGTGTGGTGTTGCCCTGCTCGATGGTGACCGTCAGGCTCAGGTCCTCGGGATTGACCTCGCGGGTTTGCGCCAGCGCGGCACCGGCCAGCATCAGCAATATGAAAACCAGCGCTTTCATCGCGGATCCTCCGGGTCGGGCGGGGTCAGGCCAAGTGTCCTGCGGCGCTTGCTTTCGTGGCGGATACGCGCCGCCAGATAGGCGCCGGGGACATCCTCAAGGGTCTGCAGCCAGCGCCGGTTGGCGACGATGAACTTGTCGTCGAACACCTTGCGCACCCGACCGTCCCCATGGCTCGCCAGTTCCGGCAGGCCCGGAAGCGCGCCGCTGTTGGTCGTGTCGCTGCCCGTCCCCGCAGCCCGCGCATTGCCCTGCGCAACCGCTGCTTCGACCGCCGGCCCATCACCGTCCTTCTGGGTGAACCACGTGATCGGCGCCTCCGGGTCAAGCGCCAGGCCCGCGTAAAAGGCGGCAACCAGATCGAAATTCGCCGCCGCCCGCTCGTCACCGCCCAGCCGGGCGATGTCATAGGCCTCCAGCGCCGCCGCATAGCGCCCGGCCCGCACATGCGCGTTGCCCAGGTTCAGCTGCGCGCCGGCCTGCGCAAAGGCCTCGGCGGCGCCCTCGGCGTCCCCCGCCCGGTAAAGCGCCACACCGCGCCAAGCCGGATCGCTGAAAAATCCGGTCGCGATTCCCGGCAGACCCAACCCCAGCAAGACCCGGCCCATCGGCGCCGTCCCGCCTGCGGCCAGCGCGATCAGCAGGCACAGAACGCCAAGCGCCGCGATCAGACCCCGCCTCATCCCACCGCCCTCCGCCGGAACAGCAGCGCGACCGGCACCAGCGCCGCGATCAGCAGGTACCGCCCCAGATCGAACCGTAAGAGCAGCGGAAAATCCTGCCGTTCCAACCGGGTACGGTCCGGCGCGCCGAGATAGGCGGCGAAAGCGTCTATATCCGACAACCCGAACACCTGCCCGCCCCCGGTGGCGGCAAGGCTCTGTAGCGCGGGCGCGGCCCGGGGCACGACCAGCGACAGCCTTCCGCCCTGTGCCGCGATTTCGGCGGCGGCACTGATCGCCGCCGGTCCCAGCCCGGCGCCATCGCTGACCAGCACGATATCGGCGGCCAGCAACTCCGCGCCGCGCATCATCTCCAGCGCCTGCTGCAGCCCCAGATGCGGCCGGCTGCCGGGATCGGGCACCGTGTCAGCATCGATCAGCGACAGGCTTTGACCCAATTGCCGGGTGTCGGCGGTCAGATCGGTCGCGACATAGGCATCCCCGGCAAAGACCACCATGCCCGCCGGGCGGCTGCCAAGCGCCGCGATCCCGAACCGGCCCATCGTCTGCATCGCAGGCCAGTGCCCGTCCTCGAAGACCGAGGTCGAGGCATCGAACACGAAGATCACGCCGTCCATGTTGCGGAACGCTGCCGTATCGCGCCGTTCAGTCGCCGGACCCGCCAGCGCCAAGGTCACGATCCCCGCCGCGACCAGCGCGGCCAGATGCGGCGCCCGCGCGCCGCCCGCCTCGATCCGCCCAAGCGCGCCAAACGCCCGCAATAGCGCCGGATCGATCACCCGGGGCCAATCGCCCAGCCCCGCCACCCGGCGGCGAAGGGCAATTGCGGCAACGGCCAGCGCCGGCAGCGCCAGAAGCCAGAGAGGCCTGAGCAGGGTCAGATCCACAAGCCAGCTCATTCGACCGGCCTCCAGGCGAAGATCAGGCACAACCCAGCCGCCATCGCCGCCGGCCAGACCCAGAACTCGCGGTAAAGCTCCGCCGCCAGCCCGTCACTGTCGGTGGCTTCCAGCCGGGCCAGCGCCGCTGTCACCTCTGCCAGATCCTCGGTCGTGCGCACCCGGAAGCTGGTGCCGCCGCTCAGTTCCGACACCGCCCGCAGCGTCGCCGCATCGACAACGCCCCGTTCGCCCGGGTCGCTGCTTTCAAGGTCTTTCGGCCCAAGGGCGATCGTGTGCACCCGCACCCCCAGTTCTGCCGCAAGCTGCGCCACGGCGCGCGGTTGCGTGGCACCGGCATTGTTCACGCCATCCGACAACAGGATCACCACCCGCGCCTTTGCCTGCGAACCCTCCAGCCGCTTCAGCGCCAGCCCCAAGGCGTCCGACATGTTGGTGGCCCGCCCTGAAATCCCGATCGTCGCCTCCTCGATCCGCTGCGCAATCGCCTCGGTGTCAAAGGAAAACGGCGCGGCGTAATAGGCCTCTGACCCGAAAACGATCAGCGCCACGCGGTCCCCGGCCCGACGCCGCACGAAATCCGCGCCCACGGTCTTGACCGCCTCCAGCCGCGTCACCTGCCGCCCGTCCAGGTGGAAATCCTCGCGCACCATCGAGCCGGACAGGTCGATGGCGATCGCCAGGTCGCGCCCTGAAACCTTGAGCGCCGCAACCGGGCTCAACTGCCGCGGCCCTGCCAGTGCCAGCACCAGCAGCACCCAGATGACAATCGGCAAAAGGGGAATGCGTTTGGCCGAAAGCCCACCCTGCCCCGCCTCGGCCAGTAGCCGCCGCCCGATCCGTTCGGGAACCGCCAGCGCCGCGCCGTAGGCCGCGCGCGGCGGCAACAGGGCCCAGGCCAGCAGCGGCAGCGGCAGAAGCAACAGGAACAGGGGATCGCTCAGCTCAATCATGGCCCGTCAGTGCCGCTTCCAATACCGTTGATTCCGGCATGCCACCGGGATGGTAGAGCCTGTCCGAGAGGGTCGCAAAAGCCTCGGGTCGCGCGGTCTTCAGCAGATGCAGCAGCATGATCCGGCGTTGCTCTTCGGGCAGTGCCTTCGAGGCGTCGACCTGTTGCGCCAATGTGGGTGGGCGCCGCGCGCGCTGTCGTGCACTTGTGAACAGCCGCAGCACCGTGCCCAGGCAGAGCGCCAGACACAGCCCCAGACCGATCACCAGCAGAAAGTCGGCCAGCAGGCCGCCGGGTGCGTCAACCGGCAGGCGTATGTCCTGCAACCCGGCCAGCACGGCCTCTTCGGTAAGCGCCCGGTCGGTCATCGCTGCGCCTCCAGCGGTCCGTATTCCGCGCTGATCCGCCAGGCCATGTCGCCGGGGTCGGCCCCGGCGTCCAAGGTCAGTGCCGGGATATCAGCAAGATACTCTGCGGTCGCCTCTGCCGCTGACGGTGCAGAACTGCCCGCTACGCGCAACCGGCGCCGCGTGCCATTGGGTAGCCGCACCGGGTAGAGCCCCGGCGGCAGCGCGTCGGCGGCATCGGCAATCCGAATGAGGCGCGGGCTGGTGCGCCGCGCCATCTGCCCCAGCTCCGCGGCCAGGTCCGCGCCGGGATCGTCAAGGCCGGAGGCAATCACGATTTCGGCGCCCTTGGCGGCCACGCGGGCGGCCCGCGCGATGCCGGCGTCAAGCGGTGGTCCGGGGCTGTTATCCGTTTTCATGCGGAACAGCGCCATTTCATGGGCCCGGACCAGGCCGCCGATCACCGCCAGCATCCCGCGCACCCGGCCACGCGCCGGGACCGCGACCGGCTGGGCGGCGCCCAGGGTGATCAGACCCACGCGCCCGCCCTCATGAATGACGCGCCAACCGATTAGCGCCAGCGCCTCGGCGGCGGCGACCGAGCGGAACGCGCGGCGGCTGCCCCACAGCATCGGCGGGCGGAAATCGGCCACCAACAGGGTCACACGGTCGCGGTCCTCCTGGAATGCCCGCACATGCAGCACGCCGGTACGGGCCGTACTGCCCCGGTCCAGATGGCGGATATCGTCGCCGCTGACATATTCGCGCACATCCGCAATCTCCTGACCCTGACCGCGTTTGCGGCTGACCAGCCCGCCGGGCAGCGCCGAAAGCGCGGGCGGGTCCGGACGCAGCAAGGCAATGTCGCGAAGCCCGATCAGGTGATCCGCGCGCAGCGTGACCCCCGGATGATCGAGCGCGGCGCTCATAAGGGCTCGACCGCGTCCAGCACGTCCGCGATCAGGGCGCGCGCGGTGCGCCCCTCGGATGTGGCCCGCCAGGACAGGACCACCCGGTGCGACAGCGCGTCCGCGGCCACGGCGGCGACATCCTCGGGCAGCGCGTGGTCGCGCCCGTCCAGCCAGGCCCGCGCCTTGGCGGTTGCCGCCAGCGCCAGCGATCCGCGTGGACTGATCGCATGGTCGATCTCGTCGGCAAAGGGCGGCGCGCGGGTGGCGGTAACCAGACGCACGATATAGTCGCGCAGTGGTGATGACAGGTGCACTTTCATCGCCTCGGCCCGCGCCGCACGCACGTCCTCCAGCGTCAGCCTGACCGGCGCAGCGCCCGGCGCCTGCGTCTCGGCCTCGACCAGGTCCAGGATGCGCCGCTCGGTTTCGACATTAGGAAGCTCCAGGAACAGGTGCAGCAGGAACCGGTCCAACTGCGCCTCGGGCAGCGGAAAGGTGCCCTCATGCTCGATCGGGTTCTGTGTGGCGACCACCAGGAAGGGATCGGGCAGCGCGTGGGTCTCGTTGCCGCTGGTCACCTGGTTTTCCGCCATCGCTTCGAGAAGCGCGGACTGCACCTTGGGCGGAGCGCGGTTGATCTCATCGACCAGAACCAGGTTGTGAAATACCGGCCCGGCGACAAATTCGAACTCTCCGCTCTGCGGCCGAAACACCGGTGTGCCGGTCAGATCCGCAGGCAGCAGGTCGGGGGTGCACTGGATGCGGGCAAAGCCACCGTCAATCGCCTCGGCCAGCCGCTTGACGGCGCGGGTCTTGGCCAGCCCCGGCGCCCCCTCGATCAGCAGGTGACCACCGGTCAGCAGCCCGATCAGCAGCCGTTCGATCAGTACCTCGTGGCCCACAAGCCCGGCAGACAGATACCCGTGCAGCGGATCCAGCCGGTGCCGCCCGTTCTCCGCGTCCATGCTTTGCCCCTTCGCTCTCAACCCGTTTCAGGGCCCATGCTAACCCGCAGACGGTGTCGCGCAAACACAGCCCATGGTCCCGGTCCGGCAGATCACCATTACAGATCGCCATTGCCGGTTACCCACCCGACCTGCCACATGCGCTGTTCCGTGGTACTGACCACGCGAAAACCCACGAGTTATAGAAAAACCTGCGCTAATGGGGCCTTGCGACGATACTCACGCAAGAGAGGCGGCAATCGTTATTTTCTGTCTCTTCTTCACTCTCTGCTGGTCCAGTTGAACCGGAAAGCTTCCGTCAGGGGATATGTCCCTTAGCATCTTGGTACGCGCGTCATGCAAAGGAAGGTGGCATGGACCCATTCCGGGATCGAGCCAGACGGACGCGCCGATCAGCAGCCTGAATGTCGTTTTTCACCTCTCTTGAACATCAAAACAATGACCACGAACGAAGGTCCGGTATGGCGCGCGGCGCCGCCGCATTGGTCAAAGAGGCCAAAGGGCTCCGTCGGGCCGAAAGCTGCCGTTTCTCCTTATTTCGACTATCTTATTTTGCTCGTACCCTTGACGTCAGAATAGCGATGAAATAGGTGATCATCCTGCTGAGCGGGCGTTGTGTAGTGGTAAGACCTTAGCCTTCCAAGCTAATGACGCGGGTTCGATTCCCGCCGCCCGCTCCAAGCTTCAAACTCTGGCAGTTCCGACAATCCCTGATACCGATGGGACGATGTGCAGTCGTCCGGCGCATGGCTTCCGGCGGGCCTCGGTGCCGCGAATCCGGGGCGATCGTAATCCGCGTCGATCTGGCACTTGACCCGGGCTGGCCGCACGGCCAAACACGGGCGAAAATCCGGGGAAGACATTCATGGTGCGCAGAGCGTCGGAAAGTGCAGAGCGACTCGACCGCGAGAAATCGAAACGCGTCGGCGCGTTATCGCAGCTTTGGCCTTTTCTTGCGCCCTACAAGCTGTTGGTCATGGGCGCACTGCTGGCGCTGGTTCTGACGGCAAGCGTGTCACTTGTGCTGCCGATGGCGGTACGCCGCGTGGTGGATAATTTCGGGGCGACCGACGGTGCTATCCTAGACCTCTACTTCACGGCGGCGCTTGGTATTGCCGCGTTGCTGGCCCTGGGCACCGGGCTGCGTTACGCGCTGGTCACACGGCTGGGAGAGCGCGTCGTGGCCGACATCCGCAAAGCGGTCTTCGGCCGTGTGATCGGCCTGAGCCCGGCATTCTTCGAACGCCTGATGACCGGCGAGGTCCTGAGCCGGATCACCACCGACACCACGCTCATTCTCAGCGTCATCGGCTCATCGGTTTCGATCGCGTTGCGCAACCTGCTGATCTTTCTGGGCGGGCTGGTGCTGATGCTTTTTACCTCGGCCAAGCTGACGGCGATGGTCTTGCTGATCGTGCCGCTGATCATCGTGCCGATCCTTACCCTCGGGCGCCGCCTGCGGGTGCTCAGCCGGGAAAACCAGGACTGGATCGCGGCCAGTTCCGGCAATGCCTCCGAGGCGCTGCTGAGCGTCCAGACAGTGCAGGCCTTCACCCACGAAGGGGCCAGCCGGGCCAGTTTCGACGAGGTGACCGAGCGCAGCTTTGACGCGGCCCGCAAACGCATCTGGACCCGCGCGGTGATGACCGTGATCGTGATTTTCCTGGTGTTTACCGGCGTCGTCTGCGTGCTCTGGATCGGGGCGCGGGATGTGCGCGCGGGCGGCATGAGCGCCGGAACACTGGTACAATTCGTGATCTATTCGATCATGGTGGCGGGCGCGGTCGCGGCACTGTCGGAAATCTGGGGCGAGCTGCAGCGCGCTGCGGGCGCGACCGAACGCCTGGTCGAGCTGCTCCACGCCACCGATGAGGTCACCGACCCTGCCCGGCCTGTCGCCCTGCCCCGCCCGGTCAAGGGCGAAATCTCGTTTGACGGGGTGAATTTCGCCTACCCTTCGCGCCGAGACCGACCGGCGCTGCATGACCTGGACCTGACCATCGCGCCCGGTGAGACCGTGGCGCTGGTAGGCCCGTCGGGGGCGGGGAAGACCACGATCGTGCAGCTGATACAGCGGTTCTACGACCCGGATTCGGGCTCGGTCTCGCTGGACGGGATTTCACTGGCGCAGATGGCACGCGACGACTTCCGCGCCGATATCGCCCTGGTGCCGCAGGATCCGGTGATCTTTGCCGCCTCGGCCCGCGAAAACATCCGCTTCGGCAGGCTCGATGCCACCGATGCCGAGGTCGAAGAGGCCGCCCGCGCAGCCGCCGCACATGAGTTCATCACCACCCTGCCCGATGGCTATGACAGCTATCTGGGCGAACGCGGCGTGATGATCTCGGGCGGGCAGAAACAGCGGATCGCGATCGCGCGCGCCATCCTGCGCGACGCGCCGGTTCTGCTGCTGGACGAAGCGACTTCGGCGCTGGATGCCGAAAGCGAGCGCGCGGTCCAGCAGGCGGTGGATGCGATGGCCCGCAGCCGCACCACCATCATCGTCGCGCACCGTCTGGCCACGGTCAAGAAAGCCGACCGGATCATCGTGATGGACCAGGGCCGGATCGTCGCCGAAGGCACCCATGACGATCTGGTGGCGCAGGGCGGGCTTTACGCCAATCTGGCGCGCCTGCAATTCACCGGCACCTGATCCGAACGGCCAGCCGGCACGCAGGCTGACGCGCACGCTGATCCGCGCCCGGACGGACGGCCCTGCGCCCTGCCCCGAGCTGGCCACCTGACGCAAAACCCCCATGTTCGAACATCGTTACAGGGCGCAACGAAAATTTGATCAAATTTCATTGGCAAGGGATACAAAACCCATTAACCTGCGGCAAAATCGAACGGGACGGTCACGATGGACCTCAGCACATATCAGACTTTCCGGGTCGCGGCATGCGACCTGAACGGGCGGATGCGCGGCAAACGTGTCCCCGGCGATTACGCCGACAAGCTTGCCAAGGGGGCCATCCGGATGCCGCTTTCGGCGTTGAACGTGGATATTTTCGGTGCCGATATCGAAAACAGCCCCCTGGTGTTTGAAACCGGCGACGCGGATGGCATCCTGATGCCGACCGAACGTGGCCCGATGCCGGTGCCCTGGCTCGCGGTCGATCAGCCGCTGGTGCCGATGGCCATGCACCTTGATGACGGGGCACCGTTCGACGGCGACCCGAGGCATGCACTGACGGCAGTGCTGGAGCGTTATTCCCGGCGTGGCTGGAGCGTCATCGCCGCGACCGAGCTGGAATTCACACTTGCCGATGACAGCGGTGACGAGCTGCGCACCGTGCGTGACCCGCGCAACGGCAGAAGACTGACCTCACCCGGCGTGTTGTCACTGTCGCAGATGGATGCGTTCGATCCTTTCCTCAGCGCGCTCTACCAGGGCTGCCAGGACATGGGCATTCCGGCCCAGACCGCCACCAGCGAGGCCGGCATCGGCCAGTTCGAAATCACCCTGAACCATCAGGATGCCTTGCGCGCCGCCGATGACACCTGGGCTTTCAAGACGCTAATCAAGGGGCTGGCGCGTCAGCACGGTTTCGTCGCCAGCTTCATGGCCAAGCCCTTTGCCGAGGACGCAGGAAACGGGATGCACCTGCATTTTTCGGTGCTCGACGGCGAGGGCCGGAACATCTTTGACGACGGCGGCGCGGCCGGTACGGACCTGCTGCGGGCCGGGGTCGCGGGCTGCGTCGCGGCAATGCCGGCCTCGACCCTGATCTTTGCCCCGCACGCCAACAGCTACACCCGGCTGGTGCCCGGCGCCCATGCGCCCACCGGTGCCGGTTGGGCCTATGAGAACCGCACCGCCGCGATCCGCATCCCGGGCGGCCCATCTGCCGCGCGGCGGATCGAACACCGGGTGGCGGGGGGTGACACGAACCCCTATCTGATCTTTACCGCCATCCTCGGCGCGGCGATCACCGGAATCGAAGAGGGCCTGCACCCGCCTGCCCCGCTGACCGGCAACGCCTACGAGCAGGACTTGCCGCAACTGGCACCGGACTGGCAAACCGCCATCGACCGGTTTGAAGCCGACCCGTTCATCGCCAGGGTCTTCAGCCCGATGCTGATCCGCAATCTGGTCATGACGAAACGGCAGGAACTGCGCCTGATGTCGGCCATCCCCGACGGCGAACACTGGAAAACCTACCTGGAAACGGTTTAACCTCGGCGCCGACCCACCCGCACCTGGAAATTTTTGATCAAAAAACGAGACCACAGATGAAAATCGGCATCCTGATCACCGGCCACGCCATCCCCGAATTCCACGAAGATTTCGGCGGTGACTATGACGCGGTATTCGCGCATATGCTGCGCGGCCACGGGTTCACCTTTCAGGGCTATGACGTGGTCGATGGTGAATTTCCCGACGGCCCCGAGAGCGCCGACGGCTGGCTCATCACCGGCTCGAAACACGGCGCCTACGAAGACCATGACTGGATCCCGCCGCTTGAAAGCCTGATCCGCGACATCCATGCCGCCGGCCGTCCGCTGGTGGGGGTGTGTTTCGGGCACCAGATCGTCGCGCAGGCGCTTGGCGGCAAGGTCGAGAAATTCGGCGGCGGCTGGTCGGTGGGCCGCACGACCTACAAGATCGAAGGTCAGGACATGGCGATCAACGCCTGGCACCAGGATCAGGTCACGGAACCGCCCGCGGGGGCAAAGGTGATCGGTTCGTCGGATTTCTGCGCCAATGCCGCGCTGCTCTATGGCGACAGGATCTACACGATCCAGCCACATCCCGAATTTACCGCGCGCATGATCGGCCAGCTGCTGGAAACCCGCGCGCCGGGGGTTGTGCCCGACGAACTGATCGGCGCGGCGGCAAGGGAACTGGACGCGCCCATCGACAGTGACAAGATCGCCGTACGGATGGCGGAATTCCTCAAGCAAGGAGCCTGAGAAATGGCCGACTGGAAAGACAAACTGCCGACAGCCGCCCAAACCTATCTGGAGGGGCGGCGGCTGGACGAGGTTGAATGTATCGTCGCCGACCTGCCCGGCATTGCCCGCGGCAAGGCGGTCCCTGCCTCGAAATTCGCCAAGCAGGAATATTTCCACCTGCCGGATTCGATTTTCTACCAGACCATCACTGGCGATTGGGGTGAGGCCGCCGACGAGGAAGAGGGATTTATCGAAAAGGACATGATCCTGCGCCCCGACTTTTCCACGGCCACCGCCGCACCCTGGACCGGTGACTGGACCCTGCAGGTGATTCACGACGCCGAGGACCGCAAGGGCCAGCCCATCCCCTTCAGCCCGCGCAACGTGCTGAAGCGGGTGGTCGACCTCTATGCAGAACGCGGGTTGAAAGCGGTTGTGGCCCCCGAGATGGAGTTCTTCATCGTCGCCCCCAATATCGACCCGGCACATGAGATCAAGCCGATGATGGGCCGGTCCGGCCGCCCCGCCGCCGCACGCCAGGCCTATTCGATGACCGCCGTGGACGAATTTGGCCCGGTCATCGACGATATCTATGATTTCGCCGAACATCAGGGGTTCGAGATCGACGGGATCACCCAGGAAGGCGGCGCCGGCCAACTGGAAATCAACCTGCTGCATGGCGATCCGGTCAAGCTGGCCGACGAAGTGTTCTATTTCAAGCGCCTGATCCGCGAGGCCGCCCTGCGCCATGACGCCTTTGCCACCTTCATGGCAAAGCCGATCGCGGACGAGCCCGGCTCGGCCATGCACATCCATCATTCGGTTCTGGACATCCATACCGGCGAGAACATCTTTTCTGGCCCGCAGGGCGGTGAAACCGATGCCTTCTATCATTTCATCGGCGGGCTGCAGAAATACCTGCCCGCGGCCATCGCCGTGCAGGCGCCATATGTGAATTCCTATCGGCGCTACGTGAAGGACAACGCCGCCCCCATCAACCTGGCCTGGGCACGGGACAATCGCACCACCGGCATCCGGGTGCCGCTGTCGGGGCCCAAGGCCCGGCGGGTCGAAAACCGGCTGGCCGGCATGGATTGCAACCCCTACCTGGCGATTGCTGCGTCGTTGGCCTGCGGCCTTTTGGGCATGATCAACGAGACCCGTCCCAGCAAGCAGTTCAAGGGCGACGCCTATGCGGGCCCTGCCGAGATACCGCAGGTGCTGGGCAATGCGCTGGACCTGTTCGAGGGCGCCACCGAATTGCACCAGATCCTCGGACCGGAATTCGCGCGGGTCTATTCGATCGTGAAACGCGCCGAATATGACGAGTTCCTGCAGGTGATTTCCCCTTGGGAACGCGAGCACCTGCTGATGAATGTCTGAGCCCGGTGGCACCGCCGGAATTCGAGTATTTTTGGAACAGTGAAAGATGAACCTGCTCTATGCCAATGACCGCCCGGGCAGCTACCCCGATAGCTGGTATGCCGCCACCGCCAAGCCGCTAGATCCGTTCGATCGGCTGAAGGGCCGGGTGCGGGCCGATGTCTGCGTGATCGGCGCGGGGTATACCGGCCTGTCGGCGGCGCTGCACCTGGCCGAGGCCGGGCGCGATGTTGTTCTGCTGGATGCGCATCGCGTGGGGTTCGGCGCCTCCGGGCGCAATGGCGGCCAGCTGGGCAGCGGCCAGCGGATGGACCAGCACGGGCTGGAAAAGCTGGTTGGACGTGATGATGCCGCCAAGCTCTGGGAATTGGCCGAGGCGGCCAAGGATCTGGTAAAAACCCTGATCGCCCGGCACGCGATCGACTGCCACCTGAAACCCGGCATCGCGCATGCCTGTTTCTCCGACCGCGATATGGCGGATGAACATGGCTATGCCGCGCATCTGCAGCACCGGTATGGGTATGACCAGATCGACGTGCTGGACGGTGACGGGCTGCGGGCGATCTGCCCCTCTCCGGCCTATGTCGGCGGGACGCTGGACATGGGTGCGGCGCATCTGCACCCGCTGGCCTATGCGCTTGGCCTGGCGCGCGCGGCGGCGGCGGCGGGGGTGCGCATCCATGAGAATTCCGAGGTACATGACATCCGGCCCGGCGCCAGGGCGATTGTCCGCACCGGCCACGGTCAGGTCGAGGCCGACCACGTGATCCTGGCCTGCAACGGCTATCTGGGCGGTTTGGACCGGAAAGTTGCGGCGCGGGTGATGCCGATCAACAATTTCATCGCCGCGACCGAGCCGCTTGGCGATCAGGCCGACAAGGTGCTGGCCCGCGACGTTGCTGTGGCCGACACCAAGTTCGTGGTCAATTATTTCCGCCTGTCCCATGACAAGCGGCTGCTTTTCGGCGGCGGGGAAAGCTATGGCTACAAGTTTCCAGCCGACATCGCCGCCACGGTCCGCAAGCCGATGCTGCGGATTTTCCCGCATCTGAAGGATGCGAGGATCGATTATGCCTGGGGCGGGACGCTGGGTATCACGATGAAACGCATGCCGTATCTGGCCCGGCTTGCACCAAATGTCCTGACCGCCTCGGGCTATTCCGGCCACGGGGTCGGTTCAGCCACCCACGCGGGGCAGTTGATGGCGCAGGCCATTGCCGGGCAGTCGGACGGGTTCGACACCATGGCCCGCATCCCCGCCCCGCCCTTTCCCGGCGGCACGCTGATGCGCACCCCGCTGCTGGCGCTGGCAATGACCTGGTACGCGATGCGCGACCGGCTTGGCGCCTGAACCGCCTGCAATCGGACAACCGGGCGCGGCCAAAAGCGGTATCATGTCAGGCTTGCAGGGGGGTCGGCACTGGCCCCTCCACGGCTTGCCCCGTTTCCCCCGGGATACGCAGTGTCGCAAATTTGCAATTTCCTGTTATTGCCATCCTTCCGTCATCAAAGTTCCACTTTTCGGCGGCTATGTTTTGATTTAGAAAATCCGAAAGTGATATTCAGGAAACCCGAAAACATGACCCTGCCGCCCAACGTCTACGACGCAGAGCCCATCCCCGAAACCGCCCGCGCGGAAATCGACAGGATGTTGAAATCAGGCGATCTTTTCCGCTACACCGCGCCTGAGAACGCGCCAGTCACCCTGCTGGAGCGTGAGTTCGCCGCGCTCATGGGCAGCAAATACGCGCTCGCGGTCTCCTCCTGTTCAGCTGCACTGTTCCTGTCGCTCAAGGCGCTTGATCTGCCGCGCGATGCCAGGGTGCTGATCCCGGGTTTCACCTTTGCCGCTGTGCCGTCGTCCGTCGTCCATGCGGAATGCGTCCCGGTCCTGTGCGAAGTTGGCGACAATTACCGGATTGATATCCAGGACTTCGAAGCGAAACTAGGGGACGGCATCAGCGCCGTCATCATCAGCCACATGCGCGGCCACACCTCGGACATGGATGCGGTCATGACGCTGTGCGAAGCACGTGGAATTCCCGTTATCGAGGATGCCGCACATTCGTTGGGAACCACCTGGGACGGACGCAATATCGGCACCATCGGCACCATCGGCTGTTTCAGCTTTCAGTCCTACAAGCTGGTGAATGCCGGCGAAGGCGGGATCATGATCACCGATGACCCCGACCTGATTGCCCGGGCGGTCATCATGTCCGGCGCGTATGAACATAACTGGACCAAGCACCTGACCGCACCCGATGCTGACCTGGACCGGGCATTTGCCAAGGCGCAGAACATGCTGCCGCTTTACAATCTGCGGCTCAGCAACTTGTCAGCAGCGATCATTCGTCCGCAACTGGCTGAGATTCCGCGCCGGGTCGCGGACGGGCGCCGGAACCACGACTATGTCGCCGAGGCACTGAACAGCTCGCCTTGGCTGGACGTGCCCGAGAAGCTGGCGAAGGAAAAACGCGCGCCCGATTCCATCCAGTTCAACCTGGTCGGGCTGGACGCGGATGAGACCCTTGCCTTTGCCGAGGCCGCCGCCCGGCGCGGCGTCAAGGTTCAGATCTTCGGGCAAAGCACCGACAATGCCCGTGCCTTCTGGAACTGGCGGTTCATTCCGGGCGCGACACCCGAGCTGCCGCAGACCCGGGCCATGCTGATGAAAGCCTGCGATACGCGGCTGCCTGCGCGTCTGAAACCGGCCGAACTGGATCTGATCGCCAGCGCCATCATCGACGCCGTGGCCGAGGTGATGGAGCCGTTGCGTGCCTACGGCACCTGATCGCCTACGCCGCCGCTTCCTGCGATGCCGGGACCGGTGAACATGGATGGCTTCGCGGATGGCGCGGCCTGGATCAGAGGGCGGGTCATGCCCATTTCGCAGGCGACGATTGGCGTCACGGATTGGGCCGTCACACATTCCGACGTGACCTATGATGTCGTGCCGGTCTGGCAAGGGGCGTTTTTCCGGCTGAAAGATTACCTGACGCGGTTCGAGGCGTCAGTAGCTGCCTGCCGCATGAATATCGGCATGGATCGGGCGCAGATCACCGATGCGTTGCAGGCGATGGTCGGCCAATCGGGCCTGCGCGATGCCTATTGCGCCATGGTCGCGGCACGCGGCACGCCCCGGATACCCGGCAGCCGCGATCCACGCGATTGTGGCAACCATTTCTACGCCTGGTGCGTGCCCTATATTCATGTCGTCAGACCCGAGATCGCCGATGCGGGCGTGAAGGTCTGGCTGTCAGGAACCACGCACCGCATTCCGCCCGACAGCGTCAATCCACTGGTCAAGAACTACCATTGGGGGATTTCACCGCCGGCCTGTTCGAGGCCAAGGATCACGGGTTCGAAACGGTCATCCTTGCGGATCGCGATGGCAATATCACCGAAGGTCCGGGATTCAATGTCTTTGCGCTGAAAGGCAAAACGGTCGTTACTCCGGATGCGGGCGTCCTGCACGGCATCACCCGGCGCACGGCGCTGGAACTGTGCCAGGCGGCAGGTCTGGCCACCGCGGAACGCAATCTGCCGATCGACGAGCTGATGCAGGCTGACGAGGTATTCCTGTCCAGCTCGGGGGGTGGCATCATGCCGGTCAGCCAGATCGGCGAGAGGGTGTTTTCCAACGGAAGGGCCGGACCCGTCGCCAGTCGGCTGCGGCGCGACTACTTTGCCCTGCTGCAGGATCCGAACTACAGAACCCCCGTCAGCTACTAGACGATCAGACGGTTGCGGCGCGCGCGCAACATGGCCGGCATCCCCGGCATTTCATCCGGATACGCACCCTGGCAACGGCACTTCCTCTGCATTCCCCGAAGGTCAACGGCATCTGTGTTACACAGGACAGCCATGTGCGATGTCGGTTTGGTGATCCGCAATGTGTTGAAATTCATAAGTTTTACAGAAAACCTTTGACGACATCCTGTCGCAAACAAGCGAGACAGGCAGTTTCACCCGCGGCAGGCTGATCGCAACGGGTGCGCATTTCGCGACCCGCCTCCAAAAAATCGGATCAGTGTCATGTCCACCATCACCCCGGATACGCCGTCAGTGCAGTCACGCAACGTGCACGGGTTTTTCTGCGTCGAAGTCGGGATGCTTTTCTTTGTCGTGCAGGACGCGATGATGAAATCATTGCTGGAAACCTACCCGGTATGGATGTTGATCTGCATCCGTTCCGTCGTCGCGCTACTGGTGTTGGTACCCCTGATCATGGTCTTGCGCGGGCGAAACCGGTTGCTGACGCCGCTGTGGCCCCTGCACCTGCTGCGCGCCGGGCTGTTCGCCCTGGGCTTCTCGCTTTTCTACGCGGCCTTTCCCTTCATGGGGCTGGCCGAGGTAACGACGATCTTCTTCTCGGCCCCGTTGATCACCGCGCTGCTGGCATCGCTGATGCTGAAAGAGACCATTGGCCCCCACAGGATCGCCGCGCTGGTGGTGGGTTTTGTGGGCGTTGTAATTGCCATGAACCCGGTAAGCGACGCCTTCACCTGGGTGTCGGTTCTGCCGCTTCTGTGTGCCTTTGCCTATGCGCTTGGCCAGATACTTGCGCGCTTTATCGGGGATCGTGACACCACCCTGACCCTGGGACTTTATACGCTGGCCCCGGCGGCGCCGCTGATCCTGATGATGGGCTGGTCTCTCAACCAGATCGTGGATGTGGGGCCCGCGTTCCACCACCTACGGTGGGCATTCCCCGCCGAAGCGCTCGGCGATCTGCCCCGGCTTTTCCTGCTGGGGGCGGTCGGCATGGCGGGTTACCTGCTGATCTCGCGCGCCTACCAGGTGGCGAATGCCAGCTTTGTCGCTCCGTTTGACTACACCTACCTGCCCTTCGCCGTGGTGCTGGCCTATGTGCTGTGGAGCGAGGTGCCCCCCGCAACCACGCTGATCGGGATGGGGCTTATCATCCTGAGCGGGCTTTACCTTGGATATCGCGAGTTGCAGGCCATGCGTCACCGCGACGAGCACCCGCTTGTCGCGGAAACCGCCTTTGTACCGGGCAGCCCGCTGACCCCACAAAGCGTCGACGAGGAGTCGCCCCTGTGACCTCCACGCATTGCCGCAACGACTGGCGAAGCGCACCCGTTTCGGGCAGGTTCGGGGCCCTGTTCAGCCCTCTGACAACAGCCTGCGCAATTCGGTCTTGAGCACCTTCCCGTAATTGTTCTTGGGCAGTTCGGAAAGCGTCAGAAACCGTTTGGGTTTCTTGAACCGCGCGATCTGGCTGGTGCAATGCGCCCCGAGCGCTGCTTCGTCCAACGGGTCGCCTGCGGCAGGGACGATGAACGCCACGACGATTTCACCCCATTCCGGGTCCGGCTGACCCACTACCGAAACCTCCTGCACATGCGGGTGGGTCAACAGCGCCTCTTCGACCTCGCGCGGGTAGATGTTGGAGCCGCCAGAGATGATCACATCCTTGGATCGGTCCTGCAAGGTGACATAACCGTCGGCGTCCATATGACCGACATCGCCGGTCATCAGCCAGCCATTGACCAGCGTTTTCGCCGTCGCCTCGGGGTTCTGCCAGTATCCGGGCATGACCGCCGCCCCGCGCACCATGATCTCGCCCACCTCGCCCGGCGGCAGCGGCGCGCCGTCCGGGCCACCGATCTGCACCTCGACCAGCGATTGCGCCCGGCCCACCGAATTCAGCCGCGCGCGCCAGCGTGGATGCACCCTGTCGGCCACGTCCTGGCGACCAAGCGCCGTGATACACATCGGGCTTTCGCCCTGGCCATATACCTGCAGGAAAATCGGGCCGAAATGATCGACCGCCTCGACAATGTCGGCTTCGTACATCGGCCCGCCGGCATAGACCACGCTGCGCAGCCCCTCGCCGGACTCGCCGCTGTTCTTCGCCGCAAGGGTCAGGCGTTTGATCATCGTCGGGGCCGCGAACATATGCGCATCACCGAAATGCCGCGCCAGGCTGAAAATCTCGGCCGGGTCGAACCCGCCGGAGAGTGGGCAGACATGCCGCGCGCCCTTCAGCACATGCATCAGCGCATAAAGCCCCGCGCCATGGCTCATCGGGGCGGCGTAGATCGCGGCGTCGCCGGCATCGACGTGATCGACATCGGCCAGGTAACACATCGTCATCGCCATCAACATGCCATGCGTGATCATCACCCCCTTGGGCCGCCCCGTTGTGCCGGAAGTATAAAACAGCCAGGCCAGATCGCCCGCATCCCGCGGGACCGGCCGGACCATCGCGGCGGCCTCGCCGGGATCGGCGAATTCGCCGGCCGAGACGTCGATCAGCTGCGCCGCTGTTCCGGCATCCCGCAGGGAACCGCTCAGATCACGCGACGCAAAGCACAGCGCCGCGCCGGAGTTTTCAAGTATCCATGCCGCCTCGCGCCCGTGCAGCTTGGCGTTGATCGGCACCGCCGCGGCCCCCGCCGCCCAGATGCCAAAAAGCGTGACCAGGAAATCCGGGCAGTTGCGCATGAAGATCCCGACCCGATCCCCCGGCGCGACATCTCTTGCAGCAAGCCAGCCTGCAACCTGCATCGCCCGCCTGTGGAAACAGGCATAATCCGCCACGCAATCCGTGCCGGAAAAGATTGCCGGGCCTTGTGGGGCGTGCCGTGCCGCGCGCTCCAGCCAGAGAGCCAGGTTCATGGCCGTCCCCCTCATTTATTTTTCGCGTAAAAAGCACTAATAACACGCCTAATCAATTCGTAGAACTACGGGTATATTTGATGTTTTTGCGAACGGTGCACAGCGCAGCATGTCCATGAAAGACCTCGCCTTCGATCACGCCCCCGTCGGGCTTGTCATTCTGGAAAACCGGATCATCCGGCAATGCAACAACCAGTTCGCCATGACATTTGGCGGAGCGCCCGAGGATTTCACCGACGTGCCGCTGGCAAATTTCTACATCTCAATCGAGGATTACCGCCGTATCGGCGAAAAGGGCCTGGCGGCGATGCGCAAGACCGGACATTACACCGACGAGCGCGTCATGAAACGCGTGGATGGCACGTTTTTCTGGTGCCGTGTCCGGGGCCAGTCGCTGACGCCGGACGATCCGTTCAGGCGCGGAATATGGTCATTTGCTGACCTGTCGGACGAACGTCCGGTCGTCCAGCTGACACAGCGCGAGCGTGAGGTTGCCATCCTGACCTGCCGGGGCAAGACATCGAAGGAGATCGGCCTGGAACTGGACCTTTCCTATCGCACCATCGAAGTCTATCGCGCGCGCCTGCTGGAAAAGTTCCAGGCCCGCAAACTGGCCGAACTGGTCGCCAAGCTATCGGGTATGCCGCTGTGATGGTGACGCAGGGGAAAGAAAATTCCATCTCCCCTCGCAATTTCCCTCTGGATATCCCATTTTGCTAGACAATTGCCCGCTTTTATCGCGCCCCTGCATGGCCTATAAGCAGCAAAAAACAACGCGGTGCTTCAATAGGAAACAAAACCCGCAACTGGCCGAGGACCCGGATGTCAAAAAAAACCCACGAAGATGACGTCGCCTTCATCAAGGCATTGGCGGAAATGCTGAATGAAAACGACCTGACCGAACTGCAGGTCAAGCGCGAATATGGCGATGCGGACAGCCTGAATGTCCGCGTCAGCCGCCGGCAGGAGGTGAGCGTCGCGGCGCCAGCCGCCGTTATGGCCCCCGCGGCCGCCCCCGCCCCGGCGCCCGCCGCCGCCGCACCGGCAAGCAAGGACGCGGCCCCAAGCGAGGATCCGGCGGACCACCCCGGCGCGGTCAAGTCGCCGATGGTCGGCACCGTCTACATGCAGGCCGAACCTGGCGCCCCCGCCTTTGTCAGCGTCGGGCAGCAGGTCAGCGAGGGTGACACGCTGCTGATCATCGAGGCGATGAAGACCATGAATCATATCCCCGCCACGCGCGGCGGGACGGTGAAACGCATCCTGGTGGATGATGGCGCGACGGTCGAATACGGATCGCCGTTGATGATCATCGAATAAGGATCCCGGCATGTTCGACAAGATCCTAGTGGCCAACCGGGGCGAGATCGCCCTCCGCGTGATCCGTGCGGCCCGCGAGATGGGCATCGCCTCGGTCGCCGTCCATTCGACCGCTGACAGCGACGCGATGCATGTGCGCATGGCCGACGAAAGCGTCTGTATCGGCCCCCCTTCCGGCACCGAAAGCTACCTGTCGATCCCGTCGATCATCGCCGCCTGCGAGGTGACCGGCGCGCAGGCCATCCATCCGGGCTACGGCTTTCTCAGCGAGAACGCGAATTTCGTGCAGATCGTCGAGGACCACGACCTGACCTTCATCGGCCCCACGGCGGAACATATCCGCATCATGGGCGACAAGATCACCGCCAAGGACACGATGAAGAACCTGGGCGTGCCCTGTGTCCCCGGATCGGATGGCGGCGTTCCGACACTGGCAGAGGCCAAGAAGCTGGGCGCCGAGATGGGCTATCCGGTCATCGTCAAGGCCACCGCCGGCGGTGGTGGACGCGGCATGAAGGTTGCCGGCAGCGACGCCGAGATGGAGCGCGCCTTTACCTCTGCCCGGGCCGAGGCCAAGGCGGCCTTCGGCAATGACGAGGTCTATATCGAGAAATATCTGACCACCCCGCGCCACATCGAAATACAGGTCTTTGGCGATGGCAAGGGCAAGGCGGTGCATCTGGGCGAACGCGATTGTTCGCTGCAACGCCGCCACCAGAAAGTGTTCGAAGAAGCGCCCGGCCCCTGCATCTCCGAGGAAGAACGCGACCGGATCGGCAAGATCTGTGCCGATGCGGTGGCACAGATCAACTATGCCGGCGCCGGCACGGTCGAATTCCTCTATGAAAAGGGTGAGTTCTACTTCATCGAGATGAATACACGCCTGCAGGTCGAACATCCGGTGACCGAGGCGATTTTCGGCGTCGACCTGGTGCGCGAACAGATCCGCGTGGCGGAGGGGCTGCCGATGTCCTTTGCCCAGGAGGACCTGCAGATCAACGGTCACGCGATCGAGGTACGGATCAACGCGGAGAAGCTGCCCGAATTCGCGCCGCGGCCCGGCAAGATCACCCATTTCCACGCGCCCGGCGGGCTGGGTGTGCGGATGGATTCGGCACTGTATGACGGCTATTCGATCCCGCCCTATTACGACAGCCTGATCGGCAAGCTGATCGTGCATGGCCGCGACCGCGAAAGCGCCCTGAACCGCCTGAACCGCGCCCTGGGAGAGCTGATCGTGGATGGGGTCGACACCACGGTGCCGCTGTTTCACGCGCTTTTGCAGGAACCGGATATCCACAGCGGCGAATACAATATTCACTGGCTGGAAAAATGGTTGGAAACAAACCTTCAGGGCTGATCCGGCCCTGATGAAATCATGAGCGACCCGGAATTTCCCCTGACCCCGGAACTGCTGCTGCATGGCTACACAAGGGGTATTTTCCCCATGGCCGAAAGCCGCGACGACCCGGAAATCTACTGGGTTGATCCGCGCCGCCGCGGGGTGCTGCCTCTGGACGGCTTCCACCTGTCCAGATCGCTTTCGCGGCGCATCAGGAAAGGCGGTTACAGCGTTGATATGAATACGGGTTTCCTGGAGGTCGTAGATGCCTGCGCTGACCGGGAGGAAACCTGGATCAACGCGGAAATCCGCAGCCTTTACGCCGCCCTGCATCAGATGGGGCATGCCCATTCGATCGAAATCCGCCACGATGGGCAGCTGACCGGCGGGGTCTACGGGGTTGCCATCGGTGGCGCGTTCTTCGGTGAAAGCATGTTCTCACGCCACACCGATGCCTCGAAGCTGGCGCTGGCGCATCTGGTCGCCCATCTCAGGAATTGCGGATTTGCGCTGTTTGATACCCAGTTCATCACGCAGCACCTGGAAACGCTGGGCGCCCGTGAAATTTCGCGCGCCGCCTATCATGCCCTGCTGGAGACGGCGTTGACATTACCGGCGGACATAAACGGACAACCGCTCTGCCGCGATCCTCAATCCGTCTTGCAGCGCAGCACCCAGACGTCATAGCGCGGGTGCTCCAGCGCGTTGAGCGCCGGCGACGACGCAATCATCCACCCCTCGAAAATCGGCTCCTGAACCGACGCATCATGCACCGTCAGATAGGCAAATGAATCCGATGCCGTGCCCTGCGGATACCGGCATTCCTGCAAGGCGACCGACAGGCGCCCGATTTCGGCGGTCTCACCCGTGGCAAGCGTTATGTCCACCACGTCACCGTTGACCTTGTCCAGACCGCGCAGCACGACGCCGGTCCCTGCCCTGACATTTTCCTGAGATTGCGCAGGTGACAGCGCGGCCATCATCATCACGGCCACCAGGCGCCACAGCCTCATTCGGCTGCCGCCTCTGCGTCGTCATCGCCACCAACGAATTTCATCAGTAGCGAGACCAGGCTGACGGAGCCTTGGGTGAATTCGATCTCGGTGCCCGGTTCCAGGAAAAACGGCGATCCGCCCGGCAGCAGCTCTACATAGGTGCCGCCCAGAAGCCCTTCGGAGGAAATTGCCACCGCGCTGTCATCCGGGATTTCGATCCCGTCCTGAACGCTGAAAATCGTTGCCGCGCGGAAGGTGGCGGGATCCAGCCGGATATCCGTGACCCGGCCAACCTTGACCCCGGCCATGCGCACATCGGTACCCACATTGACCCCATCCGCGCTGCGGAAACTGGCCGACAGCTCGTATTCCGCACCGCCGCCGGACAGGCCCGTCGCCTGCCCCGCGTAGACCAGGAACCCGATGGCAACGGCCAGAACGGCACCGCCAACAATCACTTCGGTGGTATTTTCCGACATGTCCTGCCTACTCCGGGCTCCAGGCCTCGTAATCGCGGCGTTCTGCCGGCACCCCTTTGCGAATCGACCCGGCCGGCGCATAGGCCAGCGCGGTCCCGGTCAGGTTCTCCTCGTGTTCCTTTTCCCACGATTTGTGCGGCAGTGGTTTTTCCGAGGGCGGTTCCTTGAACGTATGGTGAAGCCAGCCATGCCAATCGGGGCTGACGCGGCTGGCTTCGCATTCCCCGTTGAAGATCACCCAGCGGCGTTTGTCATCCCGGGTCCGGTAAAATACGTTGCCCTGCGCGTCTTCACCTACCTTCACGCCCTTGCGCCAGGTATAGAGCTGCGTGTTGAGGGTCTGCCCGTCCCACCAGGTCACGGCACGCAATAGCGTCTTCAGAATACCCATCGGAACCTCCGCCTATCGTTCTCTCCGATATGGCGCATAAGTGGCCAAAGGTCCAGTACCTGCATGCAAATCCGGACCTGTCCGCGATTCGCAAAAACCGCCATAATCGCCTGATTTTGCCTGCCAGACATTTGGCAGATGCAGTCAATTCATGATCCGAAAAGCCGCTTCGCCGACCGCGGCCCACATATTGATGCCTGTCGCGATGACGTTTGTGCTGAAGACTTAGCAATTCGACAGGTTTGATGGACCGCGCGCCCTTCGGCCCGGATAATCGGAACGCATCGCGGAGAAGATGGCTCAGGCCCAAGACACCCCTGCGGAATGGCTGCATATATCGCCTGTCTCCCTGTATGGCCGTCGGCCACAAAAAATGCCCACGGAAACCGCGGGCATTTCTGAATTTCGGCGCGGCGTTCGGTCAGCCGGCGCTTGCCTCTTCCTTCTTGGCGTCGGAATAGATCATCAGCGGATTGGCATCCGCGCTCACCGCCTCTTCGTTGACCACGACTTCGGCGACGTTTTCCATCCCGGGCAGGTCGAACATCGTGTCCAGCAGGATATCTTCGAGGATCGACCGCAGCCCCCGTGCGCCGGTCTTGCGCAGGATCGCGCGTTTGGCGATGGCGCTCAGCGCGTCGTCGGTAAAGCTGAGTTGCGCGTCTTCCAGTTCAAAGAGGCGCTGATATTGCTTGACCAGCGCGTTCTTGGGCTGGGTCAAGATCGTCACCAGCGCGTCTTCGTCCAGGTCTTCCAGCGTTGCGATCACCGGCAGACGGCCGACGAATTCCGGGATCAGGCCGAATTTCAGCAGGTCTTCGGGTTCCAGGTCCTTGAACACCTCACCGACGCCGCGGTCATCCTCATCGCGGACATCGGCGCCGAAGCCCATTGCGCTGCCCTTGCCGCGCTGCGCAATGATCTTGTCGAGCCCGGCAAATGCGCCGCCGCAGATGAACAGGATATTGGTGGTGTCGACCTGCAGGAATTCCTGCTGCGGATGTTTGCGTCCGCCCTGCGGTGGCACGGCGGCGACGGTGCCCTCCATCAGTTTCAGCAGGGCCTGCTGCACGCCTTCGCCCGACACGTCGCGGGTGATCGACGGGTTTTCCGATTTGCGGGTAATCTTGTCGACCTCGTCGATATAGACGATGCCGCGCTGCGCACGCTCGACATTGTATTCGCTGGCCTGCAGCAGTTTGAGAATGATGTTCTCCACATCCTCGCCGACATAGCCCGCTTCGGTCAGGGTGGTGGCATCCGCCATGGTGAACGGCACATCCAGGATGCGCGCCAGGGTCTGCGCCAGAAGCGTCTTGCCGCACCCGGTGGGTCCGATCAACAGGATGTTGGATTTCTGCAGCTCCACCTCACCGGCTTTGCCGGAATGGTTCAGCCGCTTGTAGTGATTGTGAACCGCAACGCTGAGCACCCGCTTGGCCATCGCCTGGCCGATCACGTAATCATCCAGAACTTCGCAGATTTCGCGCGGTGTCGGCACACCTTCGCTGGATTTGAGGCCCGCGCTCTTGGTTTCCTCGCGGATGATATCCATGCACAGTTCGACGCATTCATCGCAGATGAACACCGTCGGGCCCGCGATCAGCTTGCGCACCTCATGCTGACTTTTGCCGCAAAAGCTGCAATACAGTGTGTTCTTGCTATCACCGCCGGAACTATTCGCCATAATGTACCTTTCGGGGCCCGAGCCGCAGATTATTGGCCTGACGTCAGGCCGGTTATTCCACCTGTCCCCGCCAGCTTAGGACAGCAACAGAAGGTCCACAATCTCAAAATGCCGAGACCCGGTCGCGCGACCGGGCCATCAACGCTTTACTCCTCGTCATCGCCCTTGACGCGATTCTCGACGATTTCGTCGATCAGACCCCATGATTTGGCATCTTCGGGTGACATGAAATTGTCCCGCTCCAACGCCTCTTCGACCTTCTTCAGGGTCTGGCCGGTATGTTTCACGTAGATCTCGTTCAGGCGCTTTTTCAGTTTCAGCGTCTCTTCGGCGTGAATCATGATATCCGTCGCCTGGCCCTGATACCCGCCCGAAGGCTGGTGCACCATCACCCGGCTGTTGGGCAACGAGAAGCGCATCCCCTTTTCGCCCGCAGTGAGCAGCAGCGACCCCATGCTGGCCGCCTGCCCGATGACCAGCGTGCTGACCTTGGGTTTGATGTATTGCATCGTGTCGTAGATCGACAGGCCGCTGGTCACCACCCCGCCCGGGCTGTTGATATACATCGAGATTTCCTTGGACGGGTTTTCCGCCTCCAGGTGCAGAAGCTGCGCGACAATCAGGCTTGACATGCCGTCATGCACCGGACCTGACAGGAAAATGATCCGCTCCTTCAGCAGGCGGGAAAAGATGTCATAGGCCCGTTCGCCACGGCTGGTCTGTTCGACCACCATCGGCACCAAAGTGTTCATATAAGTCTCAAATGGGTCTTTCATGTCCGCCTGCCTGCTTCTTTCCGATCGATCTTAAGCGATCAATTACTAACCATGTCCTAAAGGAGTCTTAGTGTCGCGCCCATGGGGCTGCAAGGGGGGAGCACCGTTTTGCTGCACCAACGATTTGTTTACTTCTCTGCTCTATGGGCACCCGCCGTTCCGGGCCTTGCTACAGCTTCTCGTTCGAGTGTTTTCGCAGCTCCGCCCGGGCCACCTGTCTGCGATGCACGGCATCCGGCCCATCGGCAAGGCGCAGCGTCCGCACATGGGTCCACATCGCCGCCAGAGGCACGTCCTGGCTGATGCCCTGCGCGCCGAATATCTGGATGGCCTCGTCGATGATCCGCAGCGCCATGCGGGGGGCGACCACCTTGATCTGGCTGATCCAGGGTGCGGCTGCCCTGGCATCGCCCTGGTCCATCATCCACGCGGCCTTGAGACACAGCAAACGCGCCTGCTCGATATCCATCCGGGCCTCGGCGATGATGTCGAAATTCGCTCCCAGCTGGGCAAGTTTTCTGCCAAATGCCTCCCGGTCCAGGGAACGGCGGCACATCATTTCAAGCGCGGTTTCGGCCTGGCCTATCGCGCGCATGCAGTGGTGGATACGCCCCGGACCCAGACGACCCTGCGCGATCTCGAAACCGCGCCCCTCACCCAACAGCAGGTTTTCCGCCGGAACCCGCACATCGGTGAACCTGAAATGCATGTGGCCATGCGGCGCGTCATCGGCGCCATAGACCTGCATCGGCCGCAGCTTTTCGATCCCTTGGCTGTCCGCCGGGACAACGATCATTGAATGACGCCGGTGTTTGAGCGCATCTTCGGCCCCCGTACGCACCATCACGATATAGACCGCACAGCGCGGATCCCCCGCCCCGGTCGCCCACCATTTCTGGCCGTTCAGCACATATGCGTCGCCATCGCGCACACACGACATCGAGATATTCGTGGCATCCGAACTGGCAACATCCGGTTCGGTCATCAGATAGGCGCTGCGGATATCGCCCCGCAGCAAGGGTTCCAGCCAACGGGCCTTCATCTGCTCGGTGCCGTAGCGTTCGAAAACTTCCATGTTCCCGGTATCGGGCGCGTTGCAATTGAACACTTCGGCCCCCATCGGCGTTCTGCCCATTTCCTCGGCGAAATAGGCGTATTCGACGGTGGTCAGGCCAATCCCGCGCGCACTGTCGGTCAGCCAGAAATTCCACAAACCCGCATCCCGCGCACGCGCCTTCAACCCCTCGAGTATCTCGGCCTGACGGTCGGTGAACTGCCAGCGGTCACCCTTGGAAATTTCCGCGTGATATTCGGCCTCCAGCGGCATGATCTCTTCACGAACCATCGCAGAAACCCTGGACAGCAAGCTCTTGATTTCAGGTCGAATACTAAAATCCATGTTAACCCATGCGCCTTTTTCCCGATGTATGGTTGCGTTGATACGGACCCTTGCGCCCCATCGCTGAAACTATAGGTGGAAATTTATCCAAATTGTCAAAACCTGACCCCCAAAAATGCACACTGCAGCCACAAATCAACCGGATATTCGCTTTTGTGGATTACGGTGCCAGTCGGTTGGAGGCACAACTTGTGATGCACAAGTGTTGAGTTGAACGAGTAACGGAACCAGTAAAATGCAAACCATGCCGGACATGAGCAGGATATGCTCGGCCAGAGACGAGAGACCGGATCATCGCAACCTTGCCGGTAATCCGTACCAGCAACGCGACAATTGTGACACCGACGGATCGCGGGATTACCGCGCGATCACCTGTTTTACGCCCGGGACGGGGATCGCCACGCAGAATGGTCTGATCCCGGTTGAATCCCTCAGGGTCGGTGATCGTGTTCTGACCCGTGACCATGGGTATCAGCCTCTTCGCTGGCTCGGCACACGTCAGATTTCCTGTACCGGCCTGCCCATCACCCCCAACTCTCTGCCGGTCCTCATCCGCGCCGATGCCCTGGCGCCCGGCCGGCCCGTGCGGGACATGATCGTGTCGCCGCGCCACCGTGTCCTGACCACTGACAAAAAACACCTCGCGCTGACCGGCGAAACGGAGGTTCTGATCGAAGCGGGTGCGCTTGTCGGTCAGCCGGGCATCATGTGCGTGGTGCCCCATAACCTGACCTATGTGCATGTCCTGTTCGACCAGCATGAGGTGATCTTGTCGGACAACCTCTGGTCTGAGAGTTTTCATTTGAACCGCCCGACGATCGACGCGCTGATGCACGACCAGAACGTTGCGATCAAACAGGTTTTCCCGCAGATCGAAACCCGGCCGGACGCGGCTCTTCAGGTATTGGCACGTGCCACCCTGACGCGCGAGGCCGTCCTTGCGACCTGCGCCTGAGCCGTCGCCGCAGGGTTGGATACCGCCAAGCGCCGTGACCGCGGCCCAAACTCAGGCCAGATCGGGCGTCATGTAGATCAGCGTTGGCCCATCCGCACCAAGCGCCGCCAGGGTGGCGGCGGTCAGCTCTTCCAGCGTCGCCGGCTGCGTCGCGCGGGCGCCATAGGCCCGCGCCAGGGCGCAGAAATCCGGGTTATGGGCAATGACCGCGTTGGGCGCGATCTGTGATCGGACCATGCTGTCCTCGATCTCGCCCAGCTTGCTGTTGTCCCATAACAGGATCGGCAGCGGCAATCCCAGTTCGACCGCCGCGCCCAGTTCCTGCACGGTAAACTGGAAACCGTAATCGCCCGCGATGCAGACCGTCGGCTGCCCCGCCCTGGCAACCGCCCCGCCGATAGACGCCGGAAGGGCATAACCAAGCGTACCGAAACCGTAGGGATGGTGCCACATGCCCGGCTTGGGCATATCCCAAACCTCCAGCGCGACATAGGCAAACTGTGTCATGTCGGAATAATACATCGTGTCCGACGGCAGCGCCGCGCTCAGCGCGTCGCAGATCCGCACGATGCCTGGCCTTTCCGCATCCGCTTCGGCCTTCCAGCGCTTGCGCGCCGCGCTGACCTCGGTTTCGGTCCAGCCTCCGGCCGCCGAAAGACCGGCACGCAACAGCCCCCGTGCCACCTGGCCGGCATCCGCATGGATACCCAGATCGCCGTTGCTCAGCGTCCTGAACTGCGACGGGTCGATGTCGATCCGCACCAGCGGGCAGGTCTGCCCCAGCCGGTCCCGCCACAGGTCGTTCTCCGACAGCTCCGTGCCGACGGCAACGACAAGATCCGCACTGGCGGCAACCTTTTCGCTTTCGGGCCGCCCGATATACGCGCCGAAGCTCAGGGGATAATCCGCCGCGATGATCCCGCGCCCGGCGTAGGTGGTGAAGACGCCTGCCCGCAAGGTTTCGATAAGCTCGCGCCATTCCGGTGCCGACCCGCAGGCGCCGCCGCCCAGAATGAACAGCGGCCGCCTGGCACCGCGCAGCAGGTCCGCCAGATGCGCCACGGACTCGCTGTCAGCTGGCCTGGCGCTCATCAGGGCCGCACGGGCGGGCGCTGGCGCGGCACTTCCTTCAAGCGCCCTGATCGGCACCTGGATATGGCGTGTGCGCGGTCGGCCGCTTTCGAACTCAACCAGGGCCCGGTCGATGAGCTGATAGACCGCATTGGCGTCCTGTGCCCGGTGGCTCCATTCGCACACGGTCGCGGCGGCGGCCTCCTGGTCCAGCATCTGATGCAGCTGTCCCCCGGTGGCGGCGGTCTCGTCCAGGCAGGAGGAGATCACCAGCACCGGCACTGAATCGGAATAGGCCTGCCCCATCGGGGTCATGATATTGCACAGGCCGGGCCCGGTGATCACATAGGCCACACCGGGCTTGCCGGTGGCCCGGGCATAGCCATCGGCCATGAAACCCGCCCCCTGTTCGTGGCGCGCCAGCACATGGGTGATCCCGGCCTCTTCGATGCCGCGATACATTTCCTGGTTATGCACTCCGGGAATGCCGAAGATCGTATCGACACCGCGCGATCTGAGCATATGGGAAATCTGTGCGCCAAGCGGGCGATTCCGGACGGATTTGGCAGCCATCAGGCCCTCCAGAAAGTTACGGTGAAAATTGCATAGACCGCCAGCAATTCCAGCCGTCCGATCAGCATGGCGGAGGCCAGCAGCCACTTCGCCGTATCGTTGAGCGAACCGAAATTGCCCGCGGGCCCGATCGTGTCGCCCAGCCCCGGTCCGATATTGGCCAGCGCCGCCGCCGCGCCCGAAACCGACGTGGTGAAATCCAGCCCGGTCAGGCCCAGCGCGACCGAGACCAGACCCAGCGTCACCACGAAGAACACGAAGAACGACATGACCGAATTCAGCACGTCGTCACTGATCGCGCGGCCCTGATAGCGCGGCGTGAAAATCCCGTTGGGCGAGCGGATGCGGCGCAGCTGCGCGTCGATCGACGCGAACAGGAGTTGGTAGCGAAAGATCTTGATCGAACACGAGGTCGAGCCGGCGCAGCCACCGATCAACCCGGTAAAAAACAGCAACGCCACCGGAAACGCGCCCCACAGCATGTAATCCTCGCTGGCATATCCGGTGCCGGTCAGGATCGACACGGTGTTGAAGAGAACCTTGCGAAACACCGGCTCGCTCAGCGTTTCCTGCTGAAGAAACTGCCAGGCTGTCAACAAGGCAACCAGGCACAGCGTCGTCAAGAAGAAACCACGCACCTGCGGATCGGTCAGTAGCGGTTGTGCAGTTCCCGCGGTAATCTGTACAAACCGCACGAAGGGCAATGCCGCAACCAACATGAAACAAACCGCGACGTATTCGGTGGCAGCCCCGAACGCGCCGAAAGAGGCGTCGTAATTGGCGAACCCGCCCGTCGCAACCGTTGTCATCGCGTGAACAGTTGCGTCAAACGCATTCATGCCCGCCAGCAGGTAGCACATGATACAGACCAACGTCAGGCTGAGGTAAATTACTGATATCCTGGAGGAAATTTCAGTCGCCCGCGGCAGGATCTTGCCAAAGGTATCAAAGCCTTCGCTGCGGAATATCTGCATCCCGCCAACGCGAAGCTCCGGCAGGAAAACCATCGCCACAACGATGATTCCGATGCCGCCAAGCCACTGCATCAGCCCACGCCACAACAGCAGGCCCTTGGGCAGCTCGTCCAGGCCTGACAAAACCGTCGATCCGGTCGTGGTCAGGCCGGACATTGCCTCGAACACAGCGTCGACGATCCGTGCTTCGGTCGCACCCAGCACGAAGGGCAGCGCGCCGAAGAACGGTAGCGTGACCCATACGCCAGTTGTCAGGAGGAAAGTCTGCTGAATCGTCAGGCCCTCCCGCACCCCGTTGCGGCATGCCAGCGCAACAAGCCCGCCGATCAGCACCGTCAGAATACCGCTTTCGGCAAAGACGGGCCAATGGCCGCGGTCCTCGGCGATGTCCACCATCATCGGCAGGAACATCGCCAGACCAAGCGCCGTGACCATCAGGCCGATCACGTAACCAACGGGACGCAGATCAATCATGTGGCGCAGAGTTGGCCCTGCGCGCTGCGGGTGTCAAGCGGGTTCGGACCTGCCCGATCAGTCCTTCTTGGCGGTGGTGTCGCGCGTGGGCATCGCCGGGGGCGCCGACGGGGCCCGGTGCGTCTTGGCAGCCGGGCGTGGTGCCGTACTGGCTTGGCCGGCGGCGTCGGGTGCCGTTGCCTTGGCCGGCGCAGATGGTGCGGCGGATTTGGCCGCGGCTGCAGCAGGCTTAGCCTGTTCGGTTGCCGGTTTGGTCGCTTGCGACTTGAATTCAGGCGCCGGGGCGGGTTTGGCCGCGGGCTTCGCAGGCGCCGGTTTGGCCGCGGATTTCGCTGCCGCGGTCTTGGGCGCCGCCTTGCGGGCAGTCTTGGCATTGTTTTCTGTCTTTTTTGCCGCTGCAGCGGGTGTTTTCGCAGGTTTTGCCTGTGCCGGTTTGGCAGCGGCCTTGCGGACCGTCTTGCGCGCCGCTGGCTTGGCTGTTTTGGGTTGAGGCGTTTCACCTTCTGTAGCGGCCCCTTTGGCGGTTGATTTGGCTGCTTTCTTGGGCGCGGGCGCCTTCGCCTTCTGGACCGGCTTGGCCACGCGGGCTACGGGCTTGGCCGTCGGCTTGCGTAAATCCGAGGGCATTGCAAAGGGGTTCGTCATCAGCGCTGCTTCGCCGAGAGCTTGGGCAATGCGCAGATTGCTTTCGATCATGTACCCGGCAAGGCGGATACTGGCTGCGGACATTTCCAATGGTGTCGATACAGGGTTCATTTTCAATTCCTGGTTGTTGAGTCGGCAAAATACAATCCGTCACACGCGATTCATACCCATACCGGCTCAGCGTCAACCGGAAAACATGGCTTTCGCGAAGTTCCGCCGCCCTGCCGTGCCTCCGGCCAAAAACTTCGGCACGAAGACGCCTGAATACGCAGAACTCCGTCAGCCTACATGAAAAAGCGTGTTGAAAAGCTTGGGGTCAAGACTGTCAGCGGCAAAGGTCGTACCCTCAGTCAGCACGCTGACCGCGTCGTGGCTATGCAGGCTTTCCTGATGGCTGGCAATCACGCGGAAATCGCCTACGCGCTCCTCCTTCAGCAACTCCTCGCAGAACAGCCGCGCCGCGTCCTCGACAAAGATCGGGTTGGCGGCGTTCAGTTCTGCAAAAGCCTGTTCATCCTCGCGCTTGACCATGACCTGGGTCTCGGTCTGCACCGCGCGCCGCGCCAGGTCGATCAGATCTTCGAACCACAGACAACCCTCGCCCAGAACCTCGACCGACAGCCGCGCCACCGACCGTTGCGAATGCGGTGTCGCCAGCTGCCCGCGCGATTGCCGCGCATGTTCGCTCAGTTCCAGCGAACACGGGCAGGTGGACGAATAGACATAGTCCAGATGCATGAACTTGCGGTGCAGCCCGTCGCGCTCAACCAGCTCCAGGGCGATATCGTAGAACTGGAACCCCTCCAGCCCCGAACGCAGGGATTTGATCTTCATCGGATAGGAAAACCGCATCTGTATGCGCGCGTCGAAACTGTCGAGATCGGTGATGTAATCCTTGAGCGCCGCCTCAATCACCTCGAAGCTGAAGGTTTTTTGCGCGTGCTTGTAGAAGGACCGCATGATGCGTGACATGTTGATGCCCTTCTTGCCCGCCTCCAGGCTGACCGTGCCGGTCACCGAAGTCTCCAGCGTCAGGTCATCGGCATCGCGGCTGTGAAACCGGATCGGCAGGCGGAAGTTTGAAATGCCCACATGCTGCAGGTGCTGCTTGGCCCCGCGGATCAGCGAGCTTGGGCCGTTCTGCAGATCGGGCAGCGAAGCGCGATACACCTCGTCCACCGTGAATTCCTCGGGATAGGCGCGCGCAAGCGGCGGGTAATTCGCAACCTCGTGCCCCGGCAACAGCCGTGCGACGGCGGGGTCCAGATCAGCAACTTCTTCGGGGGTCGCGGCACGGGCCCAGGCGCGCAAGACCGCCAGCGCCTGATCCGCATCATCGCGCCCGGGCGCCTTTTCCATGTCTGAAGACAGAATGTTCATGGGCGTTTCCTAATTCCTGTGCCGCACACTGATATATAGCCGGACGGATGAAATTGCTAACCCCGTAACCAAATCATTGAAATGCGGCATCTTTGCCCGGTTTCCATACCGGTCAAGAAATTCAGCGCCACCGATGCTACCACCAGCGGTCGCGCTAAACGGCGTCCAGTGCCTGCAGCAGATCGGCCAGCACATCATCCGTGTCCTCGATCCCGACACTCAGCCGGACCAGGCCCGGGCTGATCCCCAGCGCAGCTTTCTGATCGTCAGGTAGCCGCTGGTGCGTGGTAGTGGCGGGGTGCGTGATGATCGATTTTGCATCGCCCAGATTGTTCGAGATCAGGATGATCCGCAGCGCGTTCAGAAAACGGAATGCGGCATCCTTGCCGCCCGCCAGTTCCAGCGCAACCACGGTGCCGCCCTTGCCCATCTGGCGTGTTACCAGCTCGTTCTGCGGATGGGTCGCATGACCGGGATAGATCACCCGGCGCAGTTTTTCATGCGCTTGCAGCGCCTCGGTCAGCGCCAGCGCCGAGGCCGCCTGAGCCCGCACCCTCAGGTCGATCGTCTCAAGCCCCTTCAGCATGACCCAGGCGGTAAAGGGCGACATCGACCCGCCGGTATGTTTCATGTAGGGCTCGACCGTGCCCCGGATATAGTCTCGACTGCCCAGGATGACCCCACCCAGGGCACGCCCCTGCCCGTCGATATGTTTGGTTGCGGAATAGACCACCACATCGGCACCCTGCGCGATGGCATTGGAAAAGACCGGCGTGGCAAAGACGTTGTCCACCACCACCTGTGCACCCACCGCATGGGCCAGGTCGGCCACCGCCTGAATATCGACCACTTCCAGCGTCGGGTTGGCAATGGTCTCGAAAAAGACCAGCTTGGTGTCATCCCGAATGGCCGCGCGCCACTGGTCCAGATCGGTGCCATCGACAAAGCTGACCTCGACGGCGTAGCGGGTCAGGATCTCTTCGAGCACATAGAGGCACGAACCGAACAGAGCGCGCGCCGCGACCACGTGATCGCCCGCGGCCAGCATCGAGGTCAGCGCACCGGACACCGCCGCCATGCCGCTGGCGGTGGCAAAGGCGTCCTCGGCCCCTTCCAGCGCGGCGATACGCTCTTCGAACATCGCGACCGTCGGATTGCCGTAGCGGGCATAGATGAACTCGTCCGGGCCGCTTTGCAAAAACCGCGCTTCCGCGGCCTCGGCACTGTCATAGACAAAACCCTGGGTCAGGAAAATCGCCTCGCTGACCTCGTTATACTGGCTGCGGCGCGTACCGCCGTGAACCAGCTTGGTGCGTGTGTTCCAATCGTCGCTCATCGTTGCCCTCCGGGGCGGCGCCCGCCCACAAAAAAACTCCCGTCGCGGTCAAGCGAAAGGAGTTCCCCCGTCTGACCTCTTTAGCGGTGTTGTTTAACGTGGCCCGCAATCCGGTAACAAATCGCCACGTCGCTTCTTTAGCGCCGCCGGGGGCGGGCGTCAACTGGTCGCCAGCGCCTTGCTAGCGGGTCAACTGCGTTTATCGGGGGTCAGGCGCCGGTCTGGTTTTCGCTGGCCGTGGGCAGCACCGACAGCACCATCAACCAGTAGAAGGCATGTAGCGCCAGTACCAGAACCGGCATGAGGCTGATCCAGACAGAGAGCGTTTCGAAGGCGATCAGCAACTCGTTCACGCCAATCACGACCGCCGCGACGATGGCGTTGATCCGCAGCAGGCTGACGGGTGCGCTGACCTGATGCGGCATCCGCCCTTCGGGCACGACCCGGTCCAGCATCTCCTGCTCTCGCATGATGCCCCAGACCATGACGATCAGGAATACCAGGCAGAAAAACGTCACCACTCGCTGCGTGAAAAGCGGGCTTCCCAGCCAGAGCTGCAGCGCCGCTACCGCGATGATGATCGAGACGGGAATGACCAGCATCCGGGGTTTGCCACGCTCGACCTTCTGCAGGCTTAACGCCGCACCCGGCAGGTTGCGCCAGATCACGTAGGCCTGCGCCGTCACACATGCAATGACAAAGGCCTTGTCCTCCGACACGCCCCAGAACCGCAGGCCGAACCACAGTATGACCATTACCAGCACCGGTAACAGATTACCGGGCCGGATGGGTGGGATCGAGGTGGTGAGATGCCAGACACGGCTGGTAACACGCTTTAACATGCCATCGGGATAAGCGCGAAATGCGGCTTAAACCCGGCGAGGATATGAGCATTCAGGGGAATTCCACCCAACAGCAGACAGGCCGGCGATCAATCCGCCTTGTCTTCGCCGGTGCCGTGGTCACTGAAAAGCCGCCCCTGCGTCATGAAAAAAAGGAAGATCGCGGCAGTCAGGCCAAAGGTTTTGAAGTAGACCCAGGTTTCTTCGCTCTGGGTTCGCCAAATCAATTCGTTCAGCGCGGCAAGGGCCAGGAAAAACGCGGTCAGACGGCGGGTCAGGATCATCCAGCCCTCGTCGGTCAGGGGCATCAGCCCCTCCATCACCGATTGCAGATAGGACCGCCCGCGCAGCAACCCCAGCCCGAGGATGCCGCCAAAGAGCAGATAGATGATGGTGGGCTTCATCTTGAAGAATTTCGGTTCGTTGAACCAAACGCTCAGCCCGCCGAAAACCACGATCAGCACCGCGGTGACGACCTGCATTCTTGACAGGTGCCCGGTCAATTTCCACAGGATGGCCATCGACAGCAGGAAAACGGGAATGAATCCGGCGGTCACCACGACAAAGCCGGCATATTCGGTCCCGCCAATGGTAAAGACCCGGTCCTTCAGCCACAGGTAGGCAACGAAGAACGCCAGGATCGGGCCCAGTTCCAATGCGGTTTTCACCTTTCCGTCAATCTGTTTTTCGGCCATTGCCGGCACGCTCCTCTGCTATCCGCCCATTTCAACTATGACCGCGCCCGCCGCAATCAATGCCATCAGGGCAATTCGGCGCGGGCCGACCGTTTCACGCAACACCAGCCAGCCGATCAGCGCGGCGAAGACAACGGATGTCTCGCGCAGGACGGCCGCCTCGCCCACCTTGTCCAGCCGCGTCGCCAGCATGATCGACCCGAACGAGAGAAACGCCACCAAAGCTCCGATGAAACCGCGCTTCAGCAGCGGCACCATCGGCGGGCGATCCGGCATTCTGCGCCAGCGCAGGTAGGCAAAACCGGGCAAGGTCATGCCCTCGAACATGAAAAACCACGCCAGGAACGAGAACGGATTTGCCGTCGCCCGAATGCCGTAGGCGTCATAGGTTGTGTAAAGCGCCACGAAAAGCCCGGTCAAGACCGCCAGCACCAGCGCGGCGGGCAGCGTTTCACGGTCCGTCACCAGAAAGATCAGGTTATAGACGGCCAGCCCGAAAATCCCGGTCAGCAGGACCCCGACCCCAAGCCACTGCATGGCGGTGAAGGTTTCCGAGAATATCAGGTAGGCGCCGATCACGGCAAAAAGCGGCCCCGTGCCGCGCACCACCGGATAGACCACCGTGTAGGCCCCTTTAGTGTAGGCCAGCGCCTGAAACACCTTGTAGACCACATGGATCAGGACCGCGCCCGCGAAAATCGGCCACATATGCGGCTCGGGCAGCGGTACGACGAAAAACGCAAGCGGTGCGGCCAGCAGGAACAGCCAGAGGTCGATCGCACCACGGGTCAGCCACGGGTCGAACCGCCCCTTCTGCAGCGCGCCGAATACCGCGTGAAGAAACGCCGCGATCAACGCCAGCGCGAGGGCCAGGTTGTGGCCTTCTGCAGTCCCTTCGAGTGAGACCAGCCACTCGCTCATTTCCGCCCATCCGCCGTGTGGCGTGAATTCCGCGCGGTCATCAGCGCTCCAGCCCGGTCAGCGCGGCCGCGAATTCCTCGGGGTCGAACGGGGCCAGATCATCGATCTGCTCGCCCACGCCGATCGCATGGATGGGCAGCCCGAACTTGTCGGCCAGCGCCACCAGCACCCCGCCCTTGGCAGTGCCGTCCAGCTTGGTCATGACCAGGCCCGATACATCGGCCAGCTTCTGGAAGGTCTCGACCTGGCTCAGCGCGTTCTGGCCGGTGGTGGCGTCAAGCACCAGCAGGGTGTTATGCGGCGCGGTCTCATCCTTCTTGCGGATCACCCGGACGATCTTGGCCAGTTCCTCCATCAGGTCAGCGCGGTTCTGCAACCGGCCGGCGGTATCGATCATCAGCAGGTCGGCGCCGTCCTTCTGGGCCTGTTCCATCGCGTCAAAGGCCAGGCTGGCCGGGTCCGAACCCTCGGGCGCGGTCAGCACGGGCACGCCCGCCCGGTCGCCCCAGACCTGAAGCTGCTCAACCGCCGCGGCGCGGAACGTATCGCCCGCAGCGATGACCACGGACTTGCCCGCGGCGCGGAACTGGCTGGCAAGCTTGCCGATGGTCGTGGTCTTGCCGGAACCGTTCACCCCCACCACCAGCACCACCTGCGGGGTCTTGGGATAAAGCGGCATCGGCCGCGCCACGGGCGCCATGATCCGGGCAACCTCGTCAGACAGCAACTCCTTGATTTCCTGCGTGGAAAGCCGTTTCCCCATGCGCCCTTCGGCCATGTTCGCCGTCACCCGCAACGCCGTGTCGACCCCCATGTCGGCGGTGATCAGCAACTCTTCGAGTTGTTCCAGCATGTCGTCATCCAGCGCCCGGCGGATGACGGTCTGCTTTTCGGACCGCCCCAGAAGGCGCCCCAGCAGGCCCGGCTTTTTCGCCTCGGGCGCGGGTTCCGGTTCCGGTTCCGGTTCCGGTTCCGGTTCCGGTTCCGGTTCCGGTTCCGGTTCCGGTTCCGGTTCCGGTTCCGGTTCCGGTTCCGGTTCCGGTTCCGGTTCCGGTTCCGGTTCCGGTGAAAGTGTCTCGGATTCGGGCCGTGCTGCAAGCACCTCTGGCTCTGGCTCTGGCTCTGGCTCTGGCTCTGGCTCTGGCTCTGGCTCTGGCTCTGGCTCTGGCTCTGGCTCTGGCTCTGGCTCTGGCTCTGGCTCTGGCTCTGGCTCTGGCTCTGGCTCTGGAACGGGTTCGGATACCGGCGCCCCGGTGTCAACAGCCTGGGTCTGGGCCTCGATCACCTCTTCCTCGCCACCCTCTTCGACGATTGCGTCAAGGCCTTCCTCGATCCTTGAAGACGACCGGAACAGCCGTTCCTTGAGTTTCTTGAAAAACGCCATGCGTCCCCCGCGCCGATATCTTGTCCCCACCTAATGCGGATCACCGGCAGATGGAAGCCTCAGCCGATCACCGCCCACAAGATCAGAAGCTGCGCGCCATAGTACAGTGCCCATAGCGACCACTCCGCCGGGGCGTACCAGCGGCTTTGCGGCGAAAGGCGGAACAGCTGAACTGCCAGAATCGTATCCGATGCCACAAACGCCCCGGCCCCGATCAGTGCCATGCTCACCATGCCGGGCAGCGCGAGCGCGGCGATGCCCATGCCGGTAATCAGCACGACATAGAGCCGGACCGGCCCGCGCAGGGCGGCAGTATAGGGGATGAGCCAGACCTCGGTCGATATGGCATAGGCAACCAGGGCCAGAACCGGGAAGAGCGCCGGCCAGCCGGTGGCCAGCGAAGCAAAGAGGACGATATAGGCCAGATGCGCCAGGGCAAAGCTGCCCAACCCGACCAGAAAGGCCCGGTCACCCGCCCGTGACAGCGCCAGATCCCCAAGCGCCGACAAGGCCAACGCCAGCACCAGAAGATCCGGCCCACCCGCCAGCCCGGCCACCAGCGCCAGCATGGCGACGGGGACCGTCTTGAAAATTGTCCGCAGCACGGAGGGGGCCCGGCGACAATACCAGAGCCCGTATGCCGCAGCGCAAACCGCGCTGGTCGCCGTCAGTGTTGCAATCACACTTCGTCGGGAAAATGCTTCATCGTCAGGCGGATCGGGTTGGGCGCAGCCTGTCCCAGCCCGCAGATCGACGCATCGGCCATCGCGGTGCAGAGCTCTTCCAGCAGCGGTTGATCCCACTTGTCGGCCTGCATCAGCTTGACCGCCTTTTCGCAGCCCACGCGGCAAGGCGTGCACTGGCCACAGCTTTCATCCTCGAAAAACCGCAGCATGTTCAGCGCGGCCTCCCTGGCGCTGTCCTGATCCGACAGAACGACAATCGCCGCCGACCCGATGAAGGTGCCGTGTTCCTGCAAAACGTCGAAATCCATCGGGATGTCGGCCATCGACGCGGGCAAGAGCCCCGCCGAAGGGCCACCGGGCTGGTAGGCCTTGAACGCATGCCCGTCCAGCATCCCCCCGCAGGCCTCGATGATGTCTTCCATGGTTGACCCCGCGGGCAGCAGATGAACACCCGGTTTCTTTACACGGCCCGACACCGAGAACGAGCGCAGCCCCTTGCGGCCGTTCTTCTCGACCCCGCTCAGGATCTCGCCGCCCTCGCGCAGGATGCGGCAGACCCAGTGCAGGGTTTCGACATTGTTGACCAGTGTCGGGCGGTCGAACACGCCCACCTGCGCCACGAAGGGCGGCCGGTGACGCGGCAGGCCGCGCTTGCCCTCGATCGATTCGATCATCGCGCTTTCCTCGCCGCAGATATAGGCGCCCGCACCCCGGCGCAGGTCGATATAGCCCGCGGGCACGATGTTCGCGTCCTCCAGCGCCGAGATTTCGCGGCGCAGGATTTCCAGCACGGCGGGGTATTCATCGCGCATGTAGATAAAACAGGTCTCGGCCTCGACCGCCCAGGCGGCGATCAGCATTCCCTCAAGGAAAACATGGGGTTCCCGTTCGAGGTAAAAGCGATCCTTGAAGGTACCGGGCTCACCTTCGTCCCCGTTTACCGCTAAGTAACGCGGACCGTCAGCGTCGCGCACAAAGCCCCATTTCCGACCCGAGGGGAAACCGGCGCCGCCCAGGCCGCGCAGACCGGAATCGAGCAGCGTTTGCTGGATCGTCTCAAAGTCACCGTTCTCGCGCAGATCGGCCAGCGTGTCATACCCGCCCGCGGCGCGATAGGCGTCAAACGCCTGATATTCGGGCACATGGGCATGGGTATCGCCATCCGCAATCGCCGCGCGGACCTTTTCCGGCGTGGCATGGTCGATATGGTTATGGCCCAGTTCCAGTACCGGCGCCGTGTCGCAGCGGCCCATGCAGGGCGCCCGCAAAACGCGCACCTCGGACGCATCCAGCCCGTCCTCCAGCGCCTTTTGCAGCTGCTGTGCACCGGCCAGTTCGCAGGCCAGCGAATCGCAGACCCGGATCGTCAGCGCGGGCGGCGGCACCTCGCCTTCCTTGACCACGTCGAAATGGGCATAGAAGGTGGCGACCTCATAAACCTCGGCCTGGGAAATGCGCATTTCCTCGGCCAGAGCGCGCAAGTGCGCGGCCGAGAGATGACCGAACCTGTCCTGGATCAGGTGCAGGTATTCGATCAGCAGATCACGGCGGCGCGGGGAATCGCCCAGCAAATCCCGGACTTCGGACCACGCCTGATCATCCAGCTGGCGGCCCTTGGGGGTATGCCGCCCCTTGCCTTTGCCCGATTTCCACACGCCCTTGCGTTCATCCAGTGCCATGCGTCGCCCTCTGACTTGCTCCGGCCCGACAGATAGCGCCGTCGACAGATCAAAGCGACAACAAAAGCGACAATCGCACCCCCGGAAACGTTCCACCCTGCCCAAAAACCTCTCGATTTCGCCCATTGGGCGCCGGATTCGCCCGTTAGGGCGGTGCGGTATTCGATCGAAGAGGCCGCGATGATCCTGTTTGCGCTTGCCACGTTCAGCCCTGCCGTGCTGATCCTTGCCGCCCTGCTTTGGGGCGGTGCCTGGGCGTGGCTCGCCGCAGGTTTTGTCACCCTGCTTGCGTTTTCGCTGGACCGGCTGGTGCCGGAGCAGATCGAAAACGCCGACCCGCAGGCCGAATTCCCGGGCGCCACCCGCTTGCTCATCACACTTGGTATGGCCCACCTGCTGCTGCTGTCCGCGGGCGTCTGGGCCGTGGGCGGAAACAGCGGGCTGACCGGCCTGGAGAGCGGGTTGATCGCAGCGTCGGTTTCCCTGTTCTGCGGGCAGGTCTCGCATCCGGTGGCGCATGAGTTGATCCACAAACCCGGACGCAGGGCGCGGCTGCTTGGACAGGTGATCTATTCGTCGATGATGTTCGGCCATCACGCCAGCGCGCATCTTCGGGTGCATCACGTTCATGTCGGCACCGCGGCGGATCCGAACAGCGCCGCCCTGGGCGAGAGCTTCTATCGCTTTGCCCTGCGCGCCTGGCCCCAGGGTTTCATGGCAGGATTGCGGGCGGAAAACCGGCTGCGCCGGGGTCAGCCGGTCTGGCGGCATCCCTATGTGCTCTATGTCTCGGTTGCCGGGCTGACCATGACCGGCGCGGGAATGCTGGCAGGTCTGCCGGGGGTTTCGGCGCTGCTGATGATAAATATCTATGCCCAGCTTCAGATCCTTGTGGCCGATTATGTGCAGCACTACGGGCTGCGCCGGCATATCCTGGCCGATGGCAGGCCGGAACCCGTCGGCCCGCAGCATTCCTGGAATACGCCGCACTGGTTCACCTCGGCCATGGCGCTGAATGCGCCACGTCATTCGGATCACCACGTCACGCCCGCGCGCCCCTTTCCCGCCCTGCAGCTGGACGAGGACAAGATGCCGTGCCTGCCCTATTCGCTGCCGATCATGGCCGGCATCGCCCTGGTTCCGCCTGCCTGGCGGCGGGTCATGGATCCGCGCTGCGCCCGATGGCTGCCGATGTGGATCGACCGCCCCGCAGCAAATGCCTGCGACATCCCGCCTGCCATCGTCGCCCGGGCAAAACCGGCTGGTGAAGACGGCGCCGTTCTGCCAGAGTTGGCCCATGCGAAACCTGATGCCGATCCTGTGCCTGACCTTTGGCGGCACCACCGCCGCCGCCAGCGACCTGATGACAGCGGATGAGTTCGATGCCTATACCCGCGACAAGACATTCTACTATGGCAACCAGGGCCAGCCCTACGGCGCCGAGGAATACCTGAACAACCGCCGCGTCATCTGGACCTTTCTGGACGGCCAGTGCGAAATGGGCCACTGGTATGACCAGGGGGAACAGATCTGTTTTCTGTACGAAAACAAGCCCGAGCCGCAATGCTGGAGCTTTCGGCGTACCCAGGACGGTCTGATCGCGCAGTTCGAGAACGATCCCGGCCAGACCGAGCTATATGAGGTCGAAAAGCGCCATGAACCCCTCGATTGCCCTGGTCCCGATGTCGGCGCCTGATTTACTTTCTGCAATCTCGCACAATCACATATGCACATCAAATGGCTAAAAGTTATACATAGCGAACATACTCACGGTGACTTCGCCTAGGGTCCGGCTTAGAACAGGTTTCCCTGATCCGGCGTATCCTTCTTGGGCTTGACGGGTTTTCTTGCCGGGTTTTCAGTGCGATCCAGAGACAAGCGGCCATCGGCAAACTCGATTTCCAGCGCCTTGGCCTTGCCTGCCGCGGCCCTGGTCGTCACGACCCCGCCATCGCCGCGCACCACCGCATAGCCACGCTCAAGGGTGGCCTTGTAGCTGAGCGTTTCGCGCAGCCTGTCGATGGCGGTGATCCGGTCCCGCCAGGTAGCGATCTGGCGCGCGGCCGCGGTGGCGAGCCTGTGGTTCAGCCCGTCAAACTCCTGCGATCTGCGGCCGATATCCGCCCGCAGCGCCCGCAGGTTCAGCCGGGCGGCGGTGTTCTGCAGCCTCTGCCGGTCATTCTGGACCGCGCGACGCAGTAGGCCCGGCCGCAGCGCCCCCGACGCCTCGTACAGTTTCACCCGGCGGGCCTGAACCGAACGGATCAGCGCTGCGGGCAGCCTTTCGCCCCAGGTATCCAGACGCTGCCGCGGCGAATCGAGCAAGCCGTCCGCCCGTGGCAAGGCCCGCGACAGGTCCCGCAACCGCTGCCCGCGCGCGGTAATTCCCGAGGTCAAGGCATGGGTCAGCCGTGCCTCCTGGCCGTCCAGCCATGACAGGAGTTCGAGCCGGACCGGCACCGCCATCTCGGCGGCTGCCGTCGGCGTTGGTGCGCGCCGGTCCGACGCGTGGTCAATCAGGGTCGTGTCGGTCTCGTGCCCGACGGCGGAAATCAGCGGGATGTCGCTGGCCGCCGCCGCGCGCACCACGGATTCCTCGTTGAATCCCCAGAGATCCTCGATCGAGCCGCCGCCGCGCGCCACGATGATCAGGTCGGGCCGGGGCAACGCGCCGCCCGGCGTCAGGGCGTTGAACCCGTTGATGGCGCGTGTCACCTCGGGCGCGCAATTGGCCCCCTGCACGGCCACAGGCCAGATCAGCACCTTGCGGGGAAACCGGTCACGCAGGCGGTGCAGGATATCGCGGATGACCGCCCCCGAGGGCGAGGTCACAACGCCGATGATATCCGGCAGATAGGGAATTTCCTTCTTGCGCGCCGGATCGAACAGCCCCTCTGCCGCCAATTGCTTGCGGCGCTTTTCCAAGAGCGCCATCAGCGCGCCCTGCCCGGCCACCGCGACCTCGTCGACGTTCAGATTGTATTTGGACTGCGCCCCGAACGAGGTCAACCGGCCGGTCACGACCACCTCCAGCCCTTCTTCGGGAACGACTGACAGCGATGATATCTGGCCCTTCCACGTGGTGCAGGCGAGAACGTTCTTGTCGTCCTTGACATCAAAGTAGAGATGCCCTGACCGGGCCCTGAACACGCGGCCAACCTCACCCCTGACCCGTACCCGACCAAAGGTGCCTTCGAGCGTGCGCTTCACCTCGCCGGAGATTTCCGACACGGTATATTCGGGCAGGTTCCGCCCCGGCTGCGGATCGTCAATCAGCTCAGACATGCCCCATCAATGACCGATCCCACGGGCAAAGAAAAGTGCCCGCTTGCCTCTGCCCCGCGCGCCGCCTATTCAGACCCCGATCACCGAAGCGGGAGGCACGCATGAATATTCTGATCCTGGGCAGTGGCGGGCGCGAACACGGGCTGGCCTGGGCGGTGATGCAGAACCCCAAATGCGACCGGCTGATCGTGGCGCCGGGCAATGCCGGGATCGCGGATATCGCCGATTGCGCCGATCTGGATATCATGAGCGGCGCTGCCGTGGTGGCCTTTGCCGAGGAAAACGCCATCGACTTCGTGATTGTCGGGCCCGAGGCGCCGCTGGCTGCCGGGGTCGCGGACGATCTGCGCGCCGCCGGTTTCCTGGTGTTCGGCCCGTCACAGGCCGCCGCGCAACTGGAGGCCAGCAAGAGCTTCACCAAGGAAATCTGTGATGCCTCGGGCGCGCCCACTGCCGCCTACGCCCGGTTTACCGACGCCGGTCCGGCGCGCGACTATGTGCGCAGCCAGGGCGCGCCGATCGTGATCAAGGCCGATGGCCTGGCGGCGGGCAAGGGCGTCATCGTCGCGATGACAACGGACGAAGCCCTCGCCGCGATTGACGACATGTTCGGCGGCGCCTTTGGCGGTGCCGGGGCCGAGGTGGTGATCGAAGAATATCTCGACGGCGAGGAGGCGTCATTCTTTGTCCTGTGTGACGGCGAAACGGCGCTGCCGATGGGCACCGCGCAGGATCACAAGCGCGTGGGCGAAGGCGATACCGGCCCCAATACCGGCGGGATGGGGGCCTACAGCCCCGCGCCGGTGATGAGCGATGCGGTGACCGACAGGGCGCTGAACGAGATCATCAAGCCGTCGCTGGCCGAGATGTCACGCCGCGGCACCCCGTTCCAGGGCATTCTCTTTGCCGGGCTGATGGTGAAGGACGGACAGCCCAAGCTGATCGAGTACAACGTGCGCTTCGGCGATCCTGAATGCCAGGTGCTGATGATGCGCCTGGGCGCCCAGGTACTGGACCTGCTCCAGGCCGCCGCCGAAGCCCGGCTGAACGAGGCACAGTTGACCTGGGCCGACGATCATGCGCTGACCGTCGTGATGGCAGCCAGCGGATATCCGGGCAGTTACGCGAAGGGTTCGGCCATCAACGGGCTGGAGGCGATCCCCGAGGACAGTTTCAACATGGTCTTTCACGCGGGAACCGCCCGCAAGGACGGTCAGATCGTGGCCAACGGCGGGCGGGTGCTGAATGTCACGGCGCGCGGAGATACATTGGCGGAGGCGGCAGAACGCGCCTATGCAACGGTCGACCGCATTGACTGGCCTGAAGGATTCTGCCGCCGCGATATCGGCTGGCGCGCGCTCTGATCATTGCCGGGTTTCGAATTGCTTGCGCAATCCGACAGTGGCGAGGGGCGCTGCCCCTCGCGCTCCCCGGAGTATTTCAGGAACGATGAAGCTCAACGGCAATTCAGCGCAGCGTTCAGGCTGTCTGGCCCGGAATAGGCGGCAATGTCACGGGTGCGGATCATCCCGTCCGACAAGGTTGATGCCACGATCCGCGACCAGTCGGCAGTGGCCGTCACGATTTCGGCAACATCGCCGCAGTCACGGATACCGCCCGGGATATGATCCCAGCCGATCTTGTGATTGGTCAGGCCAGGCTGCTGCGCAACCAGGTTGAACTCACCATCGCGGTAGCGCCAGACATGCAGCGTCTTTGACAGGTGGGGCGTCAGCACGTAGGCCAGTTCGATATGCCCATCGCCGTCCAAATCTGCCGCCCCGACCGGCGCCAGCCAGCGAAACCGCGTGCCGATCACGGGTGTCGCCGCGATGTAGCTGAAGCTGCCGTCACGAAAGCCGATCACGGCGAGCTGCGCCCCGAAATCCCGGTGACTGAGCACCGTGACCACCTCGGGAAGCTCATCGCCATCGACATCCCAGAGCCGCGGGCTGGTATCCTCGAACACCATATTGGCGGGTGCCTTGATCTCGTAGGTCAGGTCGGCTCTGCCGTGGAACAGGCCGCCCTCACTTCCCGCTTCTCGCGAGATCGTGATCTGAACCGCGCCCCATTCCAGATCATCGCCCAGGGCGCCATGCGGGTATTCATCCGTCGGGCTGACATACCGCGCGGCGGTAATCTCTTGCGCAGCCGCTGGGTTTGCTCCTGGCAACATCAGCCAAAAGCACGACAGCAGCACGGCGCGGCGGGCGGAGCGGCGCCAGGGGCGCAACCGGTAACGCCGCGCCCCGCTCAAATTCAGATCTGCTTTTCGGGCATCTGCACCACCAGCCCGTCAAGCGCGTCGGTCACCTTGATCTGGCAGGTCAGGCGAGAGCGGTTGGCGTCGGGTTCATAGGCGAAATCCAACATGTCTTCTTCCATGTCGTCCTTGGGTGGCAGCTTCTCGACCCAGTCTTCGACCACATAGACATGGCACGTAGAACAGGCACAGGCGCCGCCGCAATCTGCCTCGATGCCGGGAATGTTGTTATCGCGCGCGCCTTCCATGACGGTCAGACCGTTGGCGACGTCAACGACATGCTCGGTGCCGTTATGCTCGATATATGTGATTTTCGCCATGCGAACGCACTCCCTTCACAAATTCTGCTCAGCGGTTCCTAGCCAAGCCAAATAGCTTCCGCCAGCCCCATTTGCGACCTTCGTAGAAAAGAGTTGCGACAAAATCCAGCCATTCTGCCTTTGTTCTCACCATCTCTGCGCAGCATCGCTGCCAGATGCACCACATGCGCGCTGCCTACCGGGCCGAAAAAGGCAAGGATCGTGCAGCGCGGCGTGCAAGGGTCTCAGGGGCATATTGCTACAGCCGTTCACGAAACGGCGACAACCGGGATCCCTGTCAATCGCGCTGGCCCCGCATGCCCGGGACCGAGACTGCGCTTTCCCCCGTCGGCACAAACCGGTAGACTGTTGGAAAACAAGGCTCAGAGGCCCGAGCACATGATCCGACCCCTGCCCTGCCTGCTGCTGGTGGTCTGCGTTGTCGCGGGCTGCGATGCCGGCCCGACCGGCCCCGAACCTGAATTGCAGGAGACCACGGCAACCGCGCCGCCCGGCGCGGCACCCGGCACCTGCTGGGGCAAGGACGTATCGCCTGCGGTCGTGGAGACGGTCACCGAACAGGTTCTCGTCCAACCAGCCGAGCGGCGCAGCGACGGCAGCATCGCCCAACCGGCCGTCTACAGAACCGAATCCCGACAGGCGATCGTTCGTGAACGCCGGGAAACCTGGTTCGAGACCCCCTGCGCCGATCAGCTGACCCCGGAATTCATCGCCACGTTGCAGCGGGCGCTCGGAGCGCGCGACCTGTATCGCGGCGCAATCACCGGCCAGATGGACGCCCGAACCCGGGCCGCCATCCGCGCCTATCAGGCGCGTCAGGGGCTGGATAGCGCGGTGTTGTCGATAACCGCCGCCCGTACACTGGGTCTGATCGCGATCGAAAGGCCCAGATAGCCGGCACCCACCCGCAATCCGCCAAACCAGCCACAGAGCGCATGGCGTCGCTACGCGACCACCGATCGCAGGCTTAGCGCCTCGCGCTATCTTGCCAGGTATTGCGTGTCGCTGACCTTTTCCAGCCACGTAACCACAGAGCCATCCTGCGCCTCCTGCATCGCCAGATGGGTCATCGGCTGATCGGCCGCGGCGCCGTGCCAGTGTTTCTCACCCGGCGCGAACCAGACGGTGTCGCCAGGGCGGATCTCGCGAATCGGGCCGCCCCAGCTCTGCGCCCATCCGAGCCCCGACAGAACATGCAAAGTCTGCCCCAGGGGATGGGTGTGCCAGGCGGTGCGCGCAGCGGGCTGGAATGTGACGATCACTGCGCGCAACCGGGCGGGCTCTGGTGCGGAATGCACCGGTTCAATCCGTACCTGACCGGTGAAATAATCGTGCCCCCCGTCTGAAGGTGCGCGTGTTCCGGCTTCGAAAATATCCATGGCAGAACTTTCTGGTCAACGTGTTCTGCGCCCCAGCTTATTCGACGGGCCGAACGCGGGCAATCACCGGGCGAGGAGTTGCTGCGAAGTGCTGCGCGACGTGTTTCGTCGGTCATGTCGCGACGCGGGCGATATTTTCTGACGTAACGTCCGTTTCCATGGATAGCCATTTTTCACAACCAACGCTGAAGCACCTGTTAACCATAAATCTTCATTATTTCATTAGGTTAACGATATTTCTGCCATGCACATGCTGCATAGCAGCATTGCTGCGCCAGGGGTTGTGCATCCGCAGCATCGGCGTATCTAGGCCTCAACGAAACGGCGCTCGTAATTGACCAGCGCAGAATGATGATGATGACGCAAGGAGCCTGACAATGGCATTTGCAACTGAAAAACACGGCGCCACGAGCGCACTGCAGATCGAGATCAGCGCTGCTGTTTACGCGTTGATGACCCGTATCGCGGATTACCGTGCCTATCGGCGCACTGTCGCCGAACTGTCCAAGCTGGGCAACAATGAACTGGCCGATCTGGGCCTGTCCCGCTCGGGCATTATCGCCGCGGCCAGCGAAGCGGTCTACGGCACACGCGCCTGAGCGCAAAGAGATCGGATGCCCCTCTCCTCCCCCTTATCGGGCATCTGACCAGCGGCAGCGGCACCACCTCCCCTCGAGGTGCCGCTGCCGACAAAAATCCGGGCCACTGGCCCAAACGGAATTGCGGATGGTCCTTTTCTCCTCCTCCCTGGGGCCATACGCAGATCGAAACGGCGGTGCCTTCTCCTCCCTGGGCGCCGCCGTTTTAATTTTTCCGATGCAATGTCAGTGCAACAGGCGTGTGCGCCGCCGGGGGCGTGGCGTCAGGGGTTGCGTCGCCTCTTGGAGAAAGCTCACGAAGGCGCGCGCGGCGTCACTGCTGGCGTTCTGCACGGCACGGCTGCCCAACGCGGCGCGTGCCGCCTGCGGAGTCCCGCCGTCACGGGCACAAAATGCCCATTCCAAGAACCCCAGACGCGCGGCCTGAAGCGCGTCCGCGCCGGTTGCGTCGATGACTTCGAGCCCATCGAGGATACGGGAAATGCTCATCTTTATCTTCTCCCCGGCCGCACCCCGGGCCGGATGGGGCAGAGAGAGACCGGGATGATTGCAGGCACGCCAGGCGCCGCGGCAACCGTCCCCACCGCCCCCCGCGGTTTGACGTTTGTCCAAGGCTGGTTTCCGGGCTTGGCGGGGTTGCGGATGCGGCACCTTCCCAGACCTTCAAGGCCCAGTGGCTGTTGCAGCATCCCCCATCCTTACCGTTGCGGGGGCAGCGCCGGAATCACACCGGCTTCCCAATTCTCCGCCCTGACCGACGGCACCTTGGACCCTGATTGTGGCCGGGAACATGCAACGAGACAAGAGGTTTTTGGCCACGGCAAAATTTTCTGCCTAAAGAAGTATCAGCCGTCTCAAATTCCATGCATTCCAGCCGCCGCACGCCGTTTGTTTTGCAGTTGCAGCAAGTTTGCCTTGCGGTCACGCTGCATTGCGGCATTCTGGGGTCACCAAAGGTCAAAAGCGATACCTCCTCCCATCGTGATCGGCCCGAGGTTTCGGCGGTTCGCGACATCTCCTCCCGTTGCGCATCGCCCAATATGAAAAGTCCAACAGGTCGTGGCCGGGTCGTGTCTTGCCCGGCCACATCTGTTTATTCCCAACACGTTACGCCAGGTAATTGACCCGTCATTGATTCGCAGAGCGTGGATGACCCTCACGGCGGCCACGCCGTCTTGCGGGCGCCTCCCGATCAGCCGATGCCGGCGTCAGCGGCGGGCGGGCGAGCTCAGACGGCCCCGCCCCGATCTTGATCGCGGATATCCGAAAATCCTAGCCGTCGATGCGGATGACTTCGTTCTTCGGATCGTAGGGGCTGTCACAGGTGACAACCGCATCCCACAGCCTGTCCTGCATCTTGACCTGCAGCTTGGTGCCCTCGACCGCCAGATCGGGGGTGACATAGCCCATGCCGATGGATTTGCCGAAATGCACCGAGTAGCCGCCCGAGGTCAGGCGCCCCACGCGGGTGCCTTCGGGGGTATACAGCGCCTCACGGCCCCACGGGTCGGCATCGTCCGGCCCGTCGATCAGCAGCGTGCAGCATTTCGCGCGCACGCCTGTTTCGACCAGCTTGTCCTTGCCGTGGAAATCCTTGTCGAGATCGACGAAACGCGGCAGGTCAGCCTCGAGCGGGGTCGCGTCACGGCCCAGCTCGGTGCCAAAGGCGCGATAGGATTTCTCCTGACGCAGCCAGTTCTGGGCGCGGGCACCGACCAGCTTCATGCCGTGCTTCTCACCGGCTTTTTCCAGCAGGTCGAACAGGTAATTCTGCATTTCGATGGGGTGGTGCAATTCCCAGCCCAGCTCACCGGTATAGGCCACACGGATTGCGTTGACCGGGCACATGCCCAGTTCGATCTGACGCGCCGACAGCCACGGGAAACGCTTGTTGGACAGCGCTGTCGCGGGATCGGCGTCCTTGATGACCTCTTTCAGAACGTCACGCGACTTGGGTCCGGCGATGGCGAAGACGCCCCATTGCGTGGTCACGTCCTGGATCTCGATATACCCGAACTCTTCCATCTTGTCCTCGGCCGCCTTGCGCAGGTAGTCGGCGTCATACTCGGTCCAGGCACCGGCAGAGACGACGTAGTAGTTGTTCTCGCCATTGCGGACGATGGTGTATTCGGTGCGGGTGGTCCCGTGCGAGGTCAGCGCGTAGGTCAGGTTGATGCGACCGACCTTGGGCAACTTGTTGCAGGTGAACCAATCCAGGAACTGGGTCGCACCCGGGCCTTTGACGACATGCTTGGTGAAGGCCGACGCGTCGATCAGGCCAACGCCTTCGCGGATCGCTTTGGCTTCTTCGACGGCATATTGCCACCACCCGCCACGGCGGAAGCTGCGGCTTTCCTTGTCGAAATTGTCCGGCGCGTCCAGCGGGCCGAAATAGTTCGGGCGTTCCCAGCCGTTGACCCAGCCGAATTGCGCACCGCGGGCCTTCTGGCGGTCATAGGCGGGAACGGTCCGCAGCGGCCGGCAGGCTTCGCGCTCTTCGTCGGGGTGGTGCAGGATGTAGACGTGCTCGTAGCACTCTTCGTTCTTGCGCGCGGCAAACTCGGTGGTCATCCAGTTGCTGCTGTAGCGTTTGGGATCCAGCGAGGCCATGTCGATCTCGGCTTCGCCCTCGACCATCATCTGCGCTAGGTAATAGCCGGTGCCGCCCGCAGCGGTGATACCAAAGCTGAAGCCCTCGGCCAGCCACATGTTGCGCAGGCCCGGCGCCGGACCAACCAGCGGGTTGCCATCTGGGGTATAGCAGATCGGGCCGTTGAAATCGTCCTTCAGGCCCGAGTCGGCGCAGGACGGCACGCGTTCGGCCATCGCCATGTATTGCTCGGCGATCCGGTCCAGATCGAGCGGGAACAGGTCGGCGCGGAAACTGTCCGGCACGCCGTATTCAAAACGCGCAGGCGCGCCGTGCTCGTAGATGCCCAGAATCCAGCCGCCGCGCTCCTCGCGCGCATAGGATTCGTTATCGGCGTCGCGCACAACGGGGTGTTCGGGATTGCCCGCCTCGCGCCATTTGACCAGTTCGGGATCCTTGTCCATGACGATGAACGTGTGCTCGACCGGGATCGCGGGCATCTTGATGCCCAGCATCTTGGCAGTGCGCTGCGCGTGGTTGCCCGATGCAGTCACGACATGTTCGGCGGTGATCACCACCTGCTCGTCCGAGGGCACGAGGTTGCCGCCCTTTTCGACCATTTTCGAACAGGTGACTTCCCAATGGGTGCCGTTCCAGTGGAACGCATCTGCCTGCCATTTGCGTTCGATCATCACGCCGCGCTGACGCGCGCCCTTGGCCATCGCCTGGGTCACGTCGGCGGGGTTAATATAGCCGTCCTCGGTATGGTAGATCGCGCCCTTCAGGTCCGAGGTCTCGATCAGCGGCCAGCGCTCCTTGATCTGGTCGGGGGTCAGCCATTCGTATTTCACGTCGCAGGTCTCGGCGGTCGACGCATAGAGCATGTATTCATCCATGCGCGCCTGCGTCTGCGCCATGCGCAGGTTGCCGACCACGGCGAAGCCCGCGTTAAGGCCGGTTTCCTCCTCAAGCGTCTTGTAGAAATCGACCGAGTATTTGTGGATATGCGTTGTCGCGTAGGACATGTTGAAGAGCGGCAGCAAGCCCGCCGCGTGCCAGGTCGAGCCGGAGGTCAGCTCGTCGCGTTCCAGCAGCATCACATCGTCCCAGCCCGCCTTGGCCAGGTGATAGGCGATCGAGGTCCCGACGGCACCACCGCCGACAACAAGGGCTTTGACATTGGTCTTCATGTGACTGCGACTCCGTTGCATGATTGCAGGGAGTTTTAACAATCCTGCAGCCGCGCGCACAGCCCAGCCGACGCTAGATCGTGCAAAACCGACTTCGGAGGGCATATGCGACGGCCAGCGGTTGGGCATGACGGCCCTTGCACTCAGCCTGCCGCTACCGGGAAACAACCGGCCCACCGCCCGGCCCGCTGCGCGGGACGGTCACGGACGATCCGAAACCTTCAGCCGGCACCGGCCAAGCCTTCGGCGGCAGACAACCTATTTCCGGGCCGCCGCGTATCTGCCGCGTATCAATGGTGTTCATCGTATGTGTGTCCCATCCGCCGGGATGTTCAGATGGCAGCGAAGCGGACTAAGCGGCCATCCCAGCCCGAGTTACGATGCGATAATCAACGAACTTAATAGTTGCAGTTTTGGTTTTCCAAGGAAGGCGCTAGGAATGGTTGGGAGTGAAGAAGATTCGAAGAAACATGCCACCCACTTGGATCACCCTAGATGCCAAAACACTGAAAGCGGCTGAACGCAGGCGTATTTCGTTTCGTCCAAGAGTTAAACCGGGTCACCGCATTCTTGATGCAGGTGCTAGATTTGAAGCTGGATGCCAGCATCCCAGTACTCACTTAATGCCACTCGGAAGTTACAGTTACAGCCTGAGCGGCTTCTTACCATGTGCCTCTATTGGTCGCTATTGTTCGATTGGCCGCTCGGTTGGTGTATTTGGAGACCATCATCCTCTGGATCGTGTGTCGACTAGCCCAATGTTTTTTAAGAAACGCAAATTTCTCAAGAAAACTGGTGTGGAACCGAACCGGGAAATGGTTGGATATGCAACGGCACCAAGGCCCGTTACGATTGGGAATGATGTTTGGATTGGAGACGACGTCACACTGAAAGACGGAATCCATGTGGGCGATGGCGCGGTCGTTGCTGCATGCAGTATTGTTACCAAGGATGTGCCTCCATACACAATTGTCGGTGGGAACCCCGCAAAAGAAATCCGGCTTAGGTTTCACAAGGACATTGTTGATAATCTAATGGATCTAAAATGGTGGCAGTACACGGTTCATGCGGTGCAGGAATTGCAAACCGAAAACGTCAAGGAATTCCTCCGCGAAGCACAGACACTCGGCGATGCTGAACGCAATCCAGAGGCACGAATTGGCCTAAGCGACTTAATGGATTGACCCAAAGATTAGTCACGTCCAGATGACCGGATTGGGCTCAGAACCGCAGTTTGTTATGCCTTGAAGCAGCCCGTCCAAGCGAGATCATTCCGACAGCCCCGGTTCGTCCAGCAAGTGGCGGCCTTGGCGGTCCTCGGCCTCAATCACCCACAGGTCGGGATCGGACCTGCGCTGCCGCTCGATCGCCGCGTCGACCTCGGCCTCGGCGCCGCGCGACAGTTCGATCCATAGGCGCGCGCCCGTCATCAGATCAAAACTGCGCTGGTAGACGCTGGCATTGCCATCGAGCGTGTTCAGCTTGACCAGTACCGCACCGGCGGTGTCGTCGCCGTGGGCCACGACAAACCCCTGAATGTCATTGAGACGCAGACGGGTCAGGTAGGCCTGCACCCAGAATTGGGCGGTCAGGCGCGTCATTGTCGACCCTTGCAGCATCTGGCGCAGGCGGGGGCCTCCGGCGGGAGTATTTGGGGCAAGTTGAAAACCGCGCGCATCGGGTCAATTGCCATCCTTGAAATCAAGGCCCATTTCCGAATATCGCTCGGCCTCTTCCAGCCAGTTCGGGCGGACCTTGACCTGCAGGAACAGATGCACGCGGCGGCCCAGGAAATCTTCCAGCTCTTCGCGGGCGGCCTTCGAGACAGCTTTGACGGTTTCGCCCTTCCTGCCCAGCACGATGCCCTTGTGACCGTCACGCATGACATAGATCACCTGGTCGATCCGGGCAGAGCCGTCTGCGCGTTCCTCCCAGTTTTCGGTTTCGACGGTCAGTTGGTAAGGCAGTTCCTGATGCAGGCGCAGGGTCAGCTTCTCGCGGGTCATTTCGGCCGCGATCATGCGCATCGGCAGATCGGCGATCTGATCCTCGGGATAGAGCCAGGGGCCCTCGGGCAGCTCGCTGGCCAGCCAGCGGCGCAGCGCGTCGACCCCGTGGCCCTTTTCGGCGGAGATCATGAAGGTCTCGGTGAAGTCGAAACGATCGTTCAGATCCTGGGTCAGGCTCAGCAGCGCCTCGGATTTCACCCGGTCGATCTTGTTGATGGCCAGCGCCACCTTGCGGCCCTTCGTAACCTCGGGCAGGCTTTCGAGAATGCGATCGACGCCTTCGGTCACACCGCGATGCGCCTCGACCAGCAGAACCACCAGATCGGCATCGGCGGCACCGCCCCAGGCGGCGGCGACCATGGCGCGATCGAGCCGGCGGCGCGGTTTGAACAGGCCCGGCGTGTCGACGAAAACCAACTGGCTGTCACCTTCGATTGCCACGCCCCGGATGCGCGCGCGGGTGGTCTGGACCTTGTGGGTGACGATCGAGACCTTGGCGCCGACCATGCGGTTGAGCAGCGTGGATTTGCCCGCATTGGGCTCTCCGATCAGGGCGATGAAACCGGCGCGGGTGGTCATATGTGGGGCCTCTTTATGCAACGGCGCGGGTGTAGCCGAAATCAGGGCACGCTGCCAGAAGTATTCGAAACACGGCACGGCCGGACGCCTCAGACGTTTGATTGGCACAAAGAGGCCAGGCATCGACGATGCCGGGCGGCGCAATGTCCTGGTCCCGCCTGCGGTTTGCGGTCGCACAGCCAATGCCGGCGTAAGGCGGCGGTGCTTCTGACAGGTCCGCGCCTTCACCCTTGCCCGAACAGCCCGGTCAGCGCGCGTTTGACGAGGCCGGTAACCGAGGGGCGGCGGACGCTGTTGAAAGGCAGCGGGCGGCAGACCTCGATCGCGGCCACCCCCACCCGTGCGGTCAGCGCCCCGTTGACGATCCCTTCGCCGAACCGCCGCGACAGCTTCGACAAGACGCTGCCGCCCGCCACCGATCCGATCAGATCGTCGCCGATCGCCACCGCGCCCGTTGCCACAAGATGGGTCATCACCGCGCGGGTCAGCCGCCAGCTGCCCAGCGTGCCGGACCGCCCGCCATAAATCTCGGCAACGCGGCGGATCATGCGGATATTCGCGGTCAGCGCCGCCACCACGTCGGCCAGGGCCAGGGGCACGATGGCCGTCACCGTCGCCACCTGCCGCGCGGCGGCTTCGACCTCGCGCAGGGCGGCCTGATCGAGCGGCGCCAGCAATTCGCTTTCGGCCAGCCCCAGCAGACCAGTGGCATCGAACTGATCGGCGCTGTATTCGGCCAGGCGATCGCGCCCCCAGCGGGTATCCTCGCGCCCGGCATAAAATGCCACAAGACGCGCCACCAGCTGCCGCGCCTTGCCCAGATCCTGCTCGGACAGGGCGGTTTCCGCCTCGGCCTGGATCCTGTCGATCCGTTTCAGCCGTGAAAACGCCGCCAGCTCGCGCAGGGCAATGGCCAGCATCAACACGCCCAGCACCACCAGCAGCCCGGTCACGGCCCATCCCAGAACAGGCGCGCGCGCCAGCAGGCCCATGACGAAATCCCAGGCGGCAACCGACAGCGCAACGCCCAGAAGCATCAGCAGGATCGACCAGAACCACCGCGCAAGGCGTGACGGGCGCCGCGCCGCCAGCACGGCCACCGCCTGCATCGCCCGCCCTTCAGGCGCGGGGGTGGCCTCGGGCACCGGAGGGGCGGTATCGGGCCCCGGGGGCGGGGCGTCGCCCTCCAGATCGATCAGAACCGGCCCACGGGTCATATCCTGTCCCCCAATAAGAACTGCGCGGCGCGATCAAGCCGTATATGCGGCGGTCCCTCACCGGGTCTGAGCGAGAGCCGCGCCGGTGCGAACTGCATCACCTGATAATCGGCATCCAGCCATTTTTCCGCGCCGTCGCGCGCCGGTGCAAGCAACCGCTGCGGATCTTCGGGCAGATTGCCGGGATAAAGCGCCGCCTGCTTGCCGGTCTCCAGCAGCTTGCCGCGCACACAGGCCAGATCGGCGCCCTTGTGGCGGATGGTTTCCTCGACCGTGGCGCGCAGGGCGGCGAGGGCCATCGCCTGTGTTTCGGCACCCGCGAAATCGGCACGGTCGCGCGCCTCGCGCGTCAGCGCCTGCATGATGGCGGCCAGCCGGTCATGCTGGGTATGGTGCAGGTGATCGGCCTTGGTGGCGGCAAACAGGATCTTTTCGACCCGCCGCCCCATCAACAGCCGGGTCAGGAAATCATTCCGGCCGGGGCGGAAGGCGCCCAGGATATCGGCCATCGCATGGCGCATGTCCTCCACCGCCTTCGGCCCCCGGTTGATCGCCCCCAGCGCATCGACGAGCACGACCTGCCGGTCGATCCGGGCAAAGTGATCGCGAAAGAACGGTTTCACGATCTGCGACTTGTAGGCCTCGTAGCGCCGCTCCATCTCGCGCCAGAGGGCGCGACGCGGCGGCCGGTCGGGCTGCGGCAGGGGTGCGAAGGTGATCGCCGGCGATCCGGCCAGATCGCCGGGCAGCAGGAACCGGCCCGGCGTGCAATCGTAGAACCCGGCCTGTCGCGCCGTGCGCAGATAGGCGGTGAACCCTTCGGCCAGGGCTTTTGCGACGGGTTCATCCAGTTTCGCAGCGGCATCGCTGGCTTGTGCCTGTGCCAGGAAATCCTGCGCCTCGGGGCGCTCCGCCACGCGGCTCAGCACCTCGGCGCTCCATTGCGAATAACTCTTTTCCAGAAGCGCCAGATCCAACAGCCATTCGCCCGGGTAATCGACGATATCCAGATGCACCGTCTGCGGTCCGCGAAGCCCACCCAACAGGCCGCCGGGGCGGACCCGCAGACTTAGGCGCAGCTCGGACACGGCGCGGGTGCTGTCGGGCCAATGGGGCGTCTCGGCGGTCAGCGCGCCCAGATGCGTCTCGTAGTCGAACCGCGGCACGGTATCGTCGGGCTGGGGCTGCAGGAACGCCGCCTGTATGCGCCCGTCAGCAGCGGCCAGCAGCCCGGGCATCCGTGCGCGATCCATCAGGTTGGCGACCAGCGAGGTGATGAACACGGTCTTGCCCGACCGCGCCAGCCCGGTCACCCCCAGCCGGATCACCGGCTCGAACAATGCCCCGGAGACCGTGTCACCGACGCGCTCAATCCCGCGCGTCAGCCCGTCTGCGATGGTCGTAAGCACCAAAGACCCGCCCTTTCCCGCCTGTCCGCCCCCTAGATAGCCATGCCACAGCCCCGTTGCCAGAGGGGAGGTTTGGGGGATTGTTCCCCTGCCCGCCCCGGTTTATGTGGCATCCATGCCCAGATATGCCCTGAAAGTCGAATATCACGGCGGCCCCTTTGCCGGCTGGCAGCGTCAGGCCGATCAACCCTCGGTCCAGGGGAAGATCGAGGCGGCGCTGGCCCGGCTGGAGCCCCGCGCCCACACGATTGCCGCGGCAGGGCGCACCGATGCCGGGGTCCATGCACTGGCCCAGGTGGCCCATTGCGACATGGAAAAGGCGTGGGATCCGTTTCGCCTGTCGGAGGCGCTGAATTATCACCTCAAGCCCGATCCGGTGGCGATTGTGGCCTGCGCGGCGGTCGATGGCGACTGGCACGCCCGGTTTTCGGCCCTAGAGCGCCGCTATGTCTTTCGCCTGCTCATGCGGCGCGCCCCGGCAACCCATGCGGCGGGGCTGGTCTGGCAGGTCTCGCACGGGCTGGATGTGGCGGCGATGCGCGCGGGGGCCGCACATTTGCTGGGCAGGCATGATTTCACCACGTTCCGGTCCTCGATCTGTCAGGCGGCCAGCCCGGTCAAGACGCTGGACACGCTGGAGATTGAGGCCGTCGAGTCACCCGGCGGACCCGAAATTCACTTCGACATCCGCGCCCGGTCGTTCCTGCACAACCAGGTGCGCAGTTTCGTGGGTACGCTGGAACGCGTGGGCAGCGGCGCCTGGGCGCCGGAAGACGTGAAAGCTGCGCTGCAGGCCCGCAACCGCGCCGCCTGCGGCCCGGTCTGCCCGCCCCAGGGGCTCTACCTGGCCGGCGTTACCTACCCGGATGACCCTTTTGCCTGATTTGCCTTTGATCTTGGCCCGAAGCCGCGCTAAAGCTGCGCCCGGAGCGGTCCCGTAGCTCAACTGGATAGAGCAGCTGACTTCTAATCAGCAGGCTGAGGGTTCGAGTCCTTCCGGGATCGCCAAACATTCTAACATTAATACAATATATCAATATGTTAGATGGGTATTGCCCTCCAGGACGTGACACAATAGGTGACACATGGGGAAGAATTGGTTCCAAGTTGGAATGGTAAAGATGACGATTCAGTACGTTCAGTGGCGCAAGGGCCTCGCCTACTACAGACGCAGGGTGCCAGATGATCTAAGCAAACACTATGGGAAGAAGACCCACCTATTCTTCTCTTTGAAGACGAGAGACATCAGAGAGGCCGCTAGGAAGGCTGCTGAGGCCACAAAGGACCTAGATCGTGAGTGGATGCTACTTCGGTCATCTGACGAAACGGACATTGAAACTCGCACCAAGGCAATGGCCATTCTAAGGAACCACGGCTTGGAACCCGGGCAGGCATCTGAATACGAGAAGTATGACCTGGAGCCTGATGCCTTCATCAGCGAGCTTCTGGTTCATTCTCAGGATGAACGTGGGGTCGATAAGGGCTTCAAAAGGGAACGGCTGCCTGATGATTACAAGCTGGCTGCAGACCTATTCTTTGCCACACCTGAGGAAGTACAGAAACTGGTTGTTCCCAGCTTCAGTGAGGTGAAAGAAAAGCATCTCTACTTCAGCCCCAAGCGAGCAAATGACCCACAGTTCGATCGCTCTGTTGACCGCTTCGTTCGCATCAATGGCGACCTTCCCATCGACAAGTATCGCCGGGAACATGGCAATGCTTTCGTGAAGGACCTTCTGGACAGCGGTCTGAAGAAGGCTTCCATCAAACGCTATGTCAATCAGGTCAGGCCAATCTTCAACACAGCGATCACTGAACTTGAGATCGAAATGGCCAACCCACTTTCAAACGTCAAGATTCCGGACAGCGGACGGCACAAGGAAGATTTTCGCAGGCCCTTCACGCTGCCACAAATACGGGTAATTCAGCAGGTCTGCAGAGATAAGGACGATCAGCGTCGTTGGATCATTTCGATGCTTAGTGACACAGGCGCTCGCTTATCAGAGGTGGCAGGGCTACTCACTGAAGACGTGTACGTTGAGACTTCTGTCCCCTATTGAGAAAGCAAACCTGCAACGCAACGTACGGTGGTGTGAAGATAGATTAACGGATAAAATATAGGAGTAGTTCGAGGGATGCTGAAGGAGCCATTCACCATGTTCGCACAAAACTACTACGATACAATCCTAGAACCGATTTTGATGAAGTATCGGTCAACTCCTAACGATGATGATCTAGCCTATGCGCTGGCTGTACTCATCGAACAAGCAGCGGATCACATTAAAATCGATACCGGGCGATCTCTGGCCGACATTCGGGCTTCCATACAAAGCAGATATCCAGATTTTATCTACCTTCGAACTGTGGCCATAAGTACGAAACACGTAACCGCCGACAGCATTCCTGGACTGAAGGGTCAGACCAGAGACTTGGTCGAATTGGAAGTTGGACCAAGAATTGCCGTTACATCGGATGGCAAGGTGCTTCGAAGCGCAACTGGTTCGACTTTGGTAGCGACCGGCCGCATCAGAAACTTCAAATTCAAAGATGGTAAGGAGATATCCGTAGCAGTTTTACTCGAGGAGGCCTTTAGGGCAGTAAAAGATGAGATTACGTCCATTGAGCAATGATGCTCTCACTTAGATCAATAGAATTGCGATGCCATTTAGCAGTATCCCAGAGCCTGAACTTCGCAACCATTGCCGGAGAGTAATAGAAAATCTCGAAATGTGGCTGCGTCGATTGGTAGATGAGAAATTTTCGAAATCGTATGGCGAAGACTATTTTCATGCAGAAACCAAAAATGGGGGGAACCTGCTGGCCCGTTCTCGTGTCGTAGAAATTGAAAAACGCCGATCAGAGGATTTACTTCGCTATTCGAGGTTGATTGATGCAGCATTTTTCGATGATCTCGTATATTGCGTTTGCCGAGAAGACCTATACGCAAAGCACTTTCGTGTGGCGCTAGATACAGCTTTTCCCGGAGGTGCAAACTTCGCCCGCGGGCTCTTGAAAAAAGTACAAAGAGCTCGCAACCAATTGTGTCATTCGAACCCTGTATCTATACGAAGTGTCGAACAAGTCATCTGCTATTAAACGACATTATTGAAAGTCTCAAATTATACTACAAAGACCTAGGCATGACTGAAGAATACAATGTACCTTCTGTGATTGGATTAAGAGATAGTTTCGGCTCCCTCACTCTAGAGAAATCCCGCCCTCCACACACGAGAACTACCAAAGAACGCCGTCACAAGGACCAAAGTTCTTACCTCCGTCCTGGTGAGGTTTTGACAATTGAGGTTGAAGTTGACCCATCATTTCCACAAGATTCTTACGAAATCAACTGGTCCGTGCATGGGACACAAGTCTCCGGGCCCAAAATTGTAATTGAGCTAGATAATACACACGTATCAGAACGGCTTAGGTTCTTTTGTCGCGTTGTTAGCAACGAAGAATGGCACCGTTTCGGAAATTACGACGACGCCTTGTTTATTGATTACAAGGTTTTGCCACCACCCAAAAGTGCCTAGTACTTCCTAGCCGCCATGCGGCGACTCGCCAGGCGTTTTGATGTCCCATCTTTGCCTGTCCATGACAGTCTTATTGTTCGCCGTCAGGACAAAGAGACTGCCTCAAACACTCTTCGAAATGCTTATGAAATACGATTGGGGTTCAGGCCTGAGATCAAGGAGAAGTCATCCAGCAGCGATGATCTGGAGAACGACCACGAGCCTGCAAGCTTGAGGCTAGCCTAAGGGGTCTTGGTCTCAATAGATATCAACATCAATAAGGCACCCCTTAGGGCCATGGGATACACCTTTGACTTCTTTTGCATTACCATGAAGCGTAAGGCGTCGTCATCATCGTAGTGAAGGCCAAGGAACCCGAGCAACAAACGTAGGAAATGCGCTTTGCCAAAGAACCCGTTAGAATGATTAGCTCTCTCTTTCAATTTCGATCACTAGTTCGCTTCGCCCGCGATCGCGAAGTCGCAGGGAAACGTCTCCGTCGAATTGATAATCATACCAAACCACCAATCTTTCAATTGTTATTCCTTTCTCAAACCTTTGTCTCTTTTTGCCAAAATCCTCATATGTAAACCTACCTTCTGGCAGCAAACATTGGTCTATATCGTACTCAATGTCTGTGAATCTTTGTCGTACATAGCTTATGCGCTCTTCGGCTTCATATTCCAGAGTGCAACTGAGCTTCCAATCGGAACGGCTGTCTTCTTCGATCCAACACTTTTCAGCGTCGGAGAAGGCTAAAGCAGAATCGTATTCATCGTCATCAATTCTCTTTCCACGAAAGCCAAAAAAGCCGTTCCCACCAGCATTAATAACTTGTTCTAATTCTTGGCAAAACGTGCTTTCGGATTCCCGAAAACCCTGGGACGAATCTGTAGTTTCTTCTCCACAGCCGAAGGACAGGAGAGGGGCAATCAAAAAGAGTTTTCGGCCCAATCCTAATTTGTGCATTTAAAGCTAACTCCTACAACTATGTCATCGTTCAGGGATGAACCGCCTCCGGAAACTAGCTTTATCTGAGCATCGTATCCCCGAAAGCTCTCTATGAGAACGCTCTCTAATGACTCATCCAAAGTAGAGAACACTATGTCTTTGACGTCGGCTAGCACCTCACCAACAACTTCCTGCAACCCGGAGCCGCTTGACTGCAATTGATCCTCTGAAACAATTTCAACGGTCCCGCCGGCCCGCTGCAATACAGCCAGCCACGCTTTAATGTCGTCATCCATAGAGTTTAAAGTCTCCGAACTTGGAAATCCGACAACCTCAATGGGTTCGCGCCCTGATCGAACATCCTTAAGTATTTCTCGGGCGACATCTTGCCCAACTATGTGAAGACTTGAGCCCTCAGACCCACATGCCATACCATCAGGATTTCCCTGAAGTACGTCGATCAAAATTATGGGAACAGTGGTAACAATATCTGCCTGGCTCGGTTTAGAGAGCGCGAAACAAGCTATTACACTAAGACAGGTCGAAATACGTGAAACGAGATTCATCTAACACTCCTTCGAAAACCCATACTTCGATAGAAATTCTCTAACTTGTGGGGGGGTACGTCGGTCGCAGGATGGCAATATACCCCGACTGTTTGGCAAAAGAGGAAAACCGGCTTCTAGCAACATACCCAATAACTTGAATCTTTGCTTGTTTCCCACATCACTTCTAATAGCCCTGACCGCCCTCCACACCAGCCTTGATGCATCGACGTCAGCCAACTTATTTCTTGCGAGAAAAGCTAGAGGTAGAGCTTCAGAGTTTCCCCGCTCTATGGCCGTCCAAACAACGGCTTTGAAATAATCCTTGTCAGTGGATACGTTCTCGGACTCACTCTCCAGGAAACCCTTGATAAAATCTCCGTTTGCGTTCGAGCGCAACGAATAGAGTAAGTTTGATCTAATCTCACCATCAGGAATAAGAAACTTATTCCTATAAACTTCATTGGGTAAGGAACTCTCCTGCAGCCCTATTGTCTCGAATATTTTCCCATATGCCGCAGATGAATAAGCAATTGATCTACCGTCGGCGCCTTTTCGGCTGTGAAATCCCAACAAGGTATGATCCGTTGCTGAAAACAAAGCGCCTCCTGAACTACCCGAAAAAGTCGTACAAAAATGATAGAAAACTGGTGAACCTTCCTGATAGTCTGGATCAACAACACAGTTGTAATTGCTAACGGCCTTAGCTTGTCCCAACGGGTGCGTAACCAACACAACAGACTCTCCAGAAACTGGAAAGCGTACGCTAGGAGAAATCGAGGTGAGGCTTGAGCTCGAAGTGCCTAAATCGATAATGGCGATATCTGAACCGTCTTCTATAAAAATTTCAAAGTTCGTAGGCTCAAAAACCAGCGGACGAGCACCCCTATAGTGATAGTTCGGTACAACTCTTATTCGGTCAGCATAGGTCTCCTTAATTTTCACGCAATGACCGGCGGTCACAAGCCAACGATCATTCATCATGGTAGCAGTGCAGAAGTCTGAAATTCCCTTGTTCGAAAAATACACATCGATTCTGGATACAGCTGGCAATACCCATTGAACTGTTCTGTATGCGAAGGATTGGTTGTTTACTTCGTGCGGATAGATCATGGCTCTAGGAAAAATTGACACTCCTCTTTTGAACTCTTGATACTCCGCCAGTCTAGCTCCTCCAGCTTGCTCTACAAATTTGTCCACTGACTCGAAGTATCGAAAAGCATCTGAGCAAAATGCCGATGTCCCCCAAAAGCTCACTCCGAATACCAAAAGAGATGCTCGCGCAGCCCTGGTCAAAAACAAAATGAACCAAAAAGAAGCCATAAGAACCGAATGTGCTGCTTAAAGTTGTCCTTGACACAACCATAAACAAAAAACACGGCAATTGTCTCCTATTTACGATTCAGTTGAAAAACCATCGGCCTATTTAATTTGCGAGCAAAAACTCTTTTAGCTCCTCGCCATGTCTCAAGCCAAAAGAGAACCAGCTAAAGGACCTCCTTTTCGGGCGTCAGTATCGTAAGGAACGACGTTTTGGGATCAAAAAAAACAACAACAATAACCCCCGTTTTTTGAAGTCGGTTTCGCAGACCCACCACCCCCCTACATCGTTCAAGAAAGATTGCGCCAAACCCCAGCGCGCTTAGGCTGCGCCAATAGCCCTTGCCCGTGTGGCAGTCCGACGCTGTGGGGGAACTGTCTGTATATGAAGTGGTCTTTCGGCTTTTGGCAGACCTTTGCCACCACTTCTTAAACCCTAACGACAGACAAAGGAGGGCATTCATATGCTTATCGGATACGCACGCACATCAACCCTGGAGCAGAAAGCATCCCTAGAGACTCAGAGAGAGTCACTGAACGCCGTTGGGTGCGAAAAGGTATGGGAGGAGCAGACGAGCTCAGTGGCCTTCAGAGAGTCTCTCAGGGCCGCTATGGACTATGCTCGTGAGGGAGACACTCTGGTGGTCGCCAAGCTAGATCGCCTGGCTCGATCTGTAAGGCACCTTGGCGAGATCGTTGAGGAGCTTGAAGGTAAGTCCGTTGGGCTTCGTATCCTAGACCTTGGGCTGGACACATCAAACGCCACTGGAAAGCTCATGCTGAACGTCTTGGGTGCTGTGGCTCAATTCGAGAGAGAGTTGATGTTGGAGAGACAGCGGGAAGGAATTGCGAAGGCCAAGGCGCTGGGCAAGTACAAGGGGAGACGACCTACAGCTCGTGAGAAGGCCAATGACATACTTGCACTGTTAGCCAAAGGCATTGGCAAGAGAGAGATTGCCAAGAGGCTCTGTATCTCTGAAAGGTCAGTGTACCGGGTTCTAAACGCAAAACCCGAAGTTAATTGAACGTTGGAATGGCCGTCTTTGTTACCAGACGGTCATTCAAAAGCTCACCATTGAAAAATGGGGCTTGGGGAACCGTAACAAATCAATTCGTCTGTGGCTGGCTTTCCAGATAACCGATAGCAACGTTGGAAAAACTCTTTCGCGACGAAGTTTGGTCGGTTCTTTTCCAGTTATCAAGCAATATGTCTACTGGTACTAAGGCCAGTTCTTCGTCCAGACCACGTATCAAGTCTTTACGTTCGCGAACCAATTCAGAATCATTGAGGTTCAAAACTTCAATCATCTTTTTGGCATTTTCTGCCTCTGCAGTTACTTCTCCAGTCGATGGGTAAAAAAATAGAGACACACAGCTAGCTTCGGGAAATGGAGATACGTGGCAACGTTCGTCAAACCAATTACCCTTCTTGTTGCCGCACACCTCCAAGGTGTTGCCCTCGTCATCCCTAGGGCCGCAACTCATGAACAAATTTGAGTATTCGAGGCTCAGTATTGGGTAGGTACTCTGCGGTCGAAAATGTTCTATGTGTGCTTTTAGAGGATCACTCAGATTCAATTTTCTGCCGCAGTAAAGGCACTGCCCGGTTTGTTCCCGTAAGAGGCTCGATCTCAAATCTTGTTTTTCGCTACCGCTAAGCGCAGGGTAAGTTGGCGTCCAATCTTCGTTGTCTTGACCCAGAGCCAACCATTCAACAAACGTATCTGGTGGGGCTCCCTTCGAAGAACCTCTCATTGGGTTCCAAACTTTCTTTCAAACTTACTTCGCAACGTAGAAACCAAAGAAGATTCACCTTCGACTTCGGCCTCGATTTGCTCTAACGCTGATTTTGCACCATCCAAATCACCTTTGTCATAAGCTCGATCAAAGTTTTCAAATAGCTTGTCGACGTCAAACTCTCTCTCTGGAGAATCCAGCAATGCCTCTAAAATAAAGTTTGTGTCACGTCCTTTGGACGCACTTGGGATTTTTACCGTAACCTCACCGTTACTATCAGCGCTCAATAGTCGAATATTTCTAGCGTTGACCCCGCCCATCACCTGGGGCGAATGTGTCGTGACAATAAATTGGCAAGCTGGAAACGACTTTAGCAACTCAGCAAGTATTTTTCTTTGCCACGAGGGATGTAAGTGAAGCTCAACTTCATCAATCAAAACTAAACCTGGACGTTCATGCATGGGCAGATTTGGATATTCCAGAGACAGCCTTCTCGCCAAGTCAGCAGCAAGAAGGAAATAAACTTTTTCGCCACTAGAAAGCTCTTCGAAAAGGACCTCGAGACCATTCTTGGTAAAGAGAAGTTTTCGCGCAGATTGAGCTTCATCGTAACTCGAAGTGATTGTTTCAAAGTTCTCCATCTGCTCAAGAACCGACCTAATCGCATCCAACTCTGGAAAGCTAAAACCAAAGTCCTTTCGCTTCTTTATCTCTCGAGCTTCGTCGCTTTCTCTCTCGAAGAACCAATCCTTAAATTCGCCAACAGAGCTAACGGATGTCGTTAGTGAACTTTCTCGGTTTGCAATCGATCTTGATTGCTTTCGATCTGCAATGCGCTCTTGCGCATAGTAGACGATAAGGCTTGTTTCCATGTTTTCTTGGCGCTTGACGTATTCAACCATTTCCCTGAGGTGCCGTGTGCCAACGATTTTGTCCAAGCAAAGCTCAAAGTATTCTGTTTCTGTTTCTGAAGCAGCTCGAAAATGAGCTTCAATTTTTCCGTTGGTGGTTGCGTGCCGTCGTGCATTCAGGTCCAGGTTATGAATGGGATACCCAGAGCCGCGTTCAGTACTTACCCAAACTTGTGTGGCGGTAGCCAATACGGCTTTCAAAATTGAAGTTTTCCCAACGCCGTTAGAACCTGCAATTACAGTGAGCTTGGGATCAAAGTTTAGTTCAAGAGAGGCTATCCCTTTGAAATTCGATATTTTCAATGATGAAACAAAGAGTCGATTTCTCAAAGGACTTCCTCTTGCTTGTTTTCTTAAAAACTACTCGTGACGCTGTGCGATGTGAACAACATAAGCATTTCAGTGGCATATTTGGGCACAATGTTGAAATAGAGATTTGTGTAGATGTCGGCACGTCAAGACGAGCTTTTAAATCCGGTAACTTTGTTAAAGGTGACACACGGAGTTACACAATAGAAGAATGCCATTGCCAACGCGTTGAAAAGAAATAAAAATCAAAAACTGAGATGATGAGAATTGCCCTGCCGGGATCAACAGTCGTCAGTCTCGACGGAGATGCCAAGACTCTAGATTGGTTTTATGCCAAGTTAAACCATCGCCTGCGGGCTTAGTCTCTCCAGTGAACTTGATCTGAGGAATAGGACCACGATCATAAGTAAGGTCAGGAGATGTGGTAACGCTAATCTCTACCTGCTCTACCTTGGGTTCAGGGATCGTTGAAGGTTCAAAATTTTTGAGTTCTAAAGAAACTGTCTCTAGGTTTGCCAGTTCTGAAAGCAAAGCTTTTCGCCGGTTTCCCATATTGTCCCGCTGTGTCACAATCCGAAGATTGGCGGGTCTATTATCCGAGGGGTTGTGGTTAACGTGGTCTACGTCAAAGTCTCTAGGAACCCATTTGCCTAAAGTTATTGCTGCGATGAAGCGGTGGGAAAGTATCGATTTTTCACCGTGTTTAAACCAAAGGTAGTCGTAGCCTTCGCGGCTTTTTCTGCCGTTTGGCAACTCTCCGTCCACGGTTCCAGCCAAATAATCAATCGAAGCCTCTCTTATGACTTCCGTCAGGCTTGGGTAGGGCTTCTCGTGAGAGTGCTCCGTCTCGTATTCCGTAGACAAAACAGCTTTAACATATTCCGCATCTTTCATTTCAACTCTACTCCCGGAGTTCACAATCATAAATGGTAAGAGCAACTGGGCATTTAAAGCGCAAAGCAAAGAACGTTTCCAGCGCCTTGAACTCGATACATCGAGCCATGCGGGTAGCCGATACAGAGTTTGCTTTTCGAAAGATTTAGATGGCGACTACCGAACCGGCGAAGCCTGGAAAAAAACTTATTGAAGAACTTAGTGTGAAGAGATGAAACACAGCCTAGGCTTGCTAAACAAACTCCGATTTCATTTTTATTCTGTGTTTAACTAACAAGATGAGTTCGACCCAGGCAATTGAGTATTCGACTTTTTCTTCGATCTCGCTGAGCGCAATGCTGTTCCCACATTTTTTCTGGAAATATTCTCGCAAGAAACTTCGCACCATGCCGCTTTGCGTCTTTTTTCTTGGCCAAAGTATGTTTGAAAGGCGAAACTCCTTTCTACGAGGTTCCTCTGTTCCGAACCGAGCGATAGAATAACGAGACAGGGCTTCCTTAATGACTGGCACCTTTTCAACACGATCGATAAGCTTCTCCGCGCCTGTAGAACGAGAAAGCGCGATCACGACTCTAGTAAATTCATTACGATAGGGGATATCCAAAAAGTCTAATTCACGACCGATAACCGAACTATCAACTAAATTGGAAACTGCAGGAGTAAGTGGGAAGTTCGAAGTGGGCAACCCTAGATAACGAAATAAGCTGATTGGATGGCAGCAAGGAAATTCATAAATTTTCACTTTATTGACTAGGTATTTTGTGGGATCGGCAGCGATTTCTCGCATCTCCTCCTCGCTTGCGTTCAAAAACCTAGAAATGAGTGCAGGATTCAGTGGAATCTTCAGTCTCTGCTGGGTCGCTGGAATGTTGTATGAGAGTTCTCTTTCGGGCTCGACAACGAAAGCGTCAGCCGCAAGAGTCGCATAGTCCCTATCCTGAGAATCTTGCAAACCTAAAAATACAAGTTTTCGCAAAAGCAGCTCGAAGAAAATCCGTCTCTGATTTGCTTCGCTACTGGTAGATTCAAATAAACCTTTGATATCAGGGCCAACTTTCCCTCCTGCGTAGGAAACTTTTACATCTGCAACAGAAATCCAAGTCTCCTGAACACGTAGCTTCGCTACTGCACCAGATTTTGCTACGTTTTCTTTGGGAACAACTTTCCATCCCCTGTATCCAGCCACCGCAACGCCGTCCAAAGGAAATTCACTGTCTTGAGCGCCAATCAAAACTCTATCTACTGTTGGAACAATAAACTTTCCCCTGTTTCGCACTGATCTACTAGTCTGAAATGAGATGCGATCCTTCTCAAAATTTTTCGAAAGCAAGACGTCGCCTGACGCCTTACTGGCTGAGTTCTCGACTCCAAAAGAAGCTTTTAAGTCGGCGCCCAAATTTCCCGAAGATTTTTCTTTGCGCTCGGTCGTTTTTTCTACGTGGACGCTTTTTTCATCTAGTCGATGATAGTCATGGTAGTGAGGGCCATGGGTCGGGTAAGAATTTGCAAAAGATAGCAGCACTTCAGCTTGGTTAATCCCGAAGTATGCTTCTATCTCGACCCCGTCATCACCTTGTAGCCTGATGTAATCTTGACCAAACGTCGCAGACAAATCCAGTTCATAGCCTTCGTCAAAATAGTTGTTTAGGCTACTGATCGAAACTGAAGCGATCTGAACTGCGAACGGGCTAGGTACTTCTACGTCTTGGTTAACAACTAAGTTAGCTTCATTGGACAATGTGCCGCTATTTTCTTCGCTCACTAAAAGTACCCTCAGATTGCTGCCATTTGTCTCATTGGATATCAGACGTTTCCAGTACAACGTTCACAACTTCCAACATCGGGCAGGCACAATCAAGAGTGGAGGATGGCTGAGCTACGGCCAGTTCTCGAAGGCCACTAGGCAAATTACCTAGGTTTACTGAAGTCTGCAAAAGGTAGGAAGTCGCAGACTTCTCCGTTTGTGGAGCAAATTGCTCGATTGGCACAAAGGATAAAGCCAAGATCAAGTGGTGACACAAGGCATGACACCCCCCTATCAGTATGGATTGTAACACTATGATTTTAAATGTATTCTATCGCGCAGATAATAACAAATAGTCCTTCCGGGATCGCCAATCATGAATAACGCCCAGGTTTCAACTAGTTCTTGTTCTGAGGTATCGTGACCGGCTCGGGTTAGCCAGCAAGACAGCATTGAAACCCCGGTTCCACCGGTTTGCGGCAGGGTTCATAGGATCGCTGCCGTCAGTTGGGCTGTCTGTGCGGCACGATCGGTGAACACTCGGAGAACGGCGTTGTCGTGGGCCAACCGGTGTTGGTCGAAGGGACTGCCGATCAGGCGCACCGGTCCTCATCTTCAGAGCTCAGAATGTCAAGCAGGGCGATCGAGATCAGCAGCACGGGGATGGCAACGATACCGCCCACCGGCCCCCAGAGCCATAGCCAGAACACCAGCGAGACGAAAATCAGCAGTGGATTGAGCGATATATTCCGTCCGATCAGCGCCGGTGTCACGAATTGCGATTCAAGCATGTTCAGAAACAGAAAGGCCAAAGGTGGGGCAAAACTGATCAACCCATGAAAGGCAACGATGCCCGCAAAGGTCAGAGCGCCGACCATAACAGCCGGCCCAAGATAGACCACGAAGTTGAGCAGTGCCGCCACCGCCCCCCAAACCACCGCGCCGGGCAGACCGATCACCGTCAGCACCCCGGCAAGTGCGGCGCCCAGACCCGCATTGATCACCGAAATCGTCAGGAAATATCGCGAAACCAGGTTCTCTGCATTGGTGAAACGCTGCTCGATCCGATCAACTTCTTCTTCGCCTGCGATCTGCCTGGAGATCCATGCGTAAGTTCCCTTTCGGGTGAGCAGAAAAAAATAGAGCGCTCCCAGGAAGATCAGGAACTGCGCCAGGATGCGTGGTGCGAGAAACAAGGCGTTCGTAAGGCTGGGGACTGCCGGCTCGGCGTCTTCGACCTTGTCCGATGAGCCGGTTCCCAGAACTTCCTCGACCTGCTTGTTTACCTCATCCAGGTTTCGGACGGCGCCGCGAAACTCCTCGACCCAGCCGCGTATTTCCCATTTGATCCTGGGCAATTCGTCGACGAGGCGCCAGATAATCGGCTCGGCAAGGAATGCCAGAACAGCGACGAACAGCACACCGCTCATCAGGACCAGCAAGGCGGCGATGCTGCGCGGGATCCGCGCCTTTTCCAGCCACTCCATTACCGGGGCCAGGATCACACCGGTGACAAGCGCCATGACCAGCGGGGCAAATACCTCTGCGCCTATTCTCAGTGCCGAAAAAAACAGGATGACTGCGATGACAATCAGCGCGCTGCGTGCGGCCTGGTCCTGGGTTGCGGTATGGATTCTTTTCATCGAGTCGAAGCCTCTGCTGTGGGGTAGGCCGGCAATCAGATCAACGGCCGGACCACCGGTTTGGCCGACGGGGCAAGAGTGGCGATTTCGCGCAGCTTGGCATGTTTCAGGATTTCAAGCTGTCCGTCGTACCCGCGGGCGATGTTCCGGTCACGAAGCGGTTGCAGGGCCTTGTTGGTGCGAACCAGTGACAGACCCAGAGCATCCGCAAGATCCTGCTGCTGGTAAGGCAGAGGCATTTTGGAGCCATTCAGAAACCCAAGCGCGGCGCCACGGCCGTACAGACGGGTGAGGGCCCGCGAAATCCGCTCGATCCCGCGCCGCTGTCCCAGTGCTGCCATGCTTTCACCCAGAACATGCTCTGTTAAGGCGGCCATCCATGTCTGGTCATGGGCGCGTCCGGGGTGGTCACGAAAGAGCGTCCACAATGCCTTGCGGTCAAAGACGCACAGAATCATCCTGGTGCCGGATTCGACCAGATGCTGCATCTTGTTCATCACCCCGCCCTGAAGCCCGATGAATTCGCCGGGCAGCACGAAGCTAATGACCTGCCGCCAGCCCGTCTCATGGGTCTTGAAGCGCAATCCCTTCCCCTTGAGCGTGGTGAACCGTTGCGGGCTGTCAGAACCCTCGTTCATGAGGGTGGTGCCCGGATCGACCCTCATCTCGCCGGTCTTGAATTGTTGCATGAAATTCACCTCTTCGTCCGTCATCGGATCGAAAAGCGGCCAGTTTCTAAGCGGGCAGTTCTTGCAGCGGGCCGGCATGAAAACTCCGTGTCGTTATGTCAGAGTTTAATGCGCAACTCGCCAAAAGGTTCCGCGATGACACGCGGGCGGGTGTCAAAACCCAGGCGAAACAGTGGCTTCGAATGCGTAATAATGCGCAGACAGAAGGGGCATGGGGCTTCTGTCTGCTGTTCGGGCAGGATTTGCTGAATTCAACCGGCGTGGCCAGCGCATGATCTACTCTGCGCCAAGAGGTATTGGACCGCGGAACTAGCCGCGGCCGCTGCGGGCGGCTCGGCCTGCCTGCATTCCTGCGGCAAAGCCCTGCGCCATCTGGAAGAAAGGTTCGAATGTGGTCGCGTTCTCGTCAGCGGCGCGGCGGTGCTCTTCGTCGTCGCGATGCCTGTTGGGCGCAAGAAGAAGGAGCAGCAGCCCGGCGATCAGATAGATGGCGCCAAGCCCGAGAGAAGCGGCAAGCGCGCTGATTTCGACGGCGAGAAACTGCCAGAGAGCCACTGACAGAAAAACCGTACCCGCCAGGCAGAACAATATGCCAAATGCGGTAAAGGTGGCCGATCTGACGGCAACCTTCACTTCGCCCGAGAGATTTTGAAAAATTGCGGCCATGTCTTACTTCCGCCCGGTAAGAAACCCAAGGAGAAAGCCAACCCCGACAGCCAGTCCAACCGCGGTGGCAGGCTGCCTGCGAACAGCTTCCGCGGCTTGATTGCCAAGCTCATGCGCGCCCGCGCGGGCAGCTTCGACACCTTCGGCGCCGCGTTCCTGCAACTGCGCGACAGAGTTGGTAAATTTGGCCTGCGCGGCTTCTTTGGAATGGGTTCCCAGTTCGGCGAGCGTCTTGGCAATCGCGGCGACATCGCTTTTCAGAGTGCCAATCTGTTCGATCAGTTCGTGCACATCTTCCCGGGTCGATTTATCGGCGGCGCCCGACTTGGCCATCTGAATGCTCCTTTCACGCTGGTTCACGGAACCAACGCCCGGGCAGCACCGAAGGTTCCCGCAATTTTTCAGCTCCCTGTTTGACGGTCCTTTGGAACAACTGGCGCGACGTTGCCGTTGACCCTTCAACGCAGGTGGCTATTGAAAGGATATGCCATGCTTTATTGGGCAGTTGTTTTTCTGGTCATCGCACTAATTGCCGGCGTTTTTGGATTTGGCGGCATCGCGTCGGCCTCTGTGGGTATTGCGAAGATCCTGTTCTTTGTCTTCTTGGTGCTGTTCATTCTGGCGTTGATACTTCGTGCCATGAATGGCCGCTCGCCCTAGGGCAGGCTCGGACAGATGCCGTAACGGGTAAAGATGCGTTGTGACTTCTTTTCAGCGATGCCGCGCGAAAAATCTGTTCACTTCCGTGTCAAAAAAAGACTGCTGGAAAGAGTTGGGCGCACCGGCAGTGGGTGCCCGACACCGGGGGTGGTTTCCATATTTTTCCGACACTTACAGGCGAACTTTGGCACAGTTTCGGAGCCAATGTTACTGTCATTTGGCGGCAACAGCAGCTTTCCGTGACCGGCAGGCTTGGCTCCTGCAAGACCGTGTTGAACGTGCCTCTCATCCCTGCAGCCGACCCTATCCATGAAACGAGTGGTAATTCGCTGCCCTGCCACGCGTATGTGCAAAAAGCCGCTCAATATTGACAGGTTGCCCTTCGCACCATTAACTTGAGCGTTGCTAATGACTTACACTTTTTACAATTCACAGGCACAAGAAATTGCAGCGCGCCGTGCACGATTGAATAAAATCGGTCTTTCGACCACCCGCCGACTGGCGCCTGGCGGCTAACCGACTGAGACGTAACGATTGGGAATGACCCGGGGCTGCGATGCTCTGAATCTTCATGTAAAAACGGATGAATGTTAAATGTATAGTGCAAGAATTGTGAACTCGCTCGCCGAGACGACGGCGGATGCGGAATCGGTCGCGGGCTTCAACGTCAGTGAACTATTGCCGGCAAGGGAATGCATCTTACCCGGTATCGGCGGCGTGCTGTCAAACCGGACCGGCGATTTCGACCTGCAAGGGCGGGATGCCTGGATCTTCATCAGCATCAAGAATCGCGGGTTCAACCGGTCTTACATCGACCGGTTCATCGACATGTGCGACGGGCTGGGTCTGAACGGCCATGTCTGCGCGGTCGATGATCCCTATCGCTACAACAGCATGGCCGAGTTGAAGCGCGACGACCTGCCCGAAGAAGAGGCGGCGAAGATTGAACGCCTGTCGTCGGATATCACGCGGATGGTCCAGAAGGCCATCAACGGCAAGCGAACCAACCAGGTAGACATCGTGAAGTGGCGCGAGCTTGAGGCGAACACCCCCCCGGAATACCGCGCCGAACTGACCGCCGCGTTCCAAAACGGTGGCCGCATTCGCGAAATCCTCTATGACCATATCAGTTCGGTCAAACCGATCGAGACGGAACAGGATTTCGAACGCTTTGCCGAGTTCTTCCTGTGCGAAGTGCCGGTGTTGATCTATGCCTATTACTGCAACGGGCCGACTATCGACATCTACCCCGGTCCGCAGCCCAGGTTTTTCTGGCAGATCGAATTGGGCCTGTTCGCCGACGAACTGCCCCGGCTGACAGCCCTTACCAAGGCCGGGCGGTCAATGCTCTATCTGGACACACATGATCGGAGCGGAAACAGGAAATGACCCTTTTAGACGAACGTGCCGGAGATGTTTCTGACATAACGGCCGAAGAAGTAATGGCCAGTCATTTCACGCTGGTCTCGCAGCCGGGCGCGATCGAGGCGATCGCGGTGGACGGGGTCGAGGGCTGGACGTCGCCCAATCCGCACCCTGCGCTCAGCCTGATATGCTGGACTACCGATGACCCCGGCGAGGCGGCAGCGGCGCTGGAGCGCGTGACGGAACGGTTTCGCACCGAGGGCCGCGGGTTCGACTGGATGACATGCCCCCGCTGCGATCATTCCGGGCTGGTATCGCTGCTGGAGGATCAGGGTTTCATCAATCCGCCCCTGCAGATTGCGGCGATGGTCAAACGCATCGAACCGCATGGTAAACCGCAACCGCCTGACGGCGTTCACATCTGGAAGGTTGACGAAATTGCGGACAAGCGCATCTGGTGTGTGATGGCACAGGGGTTCGATGTTCCGGACGATGTTGCTGAGATTTTCCACAATGCGTATGCAAACCCATCGAAACTTCAGAGAACCGAAATTTACGCTGCTGCGGTAGATGGTAGCGATACGCCGGTCGGCGTTGGGTATCTGTCTTATATCGGCGACGGTCCATCGGTTCTGCTCCGGGTCTCGTGCACGCTGGAGGGCAATCGCGGGCGCGGCATCTACAGCGCGGTCGTGAAACGGCGGCTGCACGACGCCGCCCGCGCGGGCCGCACGCAGGCCTTTGTCCATGCCTATTCCGAGGAATCGCGGCGCTGTCTTGAACATCTGGGTTTTTCCTGTGTCGGCACCCTTCAGCTTCACCGGTGGCGGCCATGAGCGTTCATGTACGCGTCATCACGCCGATCATCTCGACCGGCCTCACGCTGGCAACAGATTTCGAAGGCATCCTCGATGACAACGATATCCTTGATTTCACCGAGCTTGACGAAGGACCGAAGGCGGTCGAGTGCGGCTATGACGCCGTGCTTGCCGCGCCGGATACCGTTGCCAAGATCATGGCGGCCGAGAAAGATGGCGTGGACGCCGTGGTCATCGACTGCATGGGCGATCCCGGCCTGATCGCGGCGCGGGAATGCGTCAGCATCCCGGTTCTCGGACCCTGCCAGATGGCGATGAGCATCGCCTCGACCCTCGGGCACCGCTACAGCGTCCTGTCGATCTCGCGGTCGACTCATGCGGCGTTCCACAGGCGGGCACGGGAATATGGCGTGGCCGAGAAATACGCCTCCACCCGGTCGATCGACATTCGGGTCGCGGACCTGCGCGCGCAGTCGGACCTGCGGCGCGAGCGCCTTGTGGTTGCGGCCAAGGCCGCGATTGAAGAGGATGGCGCGGACACGTTGATAATCGGCTGTACCGCGATGTTCGGCGCTGCACGGCAACTGGAGGAGGATCTTCGGACCGCCGGGTACGATATACCGGTTCTCGACCCCGTGCCGCTGACCGTGAAACTTGCAAAAACTTTCGTCGAGACCGGCCTGAGCCATTCGAAACACGCCTTTCCGACGCCGTTGCGGATGCGGACCAAGGACCACGACAAGGCGGCGCCCGTGACCCCCCTGACCGCGGTTGCGTCCGGCGACTAAAAGACTGCTGGCGGGAGCGCTCAGATGTATGACGAGCAGAAGAAGGCGCAGCTCCGCACAGGTACGGACAAGCCGCGCCGGGACGCTGATGATGACTATGATTTCGGCGCCATGCTGCTTGAGGCGCTCGAAAACGCGCCCGCGCGTTGCGCCTTTCGTTTTCAGGGCGTTGAACTGACGCGCAAACAGCTGCGCGACGAGGCGCTCGCGCTCGCCGCGCGGCTGAAGGATGCGGGGCTGCGCCCGGGTGCACTCGTGGCGATCGAGATCGAACATTCCCTCGAACTGGCGGTAGCAATGTGTGGTGTTCAGATCGCCGGCGCCTGCGCGGTTCCGATCGACCCCGCATTGGGCGACGAGCGCCGCGACGCGATCATCGAGAATGTTCGCCCCGTTTGCACGTTGACACGTGCCCCATCACAGGACGGCGATGGGAAGGTCGCCGTAGCAATTGAATCTAACGCGGACCCGGGTACGGATCATGACCGCTGCGACCCGGATCTGGCCTTCATCGTCTACACATCCGGCTCCAGCGGCGGACCGAAAGGGGTGATGATTCACCACGAAAACTACGTGCGCCGGATGCAGAACGTTGTGCCAAGCGTATCCGTCAGCGATGGTGACACTGATCTCGCCTGGACGCCGTCCAGTTTCATTACCATGGTCGACGAACTCTTTCTGCCGCTTCTGTGTGGTGTGCCGACGGTCATCGCCGAACCCGCAATCCGCACGGACCCCCGCGCCTTTACCGCGCTTGTGCAGCGCGAGGGCGTGACTACTTTCCGCATCACCCCGAGTTTGCTCAACGTTGTTCTGCGTTCCACAGCAGCGGCCGAGGCACTGGCCGGGGTGCGAACGCTCATCTGCGCCGGCGAAGCCATGCCCGCTGAATTGCAGGCGATGGCACATCGTCAGCTTTCTGCCAATTTGCTGGGCTTCTACGGCGCAACAGAAGCACCCGCCGCCGCCAAAACCGTCTTTGACAAGGATGCGCCCACGGTCGACACGACGATCTGTACCTCTCAACCGTTCCTATCGCTTCGCGTAGCGCGTGAAGACGGCGCGGATGCCGCGACCAATGAGACCGGCGAAATCTGGATTGGTGGTTGCGCGGTGGCGCGCGGCTACTACCGGCGGCCGGAGCTGACGGCGGAAAAGTTCCTGGAGCGGGATGGCGAGCGCTGGTACCGCACCGGCGACCTCGGGCGGCGCCTGAAAGGTGGCGAGATTGAATTACTGGGGCGCGCCGACCTCAGCGAAGTCAATATCCACGGGGTGCGCATCAGCCTTCCCGAAATCATCGACACACTGCGCGCCGCGGAGGGGATCGAAGATGCCTGGGTCAGTGCGGTTGACCACGGGCCGGGGCGTGACCCGACCCTGGTCGGCCATTGCATAGCCGGCAAGGCGGCTGCGTTCGACGCGGATGCGCTGCGCGCGCAGATCACGACCCGGCTGCCAACGCTCGCGGTGCCGCGCCTCCTGCTGGCGCACGATCACTTTCCGCTGACTGCGAACGGAAAGCTGGATGCACAGCAGCTGCTGCGCGAGGCGACCGTCCGGCTTGAGGACCTGGCCGCCCGCAGCGCCCGGCCCAGCCAGGCCAGGGGGACCGCCACCGAGATCGCCGTTCTCAACTGTTTCGAGCAGGCCTTGGGCAAACGCCAGCTGTCGGTTGACGAAAGCTTCTTTGATGCCGGCGGCACATCGCTCGAAGCGGTTATGCTGGCCGGTTTCCTGTCAGATCACTTTTCAACCGATATCGGCTTCGAGGAAATCTGGCTGAATCCGTCCATCCGCGAAATGTCCGCCTTTATCGAACGCCGCGGCGGCGACAGCCCGGCGCGGACGTTTTTTCACGTTGAGGGCGTGACCGGTCCGAACCTGATAGCGATCGGCTTCGGGGTCGGGCACCTTGCCGGGCTCTGGCCCGACCGCCGGGTTTTCATCAGCCCCGGCATTGCCGGTGATCCGCAGGTGTCCTTGCGCAAACGGCTGGATGATTACGTTTCCGAATATATCGAGGGTCTGCGCCGGATCCAGCCATCGGGCCCCTATCAGCTGATCGGGTTTTCGTTCCACGGGCTGCTGGCCTACGAGGTGGCGCGCAGGCTTCACGAAGCGGGTGAAGAGATCACCGGCGTGGCGCTGATCGAACCCGTGACACCGATGGCGACCCGGACCAACCCGTCCTATGCCGCCGCCGCGGCCGGAGAAGCGTTGCGGTGCATCTCCTCGCGCCAGTTCAGCGTAGTGCGCAACCTGCTGCGGCTGGCGCGCGACTCGGTCAGGCGATCACGTGCGCGTCCGCGCTCGGGGCAACGCAGCGCGTTGGGTCACGTCGTGGTTGCCGCCGAAACCCTGAAACCCTTTCCCCTGCCCGTTGACCTGGTCTATTGCGACACTTTTCCCGGCGACGCATTGCAGAAATGGAAAACCGTCGCAGGCGACAATCTGAGACTGCGCGAAGTCACCTCACCCGACCACCAGAGCTTGATCCAGCGCGAGGCGATCCATCAGTGGAAAGACGTGGTCGACGCCTGGTCGACCTGAAACCGCCTGTCCCTTGCAGGGGTGGCGGACGGCGATACCTGCGCCCATCCGGCCGGCCGTCGACCTGATAGCGACCGGGGCCCTGTGGGCGAACCGGCTGCGCCGGCGATACGGCATCACGACATCAGCGACAGGAACAGTTTTTTCGGCAGGAACCGGCCCACCCGGAACAGCCAGGAGAAGACCATCGGAAACGATGTCTGGAAGCGCCCCCGGCGCATCGCCGCAATGGTCAGCCCGGCGGCCCTGTCCGCGGTCATGATAAAGGGCATGTGGAAATCGTTCTTTTCGGTCAGGCGCGTCTTGATAAAGCCCGGATTGACCAGCTGGACCCGGACATTTGTGCGGCGCAGATCGGCATAGAGGTTCTCGGCCATGTGCATCAGCGCCGCCTTGCTGGCGCCGTACCCGGTGGCGCCCGGCAAGCCCGTGAACCCGGCCAGCGACCCGATCAGAACCAGGTGTCCGCGGTCCCGGCGGGCGAAGTCCGGGGCAAGATGGCCCAGCAGTCGTACCGCGCCCATGTAGTTCGTCTCGCAGATGCGCTCGACCGTGGCCGGATCCCATTGCTCGGCCGTGATCGGCTCGTAGGCGCCGACCGAATAGATCATGCCATCGACCTCACCGGCCTCTTTTGCCGCCCTTTCGACATCCGCGCTGTCGGTCACATCCATGGGGATGACCGTCGCGTCGCGCAGCCCGGCGGCAAGGTCGCTCAGGCGGCTTTCAGTGCGCGCAGACAGGATCAGCCGCGCGCCAAGCGCATCCATCTGCGTTGCCAGTGACCGGCCCAGCCCCTCGCTTGCGCCGACGATCCAATAGGTCTTGCCCTCGAACATGTCATGTCTCCGTTGAATGGCTGCGGGCGGCCCCTAGGCGGGGCGATGGCCGCACGTCCCGCTGGATATACATCAGCTCAGATCCTCCTGCGGCAGTTTCAGGACCAGGGCGATGGCGATCAGCTTCAACAGGCAGGGCAGAATGGCATAGGCGGCCGTCAGCGTCGTCAACGCCTGCCGGCTGTTGTCTCCGCCCGGGGTGAAACCGCTGACTTCAAGCGCAGGCAACAGCAGGATGGCGGCCAGCGCAAGCGAGGATTTCGCGGCGAAGGACCAGACGCCGAACGCCTGCCCCGCCTGCAGGCCCGCACGCGCCAGCGTCGTGGCAAACAGCGCCGGCAGAATGACCATATCCGCCCCGAGAGCAGCGCCCGACGCCACGCAGATCAGGCCAAACACCCAGGCCGCGCCGGGCGGCAGCGCGGCGGCGCCGACAAAACTGATGATGGCCAGCGACATCGCCGGGATCAGGATCCGCCTGGCGCCCTGCGCCGTGACCAGCCGCGACCAGAGCGGCACCGAGAGGCCCGCGGCCAGAAAGAAAAGGATCAGGAACGGACCCGACAGATCGGGCAGCAGCAGGCCATCTTCGACGAAGAACAGGAACAGCGTCGAGGTGATGGCGACCGGCAGGCTGTTCACGAATGCCAGCAGCAGCAGGCGCAAACCGCCCGCATTTCTGAGGGCCGCGAGCGTCAGCGGAGCCTCGGGCGAGGCCGCCCGCCGCCAGAGCGTGCGCGTCTGGAACGCGGTGACGATGGCCACACCCGCCAGCACATAGCCAAAAGCAGTGTAACCTGTCCCGGCGCCGGCAAACGCGGCCAGACCCGTCGGCGCGATCGCGGCAAGGATGATCCCGGCGATAAGCCCGGCCTCGCGGAATGCCGCAAGGCGGTACATGTCCCGCGCCGCGCTGCTGCCGGCGATGGCGGCGCTTTGGCCGTAGAACAGGATGCTGCCCAGGCTATAGGCGGAAAAGACGATGATCAGGGACAGGGTCAGCCAGATCTCGGGCATAATCGGCGGGCTGACCGAAAACAGCATCAGGAACCCCGCGGCCATCCCCAGGGCGGCGAGCCAGGCAAACAGCTGCTGCGACCGCCGCCACCGGTCGATCGCCCTGCCGATCAACGGATCCTGCACGAAATCGAGCACCCGGATGCCGATCAGGATCACGCCCACCGTAGACAGGCTCAGCCCCAGTTCCGTGGTGGCAAAGCGCGGCAGGTGGATATAGAGAGGCAGGCCCGCCGCCGCCAACAGCATCGCGAACAGGCTGACATTCAGGTACCGCATCACCCGCCCCTGAGGCGCCGCGACAGCTCTGGCGCGCGGCTGTTATCCGACAGCCAGATACCCAGGAAGCGCGCGTTGATCTCGGCGTGGCGCAATTGGCAGGTCGGGGCGCCGTTGAAATAGAGTTGCACCTCGTCCGTGGTGGTGGCAATGGCGACAAACTGATCCCCCTCCCCCACATCCCGGAAACAGGGCACGAGTTTCTGCGCAAGCTCGGCATGGTCCGCGCGCGTGCCCTCCATTCTTTCCAGTTCGGACATGGTTGCATCGACCAGGCTCTGTCGCGAGAAGTCGCGGGCATAGATCAGTTGCAGAGCCGCCGGTTTCTGCCAACTCAACGCCTGCCCATCCGGTGTAAAGAAGCGCGCGGTATAAAGCGGCACCCCGAGCCAGCGAAACGTCGCCTCGCCGCGCAGCGCCGGCGTATCGAACATGCGGGCGATCAGGGCGGGCCCTTCGGTGGCCCGCGCCGGCAATACCGCCAGCACCAGGCAGGCGATGAGCACCCATCTAGGCATGGGCAAGCTCCACCTGGACCACGTTGGACTGGCCCGTGGCGAAAGCCGCCGCGCAGATCCCCAGATAGTAGCGCCAGGTGCGCAGGAAGGTTTCGTCAAATCCCAGGGCAGTGATCCGGCCCTGCCGCGCCTCCAGCCGCGCCGACCAGTCGCGGCAGGTCCGGGCGTAATGCGGTCCGAACGCGAAATTGTCGCAGACCCTCAGCCCGGCCTTGCGGGCGTGCCAGGCGATCATCGCATCCGACAACAGCATGCCGCCGGGAAACGTGTATTGGCGGATGAAATCCGAACAGTTCCGGTAGATGTCGAAATTCACATCCGGCACGGTGATGGCCTGCACCATGGCGCGCCCACCCTCGGACAGCCGCGATCTGAGCGTGGCGAAGTAGGTGGGCCAATAACGCTCGCCCACGGCCTCGATCATCTCGATCGACACGATGTTGTCATAGGTGCCCGACGCCTTCCGGTAATCCTGCAACCGGATCTCGGCACGTCCGTCAAGCCGCGCATCGGCATACCCCTTCTGGCTGGGCGAGATCGTCAGACCGGTGACGTGACGACCCCGGTCGGCGGCGCGTTCGGCGAATCCGCCCCAACCGCACCCGATCTCGAGCACGCGCTCGCCCTTGCCCAGCCGGTCGAGGATGCGGTCGTATTTCCGGTTCTGCGCGCGGGCCAGGTCATCGTCGCCCTCGGCATAGAGCGCCGAAGAATAGGTCATGCCCGGATCCAGCCAGAGCTGGTAGAATTCGTTGCCGACATCGTAATGCGTCCGGATATTGCGCGCCGCGCCGCGCAACGAGTTCGCGCGCATGATCCGGTCGATGGCGCGAAACTTCAGGTTGCTCCAGAAATTCGGAAAGGCATAGCTGTGCAGATGATCCATGTTGCGGATTGCAACGGTTGTGAAGGTTTCGATGCAGGGGGTGTCCCACAGCCCGGCTACGTAGGATTCACCCAGCCCCACATCGCCCCGTGCCGCCGCGGCCGCGATCGCCGACCAGTCGTTGATCACCATTTCCGCATGCGGCGCCCCGCGACCGAAGTCATGAACATCGCCATCGGGTGTCCGGATCGTCACGCGGCCCCAGCGGATACCGGCGCAGCTGTCCAGAAAGTCGTGCTTCAGGCGTTTGGTCAGGGAAAACATCAACTTACCTCTTGTTCCGGCGGTGTCGGGCGAGAGCGGTAATCGGCCCCACGCAGCTTCAGGCGCAGCGCCTGCCAGTGAATCAGCACGATGGTGCGCAGGGCGCCAGCGGGGCGGCGGATCAGCGCGCCCAGGATGGACAGGTTCGACAACGGCTTGCGGGTACCGGTGAGCGTGGCGACAACACCATCACCGCCGTTTCTGAACCCGATGCGAATGGCGATCTTGTCCGGCGTCACGTCGAAGTTGAACTGATACTCTCCCGCCACATCCTGGAACGGCGACACGTGCATCAGCTTTTCGGCGCGCAAGGCTCGGCCGGGGGTGATCGGCGCGAAATCCGGCAAATGACACAGATAGCTGTGCCGGTCGCCCCAGGGGTTGTTCACCTCGGCGATGACCGCGCGCAGATCATCGCCATCAACCGCCAGCCAGAAACTGACCGGGTTGAAGATATACCCGGCGAAGGATGGCTGCGTCAGCAGCAATATGCGGCAGGTGTCCGGCAGCCCCGCCCGGACAAGCACTTCCTGCGCCCAGGCCATGCCGCGCCCGCGGCCGGTCGGCCCGCCGTGGTTCTTGTCCTGTACTGCGGTCAGGTTGAAGCGGTTGCGCGAAAAAAGCAGCGGGCCGGATGTCGACGCCGGGTCGATCAGCACGTAATCGACGCCGTAGGTGAAGGCGTTCTTGATCCCGCCGCGCCGGGCATGGGTGGTCGCGCCCGCAATATGTTCCGGCCATTGCGTCATGCAAACTGCCGGTCCAGGTGTTTCGCGACCCGCAGGGCGCTGGCAAATCCGTCCTCGTGGAAGCCGTTGCGCAGATAGGCGCCCGCGAACCACGTCCGGTTTTCGCCCTGGATCAGCTTCATCCTCTCCTGCGCCCGCAGCGCCGCCACGTCGAACACCGGGTGGCGAAATGTCCGGGCGTCGTAGATGAACTCGTCGCGAATGTCGTGCAGCGGGTTCAGCGTGACAAAAAGCGGATCCTCCTCGGGGATATTCTGCAACTTGTTCATCCAATAGCTGACGCTGACCGGCGAGGTCATCGGATCACCGGCAGCGCGGCACACCCAGCTGGCCCAGCAGGCCCGGCGGCGCGGCATCTGGGCAGTGTCGTGGTGCAGAACCATCTGATTGTCCTGGTAACGCATGTCCGACAGGATCGCCTGTTCGTGCCGCGTGGGCCGCGACAGAAGCCTGAGCGCCTGATCGGGGTGGCACGCCATGATGACCTGGTCAAATTGCTCGGTGGCGTATCGGTCAGTCTGGATCGTGATAGCGTCTTGCCCGCGGTTCACCGCCCTGACCGGTATGCCCGGGCGCAGATCGCAGCCATGCGCGGCGAGCCATGACTGCAGGCGTGAGACATATTCGATGCTGCCCCCCTTGACGGTCCACCATTGGTGCTGCCCCCAGACACCCAGAAGCGCATGATTGCGAAAAAACCGCAGCAGGGATTGCGCCGGAAAATTCTGTATCTGATCGGGTGGCGTGGACCAGATCGCCCCGCAGAAGGGCATCAGGTAGAAGCGCTGGAACCAGCTGCCCAGGTTCAGCTCCTGTACCAGATCGCGAATCGTGGTCGTATCGTCCTGGGCCAATGCTTCGGCCCGGGCATTGAAGCGCAGGATGTCGTGCATCATCCGCAGGAAAGCCGGGTTGGCAAGATTGGCGGGCTGCGCCAGCAATGCCTTCAGATTGGTGAGCGCATATTCCAGCCGGCCATCATCCACGCTGACACCGAAGCTCATGTCAGATCGCTCCACGGGCACATCCAGTTCGTGGAACATGCGCGTCAGGTTGGGATAGGTCACATGGTTGAACACGATGAACCCGGTATCGACGGGCTGATCGCCGTTTCGTCCTGCGCGCACGGTACGGGCATGTCCGCCCAGCCGTGGCTCGGCCTCGAACAGGGTAACGTCATGCCGGGGGGTCAACAGGTAAGCAGCGGCAAGGCCGGAAATGCCCCCGCCGACGATCGCGATTTTCCGTCCATGGGGTGTTGGGGCGTCAAAAGACATACTGGTCCTCAGGTATTTTAAGGGGTTACGCTGGCAGTTTGACGCTGGATCAAAAAAAGTGATCCGGCGCGGATCCGTGCGCGTAACTCCCACATGACAAACCTGAGCTGTCAAAATTTCGTGGAACGCCGGCCACCCGCCGGTTATCATGCGTTAGCGGCATCAGCCAACGATGTGAATGAGCGGGACTTGAGCGAGAAAACACCTCAGACATTGTCTGATCAGACACTCTGGATGCTTGCCGTGCGCGACCGGCGTGACAAGCGCGCCTTTTCTCAGCTTTTCGATTTTTTTGGCCCCCGCCTCAAGGGGTTCATCATGCGTGGCGGGGCCACCTCGGCCGAGGCCGAGGATATCGTGCAGGATGTGATGCTTTCGGTCTGGCACAAGGCGGCGTCATTCGACCCGCACCGCGCGCAGGTGTCCAGTTGGATCTACCAGATCGCGCGTAACCGACAGGTGGATATCCGGCGCAAGACGCGCCGGCCGGTGCCCGAAGAGCTGAAAGTTGAACCCGCGACCGAGGTTGATAGCGAACAGATCATCGCGCTTGAGCAAGAAGCCGCCAAACTGCATGACGCGCTGGAAACGCTCAGCGACAACCAACGGCTCATGGTCGAAAAAGCATACCTGGGCGAGCTCAGCCACAGCGAAATTCACGCTGAAACGGGCCTGCCTTTGGGGACGATAAAATCGCGCATCCGTCTGGGCCTGGAACGGCTGCGCCACGAACTGAAAGGGACGCGGCAATCATGACTTCTATTGTCCATCATATCCCAGATCACCTGCTTCTGAGCTACGCGTCAGGATCGCTTCCGCAGCCGTTCTCGCTGGTCGTGGCCGCGCATGTGTCGATGTGCGACGAGTGCCGGGCGCGGCTTGGTGCGCATGAGGGCGCGGGCGGCGTCCTTCTGGAACGCAGCGATCCGATCATCCTCTCGGAGAGTGCCAAGAACAGCATATTGTCCCGGCTTGACGATACCGTCGCAGAGCTTGAGCCGGTTCATGAGCGGTCCGGCATCTTCCCGTCCCCGGTGATGCAGGCCCTGAACGGGTTGCCGCCCAAGTGGAAATCACTTGGCATGGGCGCGCGGCAGTCGATACTGGAAGAGAACAACGAGGGCAGCGTGCGCCTTCTCTATATCCCGGCGGGACAGGCCGTGCCCGATCACGGGCACAACGGGCTGGAGCTGACATTGGTACTGCAGGGTGCCTTCAGCGATGAAACGGGCCGATACGGTGCGGGCGATGTCGAGATTGCAGATGCCGACCTGGAGCACACGCCGACCGCCGAAGAGGGCGAGCCGTGCATCTGCCTGGCGGCCACCGATGCGTCCTTGCGGTTCAACTCGTGGGTACCGCGGCTGCTGCAACCCCTGTTCCGCATCTGACACTTCGGACCGGCACCGCGCAAACGGGTGTCATTGGCGCCTTTCCTTGCGGTCATTCATCCCTTTATCGCGTTCAGATACCACCGGATCACCGCGCGGCGTTCGTCGCCCTCCATGAACGAGACATTGGCGGGTGGCATCGCCTCGCTGATGCCGGAATGCAGGTAAATCAGCGGCGCGGCGCGGGCGATGTCGGCCTCGGTTTCCAGCAAAAGATCCTTGGGCGCACGGTGGATACCGTCATAGAACGGCTCGCGGGCATGGCACATGGCGCAACGGCCGGGAATGATCCCGGCCACCTCGTCGAACCCCTCGGCGGCGGCGAACCGAGTTTCGGTTTCCGACAGCGGCCGCGCCTCGGAGTCGTCATAGCTGTCATGCATCAGCGGCGCAGTACTCAGCCACATGATCCCGATGAACAGCAGCACCGTGACCAGCCAGGTCCACCACTTCATGCCGCCGCCCGCGTGCATCGTGTTGAAGAAATGCCGGATCGTGACCCCCATCAGAAAGACCAGCGCAGCGATGATCCAGTTGTATTCGGTCGCAAAGGCCAGCGGGTAATGATTGGATAACATCAGGAAGATGACCGGCAGCGTCAGGTAGTTGTTGTGGGTCGAGCGCAGCTTGGCGATCTTGCCGTATTTCGGGTCGGGCTCGCGGCCTTCCTGCAGATCCTTCACCACGATGCGCTGGTTGGGCATGATGATGAAGAACACGTTGGCCGTCATGATCGTGGCGGTAAACACCCCGAGGTGAAGCATCGTCGCACGCCCGGTGAAGATCTGGGCGTAGCCCCAGCCCATCGCCACCAGAAGCGCGAACAGCAAGATCATCAGCAGGGTCGGCTTTTCGCCCAGGCCCGATTTGCCCAGGAAATCATAGACCAGCCAGCCGACGGAAAGCGACGCCGCCGAGATCAGCACGCCCTGCCACAGCGCCAGGTCGGCCTTGGTCTTGTCGATCAGGTAAAGCTCGCCGCCCACCCAGTAGATGATCATCAGCAACGCTGCGCCGGACAACCAGGTGGCATAGCTTTCCCATTTGAACCAGACCAGGTGGTCGGGCATGTTTTCGGGCGCCACCAGGTATTTCTGGATGTGGTAGAAGCCGCCGCCATGGACCTGCCATTCCTCGCCATGCGCACCGACCGGCAGATGAGGCACCTTGCGCAGCCCCAGGTCCAGCGCCACGAAATAGAAGGAAGAACCGATCCAGGCGATGGCGGTAATCACATGCAGCCAGCGGACCGCGAAACCGATCCAGTCCCACATGATCGCAAAATCGTGCATTTTTAGCCTCCGTCCAACGAGTCACCCGCAGGTATCGCATTTTTGTTGATTATCCTGAATTCGGGAAAAAAGCCTAGCTGCTTCAAGTGAAAGCTAATAATGTTCACCCATGGCCTATCTGGACAATGTCAGGACCTTCGTACGCGTCTATGAGCTGGGCAACATGTCCGCCGCCGCGCGGGACCAGCGGATCTCGGCGGCGGTGGCCTCGGCCCGGATCGCGGCGCTCGAAGAGCACCTGAACGTGCGCCTTTTCCAACGCACGACGCGGATGCTGAACCCGACCGAACAGGGGGTGATGTTCTATCGCGGGGCCTGCAAGATCCTCGAGGCGGTGGACGAGGCCGAGGCCGAGATCACATCGGTCACGCAGACGCCGCGCGGCTCGCTGCATGTGGCCGCGCCGCTGGGAATGGGCCAGCGCCTGATCGCCCCCGCGGTGCCCGAGTTCAAGGCGCTCTATCCGCTGATCAACATCCGCCTGCGCCTGTCGGACCGCAAGCTCGACCTGGCCGGCGAAAGTCTGGATGCCGCGTTTTTCCTGGGCGTGCCCGAGGATTCCTCGCTGCGGATCCGCAAGATCGCCGACTGCGAGCGGGTGCTCTGCGCCGCACCAGATTATATCGCCCGCAAGGGCGCGCCTGCATCCAGTGATGAACTCAAATCGGGCGCACATGATTGCCTGAACCTGCGCTATGCAGGTGCGCCCGAGTTCCAGTGGCCGCTGCAATCGCCCGACGGTGTCCGGCGGGTGGCGGTCTCGGGGCCATTTGAATCCGATCACGGTGATGTGCTGACGCAATGGGCGCTGGCCGGGCACGGGATCATCCTGAAACCGCTATTCGAGGTCGCCGAACATCTCGAGGCCGGACGTCTGGTGCCGGTGCTGGAAAGTGAACCGCCCGTGCCGATCCAGATGGCGTGCCTCTATGCCCACCGCCGCAGGCAGGATCCGAAGACACGGCTGCTGATCGACTTCATGGTCGATCACATCAAGGCGTCTTTACCGACCCGCAGCTGAATCAAGAGAAAAGACTGCTGCGAGCCCAGAGCGGTCAGTCAACGCAAGCGGCGCGATGGCCAGACCGCGGGGTGGCGAACCCCCTTGGTTCGGCGCAGTTTATCGCTGCCAAGATCGAAGAAGACCCGAAGGACGCACTGGCATCACCCAATCGCCAGCCCGGGGGGCGGTCTGGCGATCGCGCGGCGGCCTGCGGCCTTGATTCCGCGCGACGAAGCGACCGTTCCGTCCGCCTAGCTGCCGCGATAGGTGCTGTAGCCGAAGGGCGACAGCAGCAGGGGCACGTGGTAATGTGCCGCTTCGGACATGCCGAACCTCAAGGGAATAACATCCAGAAAACGCGGGGTTTCTTCGGGTGTGCCGGTCGCATCCAGGTAGGCGCCGGCGTGGAATACCAGCTCGTAAGTGCCGGTCTGAAACTCGGCCTCGGGCAGGATCTGTTCATCGGTGCGGCCATCGGCATTGGTCACCAGCGTCCGCAGATGCGTGCGCGCCTCGTCCGTCACCCGGAATAGCTCGATCTTCAGGCCCTGCGCCGGGCAGCCCTTTGCCGTGTCCAATACATGCGTTGTCAGATATCCGGCCATGTCACATCCTCTGTCTGCACCCAAGCTTGGTCCCTTACTGCCGCGTAACGGGTCAAACGAACATCGGTTTCTTTCAAATAGCTCTTTCAAGTAATTTTAGAAAGCCATTCGCATTGTTTTGTTCTAGAACCAAATAAAGCAATCTACCGGAGAGCCCAGATGAAACGCTATCCCCGCGACATGCGCGGATATGGCCAGAACGCCCCCGATCCGAAATGGCCGAACGGGGCCAAGATCGCTGTGCAATTTGTCCTCAATTACGAAGAAGGCGGCGAAAACAACATCCTCCATGGCGATGCGGCCTCCGAGGCGTTCCTGTCGGACATACCCGGCGCGTCACCCTGGCCAGGGCAGCGCCACTGGAACATGGAATCGATCTATGAATACGGCGCCCGGGCCGGGTTCTGGCGCCTGCACCGCCTGTTCACCGGCGCAGGCATTCCGCTGACGATCTACGGCGTGGCGACCGCGCTGGCGCGCAGCCCCGAGCACGTGCAGGCAATGAAGGATGCAGGCTGGGAAATCGCCAGCCACGGTCTGAAATGGGTCGACCACAAGGACATGAGCGAGGCCGAGGAACGCGCCGCCATCGACGAGGCCGTGCGCCTGCATACCGAGGTCGTGGGCGAAGCCCCATGGGGCTGGTATACCGGCCGGTGCAGCGGCAACACCGTGCGGCTTGTGGCCGAACAGGGCAGCTTTGCCTATATCTCCGACGCCTATGACGACGACCTGCCGCACTGGATCAAGGTGGGGGACCGCGATCAGCTGATCATTCCCTACACGCTGGAAGCCAACGACATGCGTTTCGCCAACAGCCCCGGCTGGATCACCGGCGAGCAGTTTTTCCAGTATCTGAAAGACGCGTTCGACACGCTTTATGCCGAAGGGGAAGAGGGCCGCGCCAAGATGATGTCGGTGGGCCTGCATTGCCGCCTGATCGGGCGGCCCGGGAAAATTGCAGGGTTGAAGCGTTTTATCGAATACATTCAGAGCTTTGGGGATGTCTGGTGCGCCCGCCGCATCGACATCGCAAGGCATTGGGTATCCAAACATCAACCCCGGCACACGATTCGCCCGAGCGAGATGGACAGACATCGCTTTGTCGCGACATTCGGCGGGGTGTTTGAACACTCTCCCTGGATCGCCGATGGTGCCTTTGATTTGGAACTTGGCCCGGCGCATGACTGCGCGGCAGGGATGCACAATGCGCTCTGCCGTGTCTTTCGCAGCGCCGGCCGGGATGAAAGGCTGGGGGTGCTGACCGCCCACCCGGATCTGGCGGGCAAGCTGGCGGCAGCCGGCAAGCTGACCGCGGAAAGCACCTCGGAACAGGCCGGCGCCGGTCTGGACATGCTGACCGATACCGAACGCGAGATGTTTCAGAATCTCAACAGGGATTACGTGGCAAAACACGGGTTTCCCTTCATCATCGCGGTCCGCGATCACGACAAGGCCTCGATCCGGGCGGCATTCGAAAGGCGGATCGGCAATGACACCGAAACCGAATTCGCCGAGGCCTGCAAACAGGTGGAACGTATCGCCCAGTTCCGGTTGAAGGACATGCTGTCATGACGCGGAAAATACTGGATGTCGCCCCGCTGACCGCCGACGCATTTGCGCCCTATGGCGATGTGATCGAGGCCCGCGGAGAGCCCACCAAGATGATCAATCAGGGCATGTGCGGGCGCCATCACGATCTGGCGCGGCTGGATTTCGCCGATGGCCGCGCCGGGATCAGCCTGTTTGACGCCAAGGCCCGGCACTTGCCGCATGTGGTGGACATGGTCGAACGCCACCCCGAGGGCAGTCAGGCCTTCATGCCGGTTTCGCAGGTTCGCTTTCTGGTGGTCGTGGCCGATGACGAACACGGCACGCCGGTCAATCCGAAGGCCTTTGTCACCGCGCCGGGCCAATCGATCAACCTGCATCGCGGCGTCTGGCACGGCGTTTTGGCGCCGATCGGCGCACCCGGGCAGTTTGCCGTGGTCGACCGGATCGGTGACGGGGCAAACCTTGAAGAACACTGGTTTGACGACCCCTACATAGTCGAGGCGATTGAGATGTAGGCCCTTCCTGCACTCGCCGCCGATTTGCAGCTGAACGCGAGGAGAGAGCCATGGCTGATCATTCAATCGGAACACCGGCGTAACTGCGCGACCCGAACTATTTTCCCGGGCTGGGTCGTGCCATCCCACTTGGCATCCAGCACGTGCTGGCGATGTTCGTGTCCAACGTGACACCGGCAATCATCGTGGCGGGCGCCGCCGGGTTCGGTTTCGGCTCGAACTCGCCCGACTTTCCCGAACTGCTCTATCTGATCCAGATGTCGATGCTGTTTGCCGGGGTGGCGACGCTCCTGCAGACGATCACGCTGGGTCCGGTCGGCGCCGCGCTGCCGATCGTGCAGGGCACGTCATTCGCGTTTCTGCCGATCATGATCCCGCTGGTGGCGGGCAAGGGTGTCGATGCCCTGGGTGCTCTGTTTGCGGGTGTCATCCTTGGCGGGCTGTTCCATGCGATGCTGGGCATGTTCATCGGAAAGATCCGCTTTGCCCTGCCCCCGCTGGTGACCGGGCTGGTGGTGACGATGATCGGGCTGGCGCTGGTCAAGGTCGGCATCCAGTACGCAGCGGGCGGCGTGCCGGCCAAGGTCTCGGGTGCCGCAGAATACGGCTCTCTGCTCAACTGGTCGGCGGCACTGCTGGTGATCCTCGTCACGCTGGGGCTCAAGTTCTTTGCCCGCGGCATGTTGAGTATCTCCGCGGTGCTGATCGGGCTGATCGTCGGCTATGTCTACGCGATCGCCGTCGGAATGCTCAGCATCGATGCGATCACCGGATCCTGGGCGGGTTCCGCCGCCTTCGCCCTGCCCGAGCCATTCAAATACGGGTTCGAGATGTCGGCAGCGGCGGTCATCGGGTTTTGCCTGATGGCGTTCATTTCGGCCATTGAGACGGTGGGGGACGTGTCCGGGATCACCAAGGGCGGCGCGGGGCGCGAGGCCACCGATACGGAAATCCAGGGCGCGACCTATGCGGACGGCCTGGGTTCGGCGCTGGCCGGGTGCTTTGGCGCCTTCCCGAACACATCCTTCAGCCAGAATGTGGGGCTGATTGCCATGACCGGCGTTATGAGCCGCCACGTGGTGACCTGCGGCGCAATTTTCCTGATCCTCTGCGGCTTGGTCCCCAAGGCTGGCGGCGTGATCCGCACCGTCCCGATCGAAGTGCTGGGCGGCGGCGTGATCGTGATGTTCGGCATGGTCGTCGCCGCCGGCATCTCGATGCTGTCCGACGTGGACTGGAACCGGCGGAACATGGTGATCTTTGCCATTTCGCTCAGCATCGGCCTTGGCCTGCAACTGGAGCCGGATGCCGTACAATACCTCCCGGACACCCTGCGCATCCTGCTGACCTCGGGCCTGCTGCCGGCGGCCTTCGTGGCGATCACGCTGAACCTCGTCCTGCCCGAAGAACTGGCCGGGGAAGCAACCGAGGAAGTGTCCGGGGGCCTGTCAGGTCATGGCAAGGGATCGCTTCCGAAGGTCACGCGCGGCTGAACGAAGAGACCGGGGCCTATCCAAGAGGCCCCGGTCCCTGTTTCATCCCCAACGATGATGGTCCGAAGGGCGGCAATTTCGCCGCCCTTCTTGATCACGCGTCCTGGATCTGCGTGGGGTCGTCGACCGGCAGGTTCTTGTTCTCCAGATCCTCCTTGTGGAAGATCGGATAGATGAACAGGAACGCCGCCGCGATCAGGTAGCCCCCGCTGATGGGCCCAAGTTCGGGCCAGTGCAGGCTGGCGCCGTGGATGATGCCGAACATCGCCATGACAGCCGCCGCCAGCGCAAATCCACCGGCATTGCGGAAGTCACCGTCGATGATGCTGGCCACGATCGCGCCCCAGATGAGCCCGGTCAGGATGGCCCCCTGGCTCAGCGCCAGATGCCCGGCATAATGCGCGCCCTGCTGCAGCATCGCGCCGGTCAGGTCGGGATCACCCAGCTGCGGCATCCCCTCCAGACCCGAAGCGCCAAGCGCGCCCATCAGCGACCCCCATTTGATCACCAGGAAGCTCGACACATGCGGCATCATCGCGATGGTGATGGCGGCCATATGCTCGGTCTTGACCGAATGCGCTGTGTTGGTGATGAGGCTCAGCGCGACAAAGACCAGCACCGGCGCGGCGGCGGCCACGGGGATCAGGTTGTTGAGGAAGGCCAGAAGCCCCAGGAAGGCCGCCAGCGGGATGATCACACCCACCCCGATCACATAACCCGAATGCGCGCCCATGCGCTTGTAGGCCGGGTGGCCGATATAGGCCGTCGTCGGAAAGGGCGAACCGAAAATCGCGCCGATCATCGTACCGGCCCCATCGGTCACCTGGCAGAGCGCGACCGGATAGTGATCGCCCGCCGCCTCGGCGCTTTCGACGTTGTTCATGGTCTCGATGAAGTTGTAGATCTGCACCGGCACCAGCACGAGGAACAGTTCGGGGTTGGCAAAGAGATGCTGAATACCCGCGATCAGGTCACCGAAATACGGCAGCGGCGGATAGAATCCGACCCCCTCGAAACTGATCGACGCCTTGCCGATGACCAATGCCACCAGCGTGCCCACCCCCAGGGCCAGCAGGCCCGCCGGGATGTTGTAGGGCAGGCGGAACCGGCCCACGAGACCCCACAGGATGATGATCATCGAGGCAAAGCCGATAAACGGATCCTCGAAAATCGTGGCCAGTGGCACGGTGCCAATAAAGACCAGCGCGATGCCGCAAAGCGTCCCCAGCATGCCCGCGCGCGGCGTGACACGTTTCAGGAACGGCCCGATGATCGCCCCCAGACCCGCCACGATACCGCCCATGAAACCGGCACCGATGCCCACCTGCCAGGCCAGCATCGCATCCTGCGTCGCCCAGTAGATCGGACCGATGACGCCGAACAGATAGACAAACATCACCGGGGTCGAGATACCGTAGGGCATGGCGGTCACGTCACGCCCCTCACGCTCGGCCACGTGTTTCGCAAGCAGCGTGTAAACCAAGATCCCGGCCAGAATGGCGACCGCCGCGCCCGGAACGATCCGGCCGAAAACGATCTCGGCGGGCATTTGGAACACAAACTGGCAAATCCCCGACAGCACGATCAGGTTGATCAGGTTGTCGGTGAACAATGCCCAGAACGCGCTGAAGTCATTGCGCGCAAATAACCTATAGGAATAGCTCCCTTCCTGCATGGCAGGCCTCCTTTGCTTGAATGGCCGGGCTTGGTGATCTCCTCATCACTCGCGGGGCCCGGCCGGCTCCCTACCTTGCCTTGCGCAAGGTTCTCTCCGCCTGCTTGGCGGTATCCTCAGTATCCCGTGTCAACGCGGCCATCACCTCGGCCACGACAAAGGCGGCTATCACCTCGGGGCGCTTGTCATCGCTGCCGCCCGCGCCAATCGGACAGGTCAGCCCGTCGATGGGCTGTCCACCGCCGTGATCGCGGCACCAGTTGCGGAACTTCACCCGTTTCGTGGCCGACCCGATCAGGCCGACATAGGCGGCATCGCCGCGCGCCAGTGCTTCGGATGTCAGCAGGAAATCGAGCGCATGGTCGTGGGTCAGCACGATGAAGGCACTGAGCGGCGGTGCGGCCGTGATTTCCGCCTCGGGCAGCGCCGTGTTGCGATACTCGACCGGCGCCTGGCACAGCGCAAGCTCCTCGGCGCGCGTATCGACAAGCACCGTCCGCACCGGCAGCTGCGCGAAAAACCCGGCCAGGGCCCGGCCCACATGACCCGCGCCCATGATGTAGACATGCGGGCGCGCCTCCGCCTCGCGCCCGGCCAATGCCAGGGCCTGCGCCCGGTCCTCCGCCCCCATCCGATGAATGTCGACGGTCACGTGTCCGCCACAACACTGGCCGATCTCGGGGCCCAGCGGCACCTCGCGCGTCGTGCGGCCAGTGCCTCGTGCCAGCAGGCTGCGCGCCTCATCGACCATCATGTATTCCAGCTGGCCGCCGCCGATCGTGCCCAGCGTTTCGCCAGGTGCCACGAACATTTCGGTTCCCGCGTTACGCGGGGACGAGCCTAGTACCTGCACCAGCGCGACCTTTGCGACATCGCGGTTGCGTGCGAAGAACGCGGCGAGAGGTGTCTGACCGGTCATGACGCCCCCCTACCCTGCAGCCGCTCCACGGCCATCAATACGCGTTCTGGCGTCGCCGGCGCATCAAGGCGCGGACATTCGCGGTAATCCGCAACGCTGGCCACGGCCATCGACAGCGCCTCGAAGACGGAAATGCCCAGCATGAAGGGCGGCTCGCCCACCGCCTTGGAGCGTTTGATCGTCATCTCGCGGTTTTCCGACCAGTCGGCCAGCTTCACGTTGAACTCGCGCGGCCGGTCCGAGGCCAGCGGGATCTTGTAGGTCGAGGGCGCGTGGGTCCGCAGCCGTCCGGCCTCGTCCCACCAGAGCTCCTCGGTCGTGAGCCACCCCATGCCCTGGATGAAGGCGCCTTCGACCTGGCCCTTGTCCAGCACCGGGTTCAGCGAGCGGCCCACGTCATGCAGGATATCGGTGCGCAGCACCCGGTACTCGCCGGTCAGCGTGTCGATCTCGACCTCGGAACAGGCGGCGCCATAGGCGTAGTAATAGAACGGGCGCCCCTTGCCGGTGGCCCGGTCCCAGTGGATCTTGGGCGTCTTGTAAAAACCCGCCGCCGACAGATGCACCCGCGCCATATAGGCCTGTTTGATGAAATCGTTGAAGGCAATCACCTCGTCCCGGATCTGCACCCGGTTGGGCAGGAAACGCACTTCGGACGGCTCCGCCTGCCAGCGTTCGACCGCAAAATCTATGAGCCGCGCCTTGATCTGCTCGGCCGCGTCCAGCGCCGCCATGCCGTTCAGGTCCGAGCCGCTCGACGCCGCCGTGGCCGAGGTGTTGGGCACTTTTTCGGTCGTTGTCCTGGTGATCTTGATCCGGTCGACATCGACCTGGAACGTATCCGCCACGACCTGCGAAACCTTGGTGTTCAACCCCTGCCCCATCTCGGTGCCGCCATGGTTCAGATGGATCGAGCCGTCGTTGTAGACATGCACCAGCGCACCGGCCTGGTTGTACCAGGTGGCGGTGAAGGAAATGCCGAATTTCACCGGTGTCAGCGCAATACCGCGGCGGATGATGCCGCCCCCGGCATTGTGATCCAGCACCGCCTGCCGCCGCGCCTGGTAATCGGCGCCGGCCTCCAGTTCCTCGACGATGCGGGGCATGATATTGTCTTCGACCGTCTGGTGATAGGGCGTCACGTCCCGCCCGTCGGATCCATAGAAATTGGCCTTGCGGATCTCCAGCGTATCGCGGCCCAAAGCATAGGCGATCTCTTCGATCATGCGCTCTGCGGCGATCACGCCCTGCGGGCCGCCAAAGCCGCGGAAAGCGGTGTTGGAGACGGTGTTGGTCTTCATCGGGTGGCTTTCCAGCCGCACATGCGGATAGAAATAGGCGTTGTCGGCATGAAACAGTGCGCGATCCGTCACCGGTCCCGACAGGTCAGACGAAAACCCGCAGCGCGCGGCAAACTGGCCGTCCACCGCCTGAATGCGGCCCGCGTCGTCGAAGCCAACCTCATAGTCGATCACGAAATCATGCCGCTTGCCGGTGGCAGTCATGTCCTGGTCGCGGTCGGGGCGGATCTTGACGGCGCGGTTCCATTTCTTGGCGGCAATGGCGGCCACGGCGCAAAACAGGTTCATCTGGCTTTCCTTGCCGCCAAACCCGCCACCCATGCGGCGCACATTCACCGTGACGGCGTTTGACGGTACGCCCAGCACATGCGCCACCATGTGCTGCGCCTCGCTGGGATGCTGGGTCGAGCAATGCACGATCACGTCGTCATCCTCGCCGGGCACGGCAAAGGCGATATGGCCTTCCAGGTACATGTGATCCTGACCGCCCACGACCATGCGCCCGGTGATCCGGTTTTGCGCCCCCTCCAGCGCGGTGGCGGCATCGCCGCGCGACAGGGTCAGCGGGTCGGTGACATGCGGATACCCGGCCGCTTGCGCGGCAACGGGATCCAGCGCGTGCGAAAGCGGCTCGTAATCGATCCGTGCCAGCTCGGCCGCGCGCCGGGCCGCATCGCGTGTCTCGGCCACGACGGCAAACAGGGGCTGGCCATTGAATTCCACCTTGTCGGTTGGGAAAACCGGCTCATCCTCTCGGCCGGTCGGGCTGATGTCATTATGGCCGGGAATATCCTCGGCGGTCAGCACGCCGATCACGCCCGGCGCGGCCCTGACAGGCGCCAAGTCTATCTTGCGGATGCGCGCGTGGGTTTCCGTCGCCACCCCCAGATAGGCGTGCAGCGTGCCCACCGGCTCGGCGATGTCGTCGGTATAGGTCGCGCGGCCGGTGACGTGCTTGATCGCGCTGTCATGCTGCAGGTCGGAATGGACTGCGCCGCGAATTGTGCTCTGATCGTTCATCACGCCTCTCCTCACGCGCTCAACCGGACGGGTGAATCGGCATCCGCGCCCTGTTCCAGGTAGAACCGGCGCAGCAGGTTCTGCGCCGCCCGCATCCGGTAATCGGCGGAGGCGCGCCAATCCGTCAGCGGCGCGAAATCCCCGGCAAGCGCAACGGCCGCAGCCTCGAACGCCGCTTCGCTCCATTCCTGCCCGATCAGCGCCGCCTCGGCGCCCGCCGCGCGTTTCGGCGTGGCCGCCATGCCGCCCAGTGCGATGCGCGCCCGGGTGATCCGGCCATCGGTCAACTGGACACTGATTCCCGCCGCCACTGACGAGATATCCTCGTCCCGGCGCTTGGAGATCTTGTAGGCCGCGTCGCGCTGCCCGTCTGCGGGGCGCGGAATGCGGATGGTTTCGACGAATTCGCCTTCGGCACGGTCCTGCTTGCCGTAATCGACGAAGAAATCCTCGAGCGGCAGCGTACGGCGATCCGCCCCCCGGCGCAGAGTCACCTCGGCGCCAAGCGCGATCAGCACCGGCGGCGTGTCCCCGATGGGCGAGCCATTGGCGATATTGCCGCCGATCGTGCCCATGTTGCGCACCTGCCAGCCGGCGATCCGGTCCCAGTATTCGCGCAAATAGGGGAAATGTTCGGAAATCACCGGGTCGAATTCGGAATAGGTCACGCCCGCGCCGATGGAAATATCGGCATCGGTCACGGCGATGGATTTCAACCCGTCCAGGTGGCTGATGAAGATCGCCGGCCCGATCGGGCGCAGGAACTTGGTGACCCACAGCCCGACATCGGTGGCCCCCGCCACGATCGTGGCGTCAGGATGTTCCAGCAACACTTGGGCGAAATCATCGACATCGGCGGGCAGAATGGCCCGATTATCTGCCGGGCCGGTCACCACCCGGTTGCCGTCCTTCAGGGCCTGCAGCTGCTTGGCAGTCGCATCCCGCTCCCGCATGAGGTAGTCGGCAGAGGGCGTGCCGTGGCGGCTGACGGCCTCTGCCGCGCGTATGATCGGCTCATACCCGGTGCAGCGGCAGAGATTGCCCTGCAACGCGGTCTCGATCTGTTCCAGCGTCGGCTCTGGCCGTTCCATCCACAGCGCATAGAGCGCCATGACAAAACCGGGCGTGCAGAAACCGCATTGACTGCCATGATGTTCGACCATCGCCTGCTGCACCGGGTGCAGCCGCCCGTCGGGCCCCGACAGATGTTCGACCGTGACGATGTGGCACCCGTCGAGCGAGGCCAGGAACCGGATGCAGGCATTGACCACCTCGTAGGTCAGCGCGCCGTCCTGCAGACGGCCCACCAGCACCGTGCAGGCGCCGCAATCACCCTCGGCGCAGCCCTCCTTGGTGCCGGTCAGGCGCCGGTCCAGCCGCAGGAAATCCAGCAGCGTCTGCGACGCCCCGACATCCGGCACAGCGGTTGCGCGGCCGTTGAGGATAAATCGGATTTCCTGGCGCGGTGTCATCCGGCCCCCTCCTGCGTGAAAGACATGCGTAGTGATCCCAGATTAGCGCATTTTACTATCAATGAATACGCTCGGAGTCGGTAAATACTTTATACGAAACGTTGAAAATGAAACCGGATTGGTGTCTGATCGAACCACAGTCAAACACCCTGAAATACCGGAGGTTTCATGGCCTATATCGAAAGCCTGCGCGTGTTCGCCCGCGTGGTGGAGCTGGGCAGCATCACCTCGGGCGGGCGCGACCTGCGGCTGACCCCTGCCGTGGCCAGCAAACGTATCAAGGAGCTGGAGAAACGCCTGGGCGTGCGGCTTTTCAACCGCACGACGCGCTCGATCACCCCGACCGAGGTCGGGCGCGTATTCTATGGCGAGGCCAAGAAGGTGCTGGAAACGCTTGGCGATGCCGAGGCCGCGGTTGCCAGTTTCTCCGACACGCCGCGCGGGGTCATCCGGGTTACCGCACCGCTCAGCGTGGGGCGGCGCATCATCGCGCCGCTGGTACCGCGATTTGTCGATGCCTTTCCCGACACCCAGGTGCAGATGCGCCTGTCGGACCGCGCCGTGGATCTGCTGAGCGAGCGGCTGGATGTGGCGTTCTTCGTTGGCACGCCAAAGGAATCAAACCTGAAGCTTCGGAAATTCGTGGAATGCGAACGTGTCCTGTGCGCCGCACCGGACTATCTGGCACGCAAGGGCACTCCGGAAACACCCGATGACCTGCTGAGCGCCGGGCATAATTGCCTGTTGCTGCGCTACCCGCGCTCGCCCGAATATTTCTGGGTGCTGAAAACCGGGGACGGCACCCAGAAACTGAATGTCGCGGGCCGGTTCGATGCTGACGATTCGGATGTTCTGACGGATTGGGCGCTGGCCGGGCATGGCATCGTGAACAAACCCCGGTTCGACGTGGCACATCACCTGCGCGCCGGGCGGCTGGTGCCGGTTCTGCCCGCCACGCCGCCCGTGCCGTCGATGTTCGGGTGCCTCTATCCGCACCGGAAACTTCAGGATCCCAAGATCCGGCATTTCGTGGATTTCATGGCCCGCGAAAGCCGCCGGATGCTGGACGCGGTGGCCTAGAAATCCACCTCGATGGCGATGCCTTTCTCGATGGCGCGTTTCACCACCGCATCCGCCACCGCAAGGTCCTGCAGCCCCACGCCGGTGCCATCGAACAGGGTGATTTCATCACCTGATCCGCGCCCCGGGTGGTCGCCGTTGATCACCGCGCCGATCTCGTTGATCTGGCCCACTTCGATCAGGCCCGCCGCGATCGCGTGCTGGCATTCGCCGATGCTGACCGATTGCGCCACCTCGTCGGTGAAAACGGTCGCCCGCGCGACCAGCGTCGCCTCGACCTCCTGCTTGCCCTTGGTGTCGGTGCCCATGCAGGCGATATGCGTGCCGCCTGAAACATGCGCATCCATCAGGATCGGATCAAAGCTCGACGTGATCGAGATGATGACATCCGCCTCGGCGCCCAGCTGATCCAGTTCCACGCGCTCGAAAGGCAGGCCCGCTTCGCCCGCGACCTCTTCGAGCCGGCTGAGCATCTCGGGGTGATAGTTCCAGCCGATGACTTTTTCGAAGTTCCGCTGCTCCAATGCTGCCCGCAACTGGAAGGCCGATTGATGCCCGGCGCCGATCATGCCGATCACGCGGGCCTCTTTCGGGGCCAAATGCGCGATTGACACCGATGACGCGGCCGCGGTCCGCAGCGCGGTCAGCAGGTTGCCGCCCACAACCGCGCGGCATTTCCCGGTATCGGCATCGAACAGGAACACCGTGGATTGGTGGTTGGTCAGCCCCCTGGCCTCGTTTCCCGGCCAGTAGCCGCCGGATTTCAGGCCCAGGTTCAGCGCATCCCGGTCAAAGCCCGACTTGAACCCGTAAAGCGCGTCGGCGTGGCCGATGGCCTCGCGGATCACCGGGAAATTATAGGCCGAGCGTTTTGACATCGACGCAAAGACCTGCGCGACCGCATCGAAACTGTCCTTGCGCGTGACCAGATCGGCGACGGCGCTTTCGGGGACGATATACATATTCACCTCTATTCGGAAAAAAGCGGCGGGGCGCCCCCCGCCAGTCTCAGGAAAAATTCAGTAGGCCTTGCCCCGGGCCGAGACCGGCCAGAGGGTTTCGACCTTGCCGTTGCGCACGCCCACATACCAGTCATGGACGTTGGCGGTGGGATCGCAATGGCCGGGCACAAGGCGCAGTTTTTCCCCCACTTTCAGCGTGCCCGCCGGGTCGGCGATGACGCCATGCTCGTCCGAGCACTTGATGTATTCCACATCGTCGCGGTCAAAGATGAAGGGCAGGCCGCTGTCGACGGATTGCGCCTTGAGCCCCGCGTCGCAGATCGCTTTGTCCGCCTTGGCGTGGCTCATCACCTGGGTGAGGATGAAGAAGGCGTTTTCCCACTCCCCCTGGTCGATCCGCTTGCCATCCTTGTCCAGGATCCGGCCGTAATCCGCATCCATGAAGGCGTAGGAGCCACATTGCAATTCGTTGTAAACCCCTGAATTGCTTTCGAAATAGTAAGAGCCAGTGCCGCCGCCCGAGACCAGTTCGCAATCGATGCCCTCGGCCTTCAGGCCGGCAACGGCGTCCTTGACCTGCGCAATGGCAATGTCCAGTTTTTCCTGGCGGGCTTCGTAGGTGTCGAGATGCTGCATCGCGCCCTGATAAGCCTGGATGCCGGCAAATTTCAGCCCGCCAGCGGCCTGAACCGCCTTGGCAATCTCGATGACCGCCGGCGTGGTCGTCACGCCGCAACGCCCGGCGCCGCAATCGATCTCGACAAAGATCTCAAGCTCGGTGCCGTGCTTCTGCGCCGCTGCCGACAATTCGGCCACGTTGGCCAGATCGTCCACGCAGACGATGATCCGGCTGCCCAGTTTCGGCAGCTGCGCCAGCCGGTCGATCTTGGCCGCGTCGCGGACTTGGTTCGACACCAGCACGTCCTTGATGCCGCCACGCACGAACACCTCGGCCTCGGAAACCTTCTGGCAGCAGACACCAACCGCGCCGCCGAGTTTCTCTTGCAGCTTCGCCACGTCGACGGATTTGTGCATCTTGCCATGCACCCGGTGACGCATCCCGTGGGCCTTGGCATAGTCGCCCATCTTCTTGATGTTGCGCTCCAGCGCGTCCAGGTCCAGCACCAGCGCCGGGGTCTGGATATCGGCTTCGTCCATGCCCGGCAGGGCCGGCACGTCATAGCCCACTTCAAGTTTCGAAATATCGGTTTGTGCGTTCATTTTCCTTGTCCTTTCGGCACTTAGCTGTTCAGCCAGGGCAGCTTGTCCAGATCGACATTGCCACCGGTGATGATGATGCCCACGCGCTTGCCCGCGAACACGTCGCGGTTCTTCAGGATGGTTGCCAGCGGCACGGCCGAAGACGGTTCCATCACCACGCGCAGGTGTTTCCAGATGAGTTTCATCGCGTCGATGATCTCGGGGTCGGACGCGGTGAAAATGTCATGAACGTGGTTCGACACGAAATGCCAGGTCAGATCCTTCAGCGGCACCAGCAATCCGTCGGCAATGGTCTTGGGCGCGTCGTCGGCGATGATATGACCGGCCTTGAAGCTGCGATAGGCGTCGTCGGCCTGTTCGGGTTCGGCGGCGATCACCCGCGTTTCCGGCGCCAGCGTCGACAGCGTCAGGCAGGTCCCCGAAATCATGCCGCCACCGCCGATGGGGGCGACCACGTAATCCAGCCCGTCGACCTGCTCGACCAGTTCTTTCGAACAGGTCCCCTGCCCCGCGATCACCCGGGGGTCATTGTACGGATGCACGAAATCGCCGCCGGTCTCGGCCTGAACCCGCGCAAAGGTCTCCTCGCGCGAGGTGGTCGAGGGCTCGCATTCGGTGATCCTGCCGCCGTAACGGCGCACCGTGTCCTTCTTGGCCTGCGGGGCGGTGTGCGGCATGACCACGTTGCACGGGATGCCGCGCAGCATCGCCGCGTAGCTGAGGCACGAGGCATGGTTGCCCGACGAATGCGTCGCGACGCCCTTGCCTGCCTGCGCCTCGTCCAGGCCGAACACCGCGTTGGTGGCGCCGCGCACCTTGAACGCGCCCGGCTCCTGGAAGTTCTCGCATTTGAAGAACAGCTCTGCGCCGGTCAGGTCGTTCAGGTAATCCGAATGCCGCACCGGTGTGCGCCGGATATGCGGCTTGATCCGCTCATGCGCGGCCAGCATGTCGTCATAGGTCGGGATATCCATCGGCAGATCCTTCATCACGCCGCCGCCTGCAGCGAGGAGCCGTTATGCGTACGATAGTAATCCTGCGCCGCGGCCACGCCGGACCCAAGCTGAATCTGCAGGCCCAGATCGGCCATGACCATCTCGGCCGTGGCAATGCCGGACAACGCCAGCACATCGGTCAACTGACCCAGATGGCCGATGCGGAACACCTTGCCCGCGACCTCACCCAGCCCGACGCCGAAGGCGACGCCGTATTTCTTGTCGGCATGGCTGACGATATCGGTGGCGTTGAACCCCTCGGGGGTGAGAATCGCGCTGACCGTGTCGGAATAGCAGTCAGGCGTCTGAGCACAAAGTTCCAGCCCCCATGCGCGGACCGCGGCGCGCACGCCTTCGGCAATCCTGGCGTGGCGGGCAAAGACGTTTTCCAGCCCCTCGTCCAGCAACATCTCGGTGGCCAGCTTCAGACCGTTCAGCAGGCCCACGGCGGGTGTGTAGGGGTAGGCGTTATTGGCATACCCCTTGGCCATATCACGGATATCAAAGAAGGTTCGCGGAAGCTGTGCGGTATCGACCGCCGCCATCGCCCTGGGCGAAAACCCGACAATCGCCAGGCCCGCGGGCAGCATGAAACCCTTCTGACTGCCGGTGACGGCTATATCGACACCCCATTCATCCATGCGGAAATCCATCGACGCGATCGAACTGACGCCATCGACGAAGAGCAGCGCCGGATGGCCGGCCGCGTCCAACGCGCGACGAATGGCGGCGATGTCCGATTTCACGCCGGTGGCGGTCTCATTGTGGGTGGCCAGAACCGCCTTGATCCTGTGTTCGCTGTCGGCGGTCAGGATTTCCTCGTACCGGTCCGCCGGGATGCCCTGCCCCCAGGGGGTTTCGACAACCTGAACGTCCAGCCCGTGGCGCTGGCACATATCGATCCAGCGATGCGAAAACATGCCGTTACGGGCGGCAAGGACCGTGTCGCCGGGGCTGAGCGTATTGGTCAGCGCCGTCTCCCAGCCGCCGGTTCCCGTTGAGGGGAAAACGAAAATCTCTGCGGTCGTGCTTTTCAGGATTTTCTTCACCCCCGCCAGTGCGGGATGCAGGATCTCTCCGAAAATCGGCGAACGGTGGTCAATCGTTGGCATGTAGGTCGCCAGACGGATCTCCTCGGGCATATTGGTCGGGCCGGGGATGAATACAGGATTTTGAAAGCTCATTTCGGTGCCCTCCTTTGATGTGTCGAAACCAGGTTAGACGCGTCCGAAAGGAAAGGAAATTTTTTTGAAATTCTTTTTCACTTTCGTTTTTTGTGATTATTATATCTTAATTTCAGCTACTTAGATTTTTTCATTGGTTAAAAGGTATTTTCATAATATGAAGAAGTGCGTTTGCAATAACGGGAAATTTCCGCATATGGCACAGCAACCACGCAAGAAGGGTCGGCCCAGGGCATTTTATGCAAAACCCGAACAATCGACGATTCAATCACTGGATCGGGCGATAGATGTGCTGGATCTGCTGGCGTCGCGTTCCGGGCTGACATTGACCGAAATCGCCACCGGGCTGGATCAATCCCCGGCCACCATGCACCGCGTCCTGTCCACGCTTCAGGCGCGCGACCTGGTGGAAATGGACGGCCAGAGCCAGACCTGGCATATCGGCGCTGCCGCCTATCGTATCGGGTCGGCATTCCTGCACCGCAGCGGTGTGGCCGAGCGCAGCCGCCCCGCCATGCGCCGGCTGATGGAGCAAACAGGCGAGACCTCGAACCTGGGGATCGAGATGAACGGGAGCGTGATGTTCATCGGCCAGGTTGAAACCGCCGAGACGATCCGTGCCTTCTTTCCGCCGGGGACGATCTCGCCCATGCACGCCTCGGGCATCGGCAAGGCGCTTCTCAGCCGGTATTCGGACGACCAGTTCGATCGGCTGTTCGCGGGCCGCGATCTGGAAGGGTTTACCGGCAAGACGGTCACTGATGCCGAGGCGCTGCGGCAGGATCTGCGACGCGCGCGCGCCAGGGGCTGGGCCCTTGACGACGAGGAGAAAGCCACCGGGATGCGCTGTGTCGCGGCGCCGATCCTGAATATCTATGGCGAGGCAATCGCGGGGATTTCCGTTTCCGGCCCGACCAGCCGGATGTCCGAAGACCGGATCGACGAGATCGCCGCGCGGGTCTGCGCCGCCGCGCAGGAGGTGTCGCGCGGCCTTGGCGCACCGTCCCCTGCCGGTGACTGATCACCTGTTCAGCGGCATATGCCGGTTCACATCCTTGTAAAGCAGATAGCGGAACGGCCCCGGCCCGCCCGCGTAACAGGCCTGCGGGCAGAAGGCGCGCAGCCACATGTAATCCCCGGCCTCGACCTCGACCCAATCCTGATTGAGCCGGTAAACCGCTTTGCCTTCAAGGACATACAGCCCGTGTTCCATCACATGGGTTTCGGCAAACGGGATCACCCCGCCGGGCTGGAAGGTTACGATCGTCACGTGCATGTCATGGCGCAGATCCGCCGGGTCGACAAACCGTGTCGTCGCCCAGACGCCATCTGTATCGGGCATCGGCGTGGGGGCGATATCACGCTCGTTGGTGACGAATGCCTCGGGCGCGTCCAGCCCCTCGACCGGCTGATAGGCCTTGCGGATCCAGTGGAACCGCGCCGCCACATCGCCACTGTTGTGCAACTGCCAGGCCGTATCCGGGGGCAGATAGGCATATCCGCCCTCCGCCATCTGGTGCGTTGTGCCGTCGATGGTCAGGGCAATCGCCCCCGCGACCACGAAGATCACCGCCTCGACCCCGCTGTCGGTTTCGGGCCGGTCGCTGCCGCCACCCGGCTGCACCTCGGCGATATATTGCGAGAAGGTCTCGGCAAATCCCGACAGCGGCCGCGACAGCACCCAGAACCGCGCATCTTGCCAGAAAGGCAGGTAGCTGGTCACGATATCGCTGAACGTGCCCTTTGGAATCACCGCGTAGGCCTCGGTAAAGACCGCCCTATCCGTCAACAACTGCGTTTGCGGCGGCAAACCGCCCTGCGGCGCGTAATAGCTGGATGTGTTCATATCGGTGCCCGTCCGTTCCTTGTGTTCGGTGCCATCAAAGACCAGACAACGGCAGGTTCCAACAGTATTCATGCCTTGCATTTGCAAAAGGTCTCTAAGGGAAATTTTGAAAGGACAGACACATCTTGGCCCCTTGTCGCTATCCGGCCCGGCGCAGGGCCGTGGGCGTTGCGCCGTATTCACGCCGCATGGCGCGGGTCAGCGCGGCAGGGGATTCGTACCCGCAGCGCAAGGCGATCTCGGCCACGCCCAGGTTGGTGCCCTCCAGCAGTTTGCGGGCCGAGGCCAGGCGCAGATGCCGGTACACCGTGCCCGGCGGCGCCCCCAGCCGTGACCGGAATCGGCGGTCCAGGGTCCGTGACTGGCACGACAGCTGCCGGGCCAGCGACTCGAGCGCCAGCGGCCGTTCGATGTTTTCGCGCATCAGGCCCAATGCCCGGCTGACCAGCGGGTCACGCACTGCCTTCTGATCGCGATCCGCCCCGATCGGCGGATCCCTGTGAATGAACAGCGCCTCCACATCCAGACGCGCGGCAACACCCACATGATCGCGGATGAGGTCCAGCGTCAGGTCCAGCGCCGACATCGCGCCCGCGCAGGTCATCAATGTACCATCCCGGACAACACGGGCCTTTTCGGCGGCCACTTCCAGAAAATGCTCGGTGAAACCATCCAGCAGATCCCAGTGCACGGTGGCCCGGCGCCCGTCCAGCAACCCGGCGGATGCCATCAGCCACGGCCCCGCATCCAGCCCCACCGTGACCCCGGCCAGGCGTGATGCGCGCCGCAGGGCGCGGCGATTGCGCGGCGTGTCATGGCGGAGGTGGTCGTAGCTGGCGGTGACAAAAAGGTAGTCGCATCTGGCCAGGGCATCCAGCGGCGCGTGCGGCAGCACCTGCATCCCGCTGGACGACAGAACCGGCGCGCCGTCGGGTGTGAAAATCTGCCAGTCAAACGCATGGGTCGAAGTCTGGGTATTGGCCGCCCGCAACGGTTCCAGGCAATTGGCCAGGCACAGGTTCGAAAACTGGTCGAAGATCAGAAAGGCGATGCGCACCGGCGATGGGGATGCTTTTGTCCATTCTGGCACGAAAATTGTCCTTTTCTGCAAATATGCACTTCGTAACACGGCGGTACGATTCTGCAAAAATTCCATGACGGAGACTCAGATGCCGCTTGCCATGAACCGAGAGGTTTTCATCACCTGCGCCGTGACCGGCTCGGGTTCGACCCAGGACCGCAGCCCGCATGTGCCGCGCTCGCCGCAACAGATCGCCGAAAACGCGATTGCCGCGGCCAAGGCAGGCGCGGCGGTGGTGCATTGCCACGTGCGCGATCCCGAAACCGGCGCGCCGTCGCGCGACCCCAAGATGTTCCGCGAAGTGACCGACCGGATTCGCGGCGCCAATGTCGATGTCGTCCTGAACCTGACCGCCGGGATGGGCGGCGATATCGTCTTTGGCAGTGCCGAGGCGCCCCTGCCCGTCAACGATGCCGGAACCGACATGGCCGGCGCGACCGAACGCGTGGCCCATGTCGCAGAATGCCTGCCGGAGATCTGCACGCTGGATTGCGGCACGATGAACTTTGCCGAGGCCGATTACGTCATGACCAACACGCCCGGCATGCTGACCGCCATGGGCAAGATGATGACCGACCTGGGCGTGAAACCCGAGATCGAGGCATTCGATACCGGCCACCTGTGGTACGCCAAGCAGCTGGTTGCCGATGGCGTTCTGGAGGCCGACGCGCTGGTGCAGCTCTGCATGGGGGTGCCCTGGGGCGCGCCGAATGACCTCAACACCTTCATGGCGATGGTAAACAACGTGCCGGCCGACTGGAATTGGTCCGCCTTCTCGCTGGGCCGCGACCAGATGGCTTATGTCGCGGCTTCGGTGCTGGCGGGCGGCAATGTCCGCGTCGGGCTGGAGGACAACCTGATGCTGGACCGCGGCGTTCTGGCGGAGAACTGGCAATTGGTCGAGCGCGCGAAGGAAATCATCGAACGCCTTGGCGCCCGCGTCATCGGGCCAGAGGAGGTCCGCAAGAAACTGCGGTTGACCAAGCGGGCCCCGCGGGGATGAACCGCCGCGTCCTGATCACCGCGGGCGCATCGGGTATCGGTCTGGGGCTGGCAAAGCGTTTTACGGCCGAGGGCGACCGGGTGGCATTGTGCGATGCGGACGCCGAGGCGATTGCCCGCGTCCAGACAGAACTGCCCGGCGTCATCGCCTGCCCGGCGGATGTAACCGATGAAGCGCAGATTGCGGCATTTTTTGGCCAGGTCGACAAGGCCTGGGGCGGGGTCGATGTGGTTTGCGCCAATGCGGGCACCGGCGGTCCGGCAGGCCGGATCGAGGATCTGGAATATGACGCCTGGCGCAATTGCGTGGGCGTGAACCTCTTTGGTGCCTTCCTGACCTGCCGTTGGGCGGCGGCACGGATGCGGGCGCAAGGCTCTGGATCGATCATCCTCACCTCTTCCACGGCGGGGCTGTTCGGGTATCCGCTGCGTTCCCCCTATGCGGCGGCGAAATGGGGCATCGTCGGGCTGACCAAGACGCTGGCGATGGAACTGGGCCCGGCCGGTGTGCGGGTGAACTGCATCTGCCCCGGCGCGGTTGAAGGGGACCGGATGGAACGGGTGCTGGCGAATGAAAGCGCCGCCACGGGCACGCCGGTCGAAGAATTGCGCGCGTCCTATGTCGCCTGCACCTCGCTCAGGACATGGGTAGACGCGGACGACCTGGCGGATATGGCGCTGTTTCTCGCCTCGCCCGCCGCAAGCAAAATCAGCGGCCAGATCCTGGCCGTCGACGGACATACGGAGAGCATCAACTGATGACCAGAACGGCAGCGATTATTGGCGGCGGGGTGATCGGCGGCGGATGGGCCGCGCGGTTCCTGCTGAACGGGTGGGATGTGCGGGTCTATGACCCCGACCCCGAGGCCGAGCGCAAGATCAGCGAAGTCATGGGTAACGCGCGCCACGCGCTGCCCATGCTCTATGACTATGCGCTGCCCGCCGAGGGCCGGCTGAGCTTCCACGAAACGCTGGCAGAGGCGGTCGATGGTGCCGAGTGGATCCAGGAAAGCGTGCCGGAAAGACTGGAGGTGAAACACAAGGTTTATCAATCACTTCAGGATCATTGCTCACCTGATGCTGTAATTGGTTCGTCAACGTCGGGCTTCAAGCCCAGCGAGCTTCAGCAAGGTGCCGTACGCCCCCGGCAGATCCTTGTGACGCACCCGTTCAACCCGGTCTATCTGCTGCCCCTGATCGAGGTCGTGCCAAGCGACAAGAACACCGCGGAAGAAATTGAAAAAACAAAGGAAATACTGACCAGCCTTGGCCTTTACCCGCTTCAGGTCCGGAAGGAAATCGACGCGCATATCGCCGACCGTTTCCTCGAGGCGGTCTGGCGCGAGGCGCTGTGGCTGGTCAAGGACGGTATCGCCACGACCGAGGAGATCGACAACGCGATCCGCTATGGCTTTGGCATCCGCTGGGCGCAGATGGGCCTGTTCGAGACCTATCGCGTGGCGGGCGGCGAAGCCGGCATGAAGCATTTCATGGCGCAGTTCGGTCCGGCGCTGAAATGGCCCTGGACCAAGCTGATGGACGTGCCCGAGTTCACCGACGAGCTTGTCGACCTGATCGCCGGGCAGTCTGACGACCAATCCGGCCATCTGTCGATCCGCGCGCTGGAACGCAAGCGTGACAACAACCTGATCGCGATGATGCGGGCCCTGAAACAGCAGGGCAACGCGGCGGGCCGCCTGATCAAGACCCACCAGAAGACACTGCGCCCCGCCCTGACCGACGCCAACCCGATCGTGTCGATGCGCCGCACCGTGCCGGTAGACTGGACCGATGTGAACGGGCACATGAACGAGGGCCGCTACGGGCAGCTGTTTTCCGACGCGGCCGAGGAAATCATGGCCCATGTCGGCGCGGATGATGATTATATCGCCGGGGGCCTCAGCTATTTCACCGTTGAAACGACGGTCAAATACCTGATGGAAACCCATGCCGGCGAGGCCATCGAGGTACATACGCGTATTACCCAGGGCGAAGGCAAGAAACTGCGCTGCTTTCACGAGATGAAGCGCGCAAGCGACGGGGAATTGCTGGCGACCTGCGACCAGTTCATGCTGCATGTCAGCCTGGAAACCCGCCGCACCTGCGAGCCCGCCGACCACGTGCGGCAGAAGGTCGAGGCGCTGGCCGCCCTGCACAAGGAGAGCTGAGATGCAATTCGGACTGACCGAAGAACAGGAGATGATCGTCTCGACCGTGCGCAGCTTTGTCGAGAACGAGATCTATCCCCACGAAGCCGAAGTCGAGCGCACCGGCGCGGTGCCTGCGGACGTGGCCGAACGGATCAAACAGAAAACCATCGACCTGGGATTCTACGCCTGCAACTTCCCCGAAGAGGTTGGCGGCGCCGGGTTGAGCCACCTGGAATTTGCCCTGGTCGAGCGGGAACTGGGCCGCGGGTCGATGGCGCTCAACCATTTCTTTGGACGGCCGCAGAACATCCTGATGGCCTGCGAAGGCGAACAGCGCGAACGCTACCTGCTGCCGGCGGTGCGGGGCGAGCGGATGGACGCGCTGGCAATGACGGAACCCGGCGCCGGGTCGGATGTGCGGGGGATGAAATGCAGCGCCCGCCGCGATGGCGGTGATTGGGTGTTGAACGGCACCAAGCACTTCATCTCTGGCGCGGATCGCGCTGATTTCATTATTGTTTTCGTGGCCACCGGCGAAGATGACACACCGCGCGGCCCCAAGAAACGTATCACCACCTTCCTGGTCGATCGCGGCACCCCGGGCTTTACCATCCGCGATGGCTACAACTCGGTCAGTCACAAGGGGTACAAGAACTGCATCCTTGAATTCGACGATTGCCGCCTGCCCGATGCCCAGGTCCTGGGTGAGGTGGATGGCGGCTTTGCAGTGATGAACGAATGGCTCTACGCCACCCGCATCACCGTCGCCACCATGTCCGTCGGCCGCGCCCGGCGCTGTTTTGACATGGCGCTCAGCTATGCGGCCGAGCGCGAGCAGTTCGGACAACCCATCGGCAGGTTTCAGGGGGTCGGTTTCCAGATCGCCGACATGATCACCGAAATCGACGCCGCAGACTGGCTGACGCTCTCGGCCGCATGGCGTCTGGATCAGGGCCTGCCGGCCAACCGCGAGATCGCCTCGGCCAAGCTTTACGCCAGTGAAATGCTGGCGCGGGTGACGGATGCGACCCTGCAGATCTATGGCGGCATGGGGCTGATGGATGATTTCCCGATCGAACGGTTCTGGCGGGACGCGCGGGTGGAACGGATCTGGGACGGCACAAGCGAGATCCAGCGCCACATCATCAGCCGCGAGTTGTTGCGGCCCCTGGGCGCATGAAGACCACCCCGCCGCCGCGAAACGACGAGAAGGTGCACGATCTGTCGCGCCTTCTGCGTCCGGCCTCCATCGCGGTGGTCGGCGGCGGCGCCTGGTGCGCCTCTGTCATCGAACAATGTCACAAGATGGGGTTCCAGGGGCCGATCTGGCCGGTGCATCCCACCCGCGAGACGATGGGCGGCATCGCGACAATCCCGTCGCTGGCAGAGTTGCCGGGCATTCCGGACGCCGTTTTCATCGGCGTCAACCGCCACCTCACGATCGAGGCCGTCCACCACCTGAGCGAAATGGGCGCCGGGGGCGCGGTGTGTTTTGCCAGCGGGTTTCGCGAAACCCAGGCCGAAACCGGCGATGGCGACACCTTGCAGGACGCGTTGCTTGACGCCGCCGGTGACATGCCGATCATCGGACCCAACTGTTATGGCTTCATCAATTACCTTGATGGTGCGCTGCTTTGGCCCGATCAGCATGGCGGGGTGCGCTGTGACGGCGGTGTCGCGATCCTGACCCAAAGCTCGAATATGGCGATCAACCTGACCATGCAGGCGCGCGGGCTGCCCCTGGCTTATATGGTTACCGCCGGGAACCAGGCGCAGATCGGCCTTGCCGAGATCGGCCGCGGTTTGCTGGCGGATCCGCGCGTCACCGCTCTTGGGCTGCATATCGAGGGGGTGGGCGATCTGCGCGCCTTCGAGGCTCTGGCACAGGAGGCACACCGCCTGAACAAGCCCCTGGTTGCCCTCAAAGCCGGGAAATCGGAGCAGGCGCGCGCGGCGGCGGTGTCGCATACCGCATCGCTGGCAGGCAGCGACGCCGGCGCACGAGCGCTGCTGGCACGGCTTGGCATCGCGCAGGTGGACAGCCTGACCGCCCTGCTGGAGGCGCTGAAACTGCTGCATTTTGCCGGACCACTGCCATCCTCTCGGGTCGTGTCGATGTCCTGCTCCGGGGGCGAGGCCAGCCTGATCGCCGACAGCGCCCTGGGTCGCGACGTGCAGTTCCCCCCGCTGACCGGCACGCAGAAGACCGGCTTGCGCGCGGCGCTTGGCCCGATGGTCGCGCTGGCGAACCCACTGGATTACCACACGTTTGTCTGGAACCATGTCGATCAGATGGCAGAGGTTTTCGCGGCGGCCCTGTCGGGTGACATTGCCCTGGGTTGCCTGATTGTCGATTACCCGCGCACCGACCGCTGCGATGCCGGCGCGTGGGACTGCACCATCGCCGCGGCGGCCGAAGCCAGCCGCAGGGCCAGAAAACCCCTGGCGATCATCTCGACCCTGCCCGAGGCCTTGCCCGAAGAGACCGCAGCGCGCATCACCCGCGCCGGCCTGATCCCGCTGCATGGGCTTGATGATGCGCTGGCCGCGATCGAGGCCGCGGCGGTGGCGGGCCAGGTCCGAACCCTGCCCGCGCCCCTGCTGATCCCCGGCGACGTCCGCACCCCCACCCTTCTGCACGAGGCCGATGCGAAGGCAGCGCTGAGCGAACATGGTGTCGAACTGCCCCGCGCCAACCGGGCGTCATCCCGTGACATGCTGCCTGAGGCGTTGCGCAATTTGCCACTACCCGTCGTGCTGAAAGCCGAGGGGCTCCCCCACAAGACCGAGGCAGGCGGCGTGGCGCTTGGACTGGACAGCGAAAAGGCGGTTATCGCGGCCGCGGCGACGATGCCTGCCGAGTGTTTTCTGATCGAAGAGATGATCGAAGGTGGCGTTGCCGAACTACTGATCGGGGTCATCCGCGACCCGGCGCATGGTTTTGTCCTGACGCTGGCGGCGGGTGGCACGTTGACGGAGATCATGCAGGACAGCGCGTCCCTTTTGTTGCCCGTCACCCGGACGGAGATCACCAAGGCGCTGCTTTCCCTGCGCATCGCCCCGCTGCTGCGCGGGTACCGGGGAAAGCCGCCGGCAGACATACCCTCGATTGTCAGCGCGGTACTTGGCGTGCAAGCCTATGTAACGGCACATGCCGCCCATCTGGACGAGGTCGAAATTAACCCGCTGATCTGCACGCCCGCCCGCGCGGTTGCCGCAGATGCCCTGATCAGGATCGGAGACGAAACGTGACAGAGAACCCCATCAAGACCGAACGCCGCGGCGCCGTGCTGGAGGTGACGCTGGACCGCCCCAAAGCCAACGCGATCGACCTGAAAACCAGCCGGATCATGGGTGAAGTATTTCAGGCGTTTCGCGACGATCCGGAACTGCGCGTGGCGATCATCACCGGCGGCGGCGACAAGTTCTTCTGCCCGGGCTGGGATCTGAAGGCGGCAGCGGATGGCGAAGCCGTCGACAGCGACTACGGCGTTGGCGGCTTTGGCGGCATTCAGGAAATGCGGGCGATGAACAAACCCATCATCGCCGCGGTCAACGGCATCTGCTGCGGCGGCGGGCTGGAACTGGCGCTGTCGGCCGATATCATCCTGGCCGCGGATCACGCCAGCTTTGCCCTGCCCGAGATCCGATCAGGCACGGTGGCGGATGCGGCCTCGGTCAAACTGCCCAAGCGCATCCCCTATCATATCGCGATGGAAATGTTGCTGACCGGTCGATGGCTCGATGCCGAAGAAGCCGCCCGCTGGGGCATGATCAACCGGATCCATCCGGGCCCGACACTGATGGACGAGGCGCGCGCGCTCGCCGATCACCTCGCGTCGGGTCCGCCACTGGTCTACGCCGCGATCAAGGAGATCGTGCGCGAGGCCGAGGCCATGAGCTTTCAGGATGCCATGAACCGGATCACCCGGCGGCAATTCAGCAGCGTCGATACGCTCTACGCGTCAGAGGATCAGCAGGAGGGCGCGCGGGCATTTGCGGAAAAACGCGATCCCGTCTGGAAGGGCAGGTAACCGCCAGCGGCAGCGGCTATTTGTGCCCGTTCTGAAGCTGCCCTGACCGTTTGTTGCCCGCGGTTGACCGGCGCCGAAGTCTTTCGGCGCGCTTGCGCTTGAACACGTCTTCGCGCAGCATCCAGGTGTATCGCCTGTCTTCCAGCGTGGGCGACCAGAACAGCACGCCCCCCTTGCGCCAGGGGTCAAGGACGATGCCCTGCTGGAAATCATCGCCCTTGCGGCTGATGACCGCGGTGCTGTGTTCCAGCCGCAGATTGAATGAATTGGCAACCGCGCGATGCAACTCAAGCGTCGCGAAATTCTCGGCCTTCAGGCGGGCTTCTATATCCTGCGCCCAATGCCAGCACAGCCCGCGCGGACGCGTTCCCATGTTGACCTTGGTGTTATGGATCAGCGGCCCGTCGGTGATCTGATATTCCTGCGCCAACTGATACGTGTATTCATAGGTCACGCGTGCCGCGCGCAATGCCTCTTCGGGGTCCACGTCGCGGCCGAGCGACTGAATCTGAGCGGCAAGCGCACTGATCTGCTGCGGCGTTCCCGGTGCCGGACCGTCTGACCGCGCTGATGCGGCATGACCGAATGCCAGCAGCGTCAGGACAGATAGGAGTCTTAAGAATACAATCATTGATCCGCGGTGTTTCTGTGCGTCATCCCCCACAGCTATCGCGCCATCAATGGCTTGTCGAGCAGATGACCAGCGCTTGACCGTTCACAATCTCGAAATCTACGCCGCCAGGGCCCGCATTCGGGCTTGCTCAGCCGCGGCGGCGTTCGGGCATGTAGACAACTTCGCTTTGTGCGGAAGCCCGCAGCGAGGGATCATAGAGAACATGCTGACCACGACCGCGCCGTTTCGCGGCATAAAGCGCAACATCGGCATCGTCCAGAAGCTGGTCGAAATCCGGCGCTTCGTAAGTGCTGCCTAGCGTGACGCCGATGCTGGCCGATATCCGGCATTCCTTGTCGCCGAACATGATCGGTTCTTCCAGGCGTTCGATCAGGCGCTCGGCCACCGCCGAGACCTTGTCGCTGGTCGTCATGCTCAAGAAGATCAGGACAAATTCATCGCCGCCGGTTCTGATGATGACATCTTCGCTCCGTGTCTCGCTGACCATCACATGCGCCACGGTCTGCAGCACATGATCCCCCGCGGCGTGACCCAGACTGTCATTCACGTTCTTGAAATAATCCAGGTCCAGGTTCATCAGGGCGAAATCCCGCCTCGTATCGATCATCCGGTTCAGGATATGGTCCATCGCGCGGCGATTCCTGAGCCCGGTCAGCGTATCGGTAAAGGCCTGTTCTTCGGCGGCAACTTTTGCGCCCTGCAAACGCAGGTTCAGCTTGCGCGACGCCTCCATCGCGGCGGATTTCGCCTCGACCAGGTAGAGCATTTCGATGGCAAGGTCGGTGGCCGCAAAATCGGCATTGGTCAGCGAAAAATCATTCACCGCGTCCAGAACCGAGATACCGAATGACAGGTTCACGATGGCCCCTCCTGCCGGGCCGAATACCGGCCTGTCACCCAACGGGACGAGGATGCCCTTGAGGTCGGTGCGCGGATTTGGCCGCAACTGCAGGTGCAGCTTGCCCCCGGCCATGGCCATCAATTCCCGCATGGACACGGCGCTGCGGGGCCGCTTCATCTCGAAAATCTCGAGAAACCGCCTCCCGGTCACATCACCGGACGGGTGCAGTTTATGGGTGGTTGCACCGGCATGAACGATATGCCCCGTGGCATCCAGAACGGCGTGCATCGGGCATAACAGGTCCAGCACCCGGCCGATATCGGCAAATTTTTCCTTGTCGCTCATACCGCACGCGCCCCCAGCTCAAATTCGCGGCCCGAGGCAAACGCGGTTTCCAGCAGCCTGATTTCGACCGTTTCACGTCTGCCCTTGCTGTCCTTGACCTCCATGAACACGAGCGCGCCATAATCATCGGCCATCGCCCGCAACAGACCCATTGCCACATGGCCGAAGCCCGGCATTGCCGCCTTTTGGGAATGCACCGTCAGGCACAGGTATTCCGCGGTGATTTCACGCAGCTCCATCTCCGGCAGGTTCAGATCGGCGACGGCAAGGCGCGCGCGCTCCGGCAGATCGTCCACCGAATGCAGGAAATCGACAAAGGTCACACCGCCGAAACGCATCAGGCGGCGCAGCGCCTCGAAACTGGGATGAGAAACGAGATAAGTCCCGATATCCTCAAGGATATCCGTGTCCGGCCGGTCCAATACTTCTGCCAGCGCGTCCAGCAGCTTGACCGTCAGCTCATCATCATAGGTCAACATCGGCTCAAACTCGGCAAAGCCCAGATCCAGACGTCGCATGACTTCTGCCCAGGTCTCTTCGCCATAGGTGTCGTGAACGAATCGTTCGACCGATCTGTTGATCAATCCGTGCATGGGCCACTCCATTGATGCGATGGCATCATCGCACCGCATCCTTAACAAGAGGCCAACGATTCAAATTGTCAGCAGAGTTTCGCGCCCGCGTGCGCCTCAGCCCCGGGCCAGCCGCTCTACCAGCTTGTTCTGCTGCGCGATTTTCGCTGGCAGGTCGATCGTGATGACATATCCGTCCCGGACCACCTGTCGCCCCTCGACGAAGAGATCGCGCACCTTGCTGGGCCCGGCCAGCAGCAGCGCCGCCGGATCCCAACTGCCGGCGCTGTCCACGCCGCCCGCATCCCACAGCGCGATATCCGCGCGTTTGCCGGGCGCCAGCCGGCCGCAATCGGGACGGCCCAGAACATCCGCCCCGCCGCGGGTGGCGATTTCCAGCGCCTCGCGCGCACTCATCGCATCCGCCCCCCGGGCCACGCGCTGCAGCAGCATCGCCTGGCGCGCCTCGAGCATCAGATTGCCGGTATCGTTACTGGCCGACCCATCGACCCCCAAACCCACCGGCACCCCCGCATCACGCATTTGCCGCACCGGTGCGATGCCCGAACCAAGCCGGCAGTTCGAACAGGGGCAATGCGCCACGCCGGTTCGGCTTTTTGAAAATAAATCAATCTCATGCGTATCCAACTTCACGCAATGCGCATGCCACACGTCATCCCCGGTCCACCCCAGGTCTTCGGCATACTGGCCGGGCCTGCAGCCGAAATTTTCCTCGGAATAGGTGATGTCTTCGTCGTTTTCGGCCAGATGGGTGTGCATCATCACCCCCTTGTCACGCGCCAGCAAAGCCGCATCGCGCATCAGTTCGCGACTGACCGAAAAGGGCGAACACGGCGCCACACCGACACGGCACATCGATCCCTCCGCGGGATCGTGAAAGCGGTCGATCACGCGAATGCAGTCTTCAAGGATCGCCGGTTCCTGCTCGACCAGCACGTCAGGCGGCAGACCGCCATCGCTTTCGCCGATGCTCATCGCGCCTCGGGTCGGATGAAACCGCAACCCGATCTCAACTGCGGCCTCGATCGTGTCGTCCAGCCGGGCGCCGTTCGGAAACAGGTAGAGGTGATCCGAGCTGAGCGAGCAGCCCGACAGCGCCAGTTCAGCCAGCCCGATCGTGGCGGAAATCCGCATTTCTTCGGGACCGAAACGCGCCCAGATCGGATAGAGGGTCCGCAGCCAGCCGAAAAGAAGCGCATCCTGTCCGCCGGGAACCGCGCGGGTCAGCGTCTGGTAAAGATGGTGATGCGTGTTCACAAGCCCGGGTGTCACCACGCAGCCCCGTGCTTGCACCACCTGCCCGGTTGTCTCCAGGTTCCGACCTATTTCCCGTATCACGCCGTCGCCGATACGAATATCCGCATCGCGCAATTCGCTGCGGTCATCATCCATGGTCAGGATATGGCTTGCGCCCCGAATAAGTACTTCTTCCATTGGAATGGCCTCTTCACTTCCGCGCCGACCCCCTCGGACAGATGTGAAATGCGCGGCGGAAAGGGGCAAGAACCGCGGTCAGCCCCAGATTAGCCTCGGTAGGCCCCCGCGATCAAGCGATCCGCGAGAGAATCTCCAGCGCCGCCTCATGCTGCTGCCGCCCCGCAGCGGCCAGAACACGACCACCCTGATGCGCCGGACCACCCTGCCAATCGGTCACGATCCCCCCCGCGGCCTCGACCACGGCCAATGGCGCCTGAATATCGTAAATCTGCAGCCCGGCTTCGATCACCAGGTCAATCTGCCCGGCCGCGATCAGCGCGTAGGCATAGCAATCCATCCCGTAGCGCGTCAGCTTGACGCGCGAGGCCACCTCCCTGAATGCCGCCCCTTCATCGGTGGTCCCGACCTCGGGAAAGGTGGTATAGAGCACGGCATCATCAAGCGCGCAGTCACCGCGCGCCCGCAGCACGCGTTCACCCTGGGGACCGACCACGCGCGACCGGCCCAGCCCGCCTTCGAAACGTTCGCTGATATAGGGCTGATCGACAATCCCGTAGATCGGCCCATTTTCGTCGGAGACCGCGATCAGGACGCCCCATGTGGGCGTGCCCGACATAAAGCCGCGGGTTCCGTCGATCGGGTCCAGCACCCAGGTCAGGCCGCTCTCGCCGCTCTGGCTGCCGTATTCTTCACCCAGGATGCCGTCCTTCGGGCGCAATCGGGCCAGAACATCCCGCATGGCGCGTTCCGTGGCGCGATCGCCCTCGGTCACGGGGTCAAACCCCATCCCGGCCTTGTTGTCAGCCGAAAGGTCTTTGGAACGGAAGAACGGCAATACCGCCTCCCGGGCGGCATCCGCCACCGCGTGCGCGGTGGCGACGATGTTTTCTTTGTCCATGGATCACCCGGCCCTCATGCTACGTGTCGCAGAATGAGTAGCCAGATTTTCACCTCGCCTCAAGCGACGTCGCTGAGGACCCGTGCCAGATCAAACAGCCGGCGGCGCTGGTTTTCGGGGATAGCATAGTAGGACCGAACCAGATCCAGTGCCTCCTTGTCGCCGAGAAGATCGGCCGGAACCGCACTTCCTTCGTCACGCTCGGCAGTGTCGCTATCGAGACCTTCGAAGAAAAAGCTGACCTCGACATCCAGTGCATCGGCAATATCCCAAAGCCGAGATGCGCTGACGCGATTGGCGCCGGTTTCGTATTTTTGTATCTGCTGGAACTTGATTCCAACACTTTCCGCGAGTTGTTGCTGTGTCATTCCGACAAGCCAGCGACGATGACGAATGCGCTTACCAACATGTACGTCTACGGGGTGCGGCATGGGTATTTCCTTCCTTTACTGCCCCAAACATCCGAAACCCGATATTCCGGGCACGGCGGGGTTAATATTTACCATTCATTACGCCACGCATCCCTGTAGCGCGCCGCAAAGGTACCATTGTAGCGTTAAATTACAAGAAATTTTGCTATACGAAAACGTGACCTACCCAAACGAGAAACAATCTACGCTTGCACCTATACTTTAGACTAGGCCCGCGTAAGGCCCCGCGATGTTTGACAATATCGGCCGGTTTCGTCTAGGCCCGCACTCACGCCAGATCATTTCCCCCCGCTCAAGAGGCCCGGATGCGCGCTTATCAGATCACTTCCTTTGAAATGCCCCCTGCCCTGGCGGAAGCCGCCGTGCCGGAGCCGTCCAAGGGTGAAATCCGGGTGAAAATCGGGGCTTGCGGGTTGAACTTTGCCGATCTTCTGATGACTGAGGGAAAATATCAGGACACGCCCCAACCGCCCTTCACGCTCGGCATGGAAGTAGCCGGCACGGTGGACGCCATCGGCCCCGAAACGGATGCCCCCCCGGTCGGAAGCCGGGTTGCGGTGTTCGGCGGTCAGGGCGGCCTGGCGGAATATGGGTGTTTCCCGGCGGATCGCGCGGTTGAATTGCCTGCGCAGATGTCATTCGTGGACGCCGCCGCCTTTCAGATCGCCTATGGCACAAGCCATGTCGCGCTAGATTACAAGGCGCGTCTGCAACCGGGCGAGACCCTGTTGGTGCTGGGCGCCGCCGGAGGGGTCGGATTGACCGCCGTCGAAATCGGCAAGCTGATGGGCGCCCGGGTGATCGCCTGCGCCCGGGGTTCAGAAAAGCTCGATGTTGCGCGCGCGGCCGGCGCAGATCACCTGATCGACGCCCAGACCGAGGATATCCGCGAGGTCTGCAAATCGCTGGGCGGGGTCGACGTGACCTATGATCCCGTCGGCGGCGAGCAATTCAAGGCCGCCTTCCGCGCCAGCAATCCCGGTGCACGGATTTTGCCCATCGGTTTCGCCAGCGGAGAGGTGCCGCAAATCCCCGCCAACCACTTGCTGGTCAAGAACATCAGCGTGATCGGCCTCTATTGGGGCGGATACCTGAAATTCCGGCCCGAGGTGGTGACGCAAAGCATGGCGACGTTGCTGAACTGGTACCGCGAAGGACGGCTGAAACCGCATGTCAGCCACACCTTGCCGCTTGCGCAGGCGGCCGATGCGCTGGAATTGCTGCGCAGCCGCAAATCAACCGGCAAGGTCGTCGTCAGGATTGATTGACCGCCGCCATATCACTGGCGCAGAAACCGTTCCGCAGCATGATCGCCAATTGCTCGACCAGTTCGTTTCGCGGCGTCCTGCCGCCATATAGATTGATCTTTTGCGTCCCCAGCTCGGGCAGGTTGGCCGCCGTTGGAACCAATTCCAGATGACCCGGCGCGCTGCCCTCCAGAATCGCGGTGACCGCCAGATCTGCACTGACCGTCGCCATGATCGCACCATCTGAATCCGAATCGATGGCATTTTCCCAGTCGATCTCAGCCTCTTCCAGCAGTTTGATCGCGCCCGGGCGGAAAAGGCAGTTGCGGCAGTTGGCCAGCCGCAGCGGGCGTTGTTTCCAGGCCGTGCCGCCCACCGCGCCATACCATCTCAGCGGCATCTCCGTCAGGGTTTCCCCGCCCGGCCCCACGATCGTTTCCGTGGTCAGAATCAGGTCGACATCGCCGCTGCCATAAGACGCGATCAGCGCCGTGGAATAGGACGAGTTCAGGTTGACCTTTACCCGGGGAAACGCGGCGTTGAACTGCTTCAGTACCCTTGGAATGGTGGGATAGATGATGTCATGCGGCACGCCGAAGGTAATTTCGCCTTCCCATACCTGGTCGGTCAAGCGGCCCACGATCTCGTCATTCGTCTCGACGAGACGGCGGGCATAGCCCAGCAACTGCTCGCCCGAAGGCGTGAGGGCGATCTTGCGGTTGCTGCGGTCCAGAAGGTCCAGCCCCAGCATCTCTTCGAGCCGCTTGAGCTGCATCGACACGGCCGATTGCGTCAGGTTCAGCGCCGTGGCCGCACGGGTGACACCGCCGTGATCCGATACCGCCACGAAGGATCTGAGCGTGGTTAGGTCGAGATTGCGCATATATCACACTCCTTGATGGTAGACGTCATAAACATTCGTTTTCAATATGGCACGACTTCTGGCAAAAGATCAACATTGGAAATGCATTGATGCAGAACCATCACCAAAACGAAAGGAAAAACCATGGCATACCTGTCCACGACACATCACAGCTGCCGCCCGGTTTCCGACCGGCGCGGGTCTCTTCTGGACGCCCTGGCGCTCTATCGGCAGCGCCGCGCACTGGCCAGGCTGGATGATGCGGCACTCGATGATCTGGGAATCACCCGCGAAGAGGCCATTGCCGAATCGCGGCGGTGGTTTTGGGATCGGCCCGAAAAATAAAGCGGAACAGGGCGCTGAAATAGTCCGTTTCCGCCTCAGTAAACCCTTGAAAATGATGGTTTGCTGACCGATATTGACGGCAAAGGGTCCGCGTTGTGACCCGCCAGTTTCAAAATCGGAGGATTAGATGGCTGAATTTGACACAATCCGGGGCGTCGCAGGCACGCGCACCGCCGCGATTGATGAAGGCCTGCGCGCCCACATGAACAAGGTCTACGGCACGATGTCCGTGGGCATGTTGATCACGTTTGCCGCTGCCTGGGCGCTTTCGGGGCTGGCGGTAACCGATGTGCCGAATGCCTACCAGATCGGCACGGACAAGTTTCTGACCGGTCTCGGGGTCGCGCTTTACACCTCGCCGCTGAAATGGCTGGTGATGTTCGCACCGCTGCTCTTCGTGTTCGGCTTCAGCGCCGGGATCAACCGCATGTCGGCGGCGACAGCACAGGTCGTGTTCTACGTCTTTGCCATGGTGATGGGTATCTCGATCAGCTCGATCTTTCTGGTGTTCACCGGGTTTTCGATCGTGCAGGTGTTCCTGATCACCTCCATCGCCTTCGCGGGCCTGTCGCTTTGGGGCTACACCACCAAGAAAGATATCTCGGGCTGGGGCAGCTTCCTGATCATGGGCGTGATCGGCCTGATCGTGGCGATGATCGTCAACCTGATCTGGCCGATGCCCGGTCTGGCCTTTGCGATCTCGATCCTGGGCGTGCTGATCTTTGCCGGCCTGACGGCGTATGACACGCAGAACATCAAGAGCACCTATGTGGCGCATGCCCACAGCGGTGACACGGAATGGCTGGGCAAGGCCGCGATCATGGGCGCGTTGAACCTCTACCTGGACTTCATCAACATGTTCATGTTCCTGCTGCAATTGCTCGGCAATCGCGAATAACGGCATAGCCGAAGATCACGTATGAAACGGCCCGCCAGACCCCAGGTCTGGCGGGTTTGTTTTTGGGTCAGGCTGATCCTGCTGCGGGCTCTCCGACAGGGCGCCAACGGTGCACCGGGCGCGGAAACACTACCGCAGCGCCTCCGGCGCATGGCGATCACACCTGTCACGTTGCGGTGCGGCCATCTCCGGCCCCACTATCCCGTGAGATCACGACGCCCGTTTCCCCGGCCTGCGTGCAGCCAGCAGCGCCAGCTGTTCCGCGGCCGGCACGGGGCGGGCATAGAGAAACCCCTGATGGGTACTGCATCCCAGGTCCAACAGCAGTTTCCGCTGCTCCTCGGTCTCGACCCCTTCCGCCACAACGCTGATGCCCAGCGTGTTGCCAATTTCCAGAACACAGGACAGCAGTTTTTCGTTCCGGTCCTGTTGGAGGGCCGCCATCACCAGTTCACGGGCGACTTTCAGGCGTGAGGGGCGCAGCGTCATCAGGCTTACGATGGATGTCCTGCCGGTGCCGAAATCATCAATCTCGATATCCAACCCCAATTCCCGGATGGCATCGATGGTCCAGGAAAGCTCGCGCGAGGGCTTGTCGAGCGTTGTCGTCTCCAGAAGCTCGACGGCCACCGGCGTTTCGATTCCCTCACGCAGTGCCTGCAGCCGGTCAATCAGCCCGTCATCCCGCAGATGATCCTCGGACAGGTTTATGGAAAGGCCCGGCACCGTCACCCCATCGGCCGCGGCATCGCGGAGAAACTGCGCGCATTTGTCAAAGATTATGCCGTCGATCATCCGGACCAGGTCGTTGTCCTCGGCCACCGGCATGAATTCCCGCGGGCCCAGGATCTCGCCACCCGGTTTGCGCCACCTGGCCAATGCCTCCATGCCGACGATTCGGCCGGTCCTTGCGTTCACCTGGGACTGAAAGAACGGCTCGAACTGCCGCTCTTCCACCGCCTGGAGCAGGTCGCTCACCGCCTCGCGGCGCTTCCTTACGCGTTCCTGAATGTTCTCGCTGGACAGAACAGTTCGGTTGCGGCCCTTGTGCTTGGCCTCGTAGAGCGCCTCATCCGCCGCCCCCAGAAGCGCTTCGAGCGAGGTTGACGGCACGCATCTCTCCCAGGCCAGCCCGATGCTGGCGGTAACGATATCGCTGACACCGGAGCGGTCATGCGGGATCGCGAGCGAGGCGATTGCCCGATGCGCCGCCATGGCAAGCTGTTCGCCGGCACCCCGGCCCCCGTCGCGGGTCATGCACACAAATTCTTCGCCACCATAGCGCGCGACCAGGATGTCCTGCCCGTCGGACAGGGCGCCCAGGGCCACCGCGATCCGTTTCAGGCACTCGTCACCGGCCTGGTGCCCGTAGTGGTCGTTGAACGGTTTGAACTGATCGACATCGATCATGAGCAGCGCCACCGACGAGCCCGTCGCCGTGGCATCCTTGACGAAACGTTGCGACAGCCGGTCGAATGCGCGCCGGTTGTAGAGCCCCGTCAGCGCATCGAAATCCGCCTGCCGTTTGAGGGCGCGGTTGGCGGCGTTCAGTTCCTCGGTCCGGGCCCTGACTGCCTCTGACAACAAGGTCGACCGCTGGTTAAGCTCTGAATTGCTTTTTCTGACCTCGCGGGTGGAGTTTTCCAGCGTATTGATCGCAGATTCGGCATTGCCTGACATCGCTTCGATCCGCGATCCCAGCATCTCGATCTCGGTGCCGCGCAGAAAGCCGGGCGGTGCCGGCGTGGTGATCACCCCCGCGCCCGGCCGCCAGCCTGCCGCCGCCTCGGCGATCTGGATGATGTGGCGCGCCAGGGCGGCATAGACCAGCGCCACCAGGGCGACGCCAAACAACAGGTTCTTGATGGTCGCAAGCAGAAAATAGGACACCATCCGGTTAACGATTGCCGGCGGGACGATGGAACGATCAACCACCACCGTGATCCGGCCGATCACCTCATTTTCGCTGGCTTCGGGGTTATGCAATTCCCTGGTCAGTTCCTTCTCATCGCTGGACGACATCGGCGCGAAGGTTGGCAGGGTCGATTCCAGTACCCGCTCACGCTCGGTCATCAGGTCGGGGCCATTGAAGATACGCACCTGGCGGATGGCGCGCTGCATGAACAGCCCCTCGATCACCTGCTCGGCCGCCGCATCATGAAAATTGAAAACCGCCGAAGATGCCGAGGGCACGATACTGTCCAGAAAGGCGTCGGCCGATGCCTCGACCGCGTCTTTTTCCTGTCTGAGGTCGACCGCAAGCTGTGTCAGCGCGGCGATCATGCCCAGGACGAGCGTCAGCAACAGCGTGATCTTCAGCAAGACCTTGCTGAGCGGCCTGGGGGCCCGTCCCGTGATAGCCATGTCGCGCGCTGAACCGGATGCCATATTACTGTTTGGCGTTCTCTGCCTGAAGGCTATCGGCTGCCACCTGCAATGCCTCGGCTATTCCGGCGGCACCCGGCCGGCTGCGCGGCACAAGCAGATACCCGTGGGAGGCAATCAGCGGATCGCCAACCACGACAAATTCCCCCCGTTCTTCAGCCGGGAAGCTGGTGGCGATGATGTGCCGCCCCACGATCTCGCTGATCGGGAAAACATCAATGCGCCCGGCCAGAAGCTTGCGCAGATTAGCCTCGTCCGTCTGCGCCTCCGACACGGTCAGAACACCGCTTTCCGCCAAGTTCCAGAACTCCGGGGAATAGGTATAGCCCGTCACCACGCCGATGCGCAGACCGGAAAGCTCCTCCAGCGTCTGGAAATCCGCGATATCGGAGCCGGCAATGGCGAAAAAGACCTGCTCATCCTCGATCACGGGCCCGACGTGAAAGAAATCGCTTTCGCGCCCGGCGTCGTAATACCAGTACGAAGTGCCATCGAATTCACCCCGGCGCGTCATTTCCAGGGTACGTTTCCAGGGCATATACGCAAATTCGACATCAAACCCCGCCCGTGCGGCGATCTGCCGGACAGTCTGGTTCACGATACCGTCACCGGCGATGTCGCGCCCGGTAAAGGGGGCGTAATCGCCTGTCGCTATCGTCAATGACCTTGTTTCCGCCCGAAGCTCGGCAGAGGCGGTCAACAATGCAATCGCAGCCGGGATCAGAAATCGCATTCGTACACTCCAGAACTGTTATGGTCCGAGGTGGTACGGCGAGAGCTTTGAGAATTCGTTTTAAAATCGGGGGCTGTTAAAACTTTCAACAGTTTTCCCGCGCGCCGGCGGCCAGCCTTGGCCAGTTTTTCGCACGATGCGGCACAGGGAAACCGGCAAGAAGGCCCGGGGCCACCGGCTGGCCCCGGGGCCCCTGGCCAAACCGGTCAGCCGATATCAATATCGGCGATAAGGGTCTTGCGGGTATCGGCCAGCTTGGTCTTTACCAGTTCCCGCACATCCCGATAGATCGTCGGGCTCAACGCCATTTTCTGCGCCGACAGCCAGTATTCCAGTTCGTTCTTGCCCCATGAGACAAAGAGGATGTTCTGCTTGCGGTCCTTGTAGGTGAAATTGAACGCCCCCAGGGCCATGCTGATGACGTCGCCAGCCGCCTCGGCGCTGCCGATCTGGAAATTGCCGCCCTTGGTGGACGAGGTTTCGAAATCGAAGAGCTTGATCTTGCCATCTCCGTCGGCGAGCCCGCGCAAGGCCTCGATCGCGCTTTCGACGATCTTGAACTGGTTGCCGCTGGCAACCTGCGCCAGCGTCGCCAGGATCACCTGATCGAAACTGCCGCTGCCCTGCATCTTGTGGCTGGATTCGAACGGCTGTGATTCCCTTGCCCAGCCCAGCAGGCTGAGAATGTCCATGTAAACGGCGTACCACGCCTCGCGCTGCTTGACCGGATCGGCCTTGGCATCCGCCGCCCGCTGGGCAAAAAGCGTGGACAGCAGGACATCCTCCTTCTGTCCGGGTGTCAGGTTTTCGACAAACGATATCACGCTCGAGGCGCTGACCGCCGCCTGCAGCGATTGCTGGTGGCTGCCGATATCCGAATGCGGATTGAACGTGTCGCCTGACCGGCTGGCCGGCTCGGCAAAGGCGGATGCGTCAAGCTTGGCCCCACGAGTCTTGCGCGGCTCTGCAAGGGTGATGGCATTGAGAACCGCCATGCGTTCGGTCATGTCGCGCGGGGCGCGCGGCAACAGCGGTGACGACGCAGGCCCGGGCGCATTCTTGAAGGCCGGCGGCCAGGTGGCGTTATGGCCGCGGGTATCGACATGGGTAAACCCGTTATACCGCCCGACACCGCCCTTGAAGAACTCTTCTTCGTCGCGAAGATACCGCAAGGCCTGCGCCACATCCGGCGCCGCCATGCCCGAGACCGTGAAATCAAGCGCCCGGAACTGCACATGCTGGCTGGCTGTCGCGCCGCCGATACAGGCGTTGTAGGCGGGCGAGCGATAGGCGTTGGTGATCGCGATCGGCTTACCCAGTCGATCCCGCAAGTGATCGACGACCTGTGCCGTCTTGGCGATATTGGTCCAGACATTGCGGGGCGGATAGGTGTTCTTGCCCGCGCATGGACCACCCGGCGTATTGTGCCCGCCGCCCAGGATCAGAAACTCATCGGTCGAGAAGTTCTTGAGCCCGAGCGAGGTGATGAACGCATCGAAATCCGCGTAGTCCGGCCAGTTGAGCGCCGCGGAACCGCTGCGGACACCCGCGCCATGCGCCTTGGATGCGAAAATGGCATCGAGCTCTGCGCCGGACAGCATGTCGCGCTCGTCTCCTTCGCCGCCATCGTCCTCATCTGACCCGCGGTTATGCTGCGCGACCACCGCGCTGCCCCCGCCGCCCGACGGTCCGAACCCGGTGCACGAGCCGCCGGTTGGCTGCAGGGTAAACGGGCGGTGGCCGACGAAATCCGGATCGCTGATGAGCCGGTCGAACAGCTGCGGCGTCTGGCTGTTGCTGTTGATCGTGGCGTCGATCCGGTCACGGAACTGGCGATAGTCGCCATTGAACCGGCCATTGTCCCAGACCCGCAGCAGCGCGCCAGTGAACGCGCCGTTCTGCGGGCCGTCCATGGCGAACTGCTCGTCCATGCACGCCCCGAGGTTCAGAACCGATGCCCGGATCGGCGTGGACAGCGGCGAGGTCATCACGCTTTCCTTGAGCGCGGCGTAGGATTTCGACGTTTCGCGGTAAATCTCCTCATTGGCGCGCCAGGCGGCCTCTTCGACATGCAGCGGCATGGCCCGCACGGTCGGCCCCATGTCGACCTCGCGCCCGAACAGGTTCATTGGCACCGCAGGACCGAACCGGGCCATCGAGCCCGAATGGCAGGTATCCGGCACCATCAACACCCGCACGCCGGGCTGGAACTTGGTCCAGAGCATGTAGATCTCGTCATCGGCTATCTGCAGATCATAAAGACAAAGGGTCTCGTCCATGCGCTGACTGTCATCGTCGTGATCCTCGTCCTGATTGAAATCGGGCAGACGGCCACCATGACCCGAGACCGTGAACAGGAACATGTCGCCGGCATTCAACTCGCTGGCGGCACGTTCGATTTCCGCCACCACGTTCTTGCGCGTCGCGTCGCCCGTCAGCAGGATCTCGGGCTTGAACCCTTCGGATTCTGCGATGGTCTGCATGGCATAGGCATCCGCCTCGCAGGCCTTCAACTCGCCGTCCCAGCCGCCATATTGATCCGGGTCGACAAGGTTGAGCCCGACATGCAGCGACATGCCCTTGGCCCGCCCCCCGGCAATCACCGGCGGCGACTGCATGGCACGTGACAGCTGGCTTGCCGATCCGAACGGGCCACCGATAATCACCGGCGGGCCGCTGCGCGCATTGGCGATACGGCTGATTTCACGGGCGAATTTCTTGGCGACATCGCCGTATCCCTCATTCGTGGGGTGCAGCCCATCGAACCAGCGATGATCCCCCACCACACCGCGGCAGTCGATATAGGTGACATGCGGCATCGCCTGCGCCTGCCGCCGCAGACGGCGGTTGAACTGGTCCATCATGCAGGCGGCGATGGCCTTCTGCAGACCCTTGTCACGGATGCCGCGCGATTCCATCGGCTTGCCCAGCCAGCGGTCCTTGTTGGGCACCGGGTAATCGTAGCCGTGGCACAGGATGCTGACATGCGGGAACAGGTCATGCACCTGCCGGAACATCCGCCCATATTGGCTGAGCGCGTCATCCAACAGCCGCTGGAACGACGGCAAGAGGTAATCCGCGGGCGCCAGGTCAGGGTGAAACGCCTCGAGATGCGAGGCCAGCGCACCGCCCGCCACCAGGTCATTACCGCCCCCGGACAAGAGCAGGATTTCCGCGCCGGTATTGCGCAGGGCCGAGACATATTCCTGCTTGTCCGCCATCCGCTTCAGCAGATCGCCCGCGGCCCCCAGAGAATAGATCGCGTAGCTGTCCATCAGGTGGTCGATCGTGTCCTTCAGGCGCAGCGGGTACTGGAACCAGCTATCGCCTTCCGACACGATGATCGGCCCGTCATAGCCCAGGTCCAGGATCTTGCGAAACCGGCCTTCGCGGTGCATCCGGGCAAACCAGTTGGCCGAATTCATCACCGCCGCCGAGCGCTGCGCCGCATCCGCCCCGCGCGGGATTTTCACGGTCGCCGGGTTCAGTTTGAACCTGGGCGCAAATGGCGCGGAATTTTCCTCGTCTAGGATGAAATATTCCGACAGTTCACTTTCATCGGCCCCAAGATCGGCCATTTTCGACATCAGTTCTTCAACGGTAATCTTCGGCATCTTCAACTCCCTGTCTGGACAAATTCCTATTTTCTTCGGTTAAGGATACAGTCGAATATTTCTTCGGTGATCGTCGGATCCTGGCTCAGGACATCCTGTGGCACGCGATCCATTTCGTGCTTTTGCGACGCAACACGATTCAGCCGATACACCGCACCATGCGCATCAAACGGTCTGTCTTCCGGCTTCTGGGTCTTCTTTTTTGCCCCTTTCTTGCCCTTCTTTGCCTCCTTGGGGGGATCAATGATGCTGGCCATTCCCAGAAACTTCCGGACATCCCGGAACACGGGGATGTCCCGGGAATCGTCGCAGGGCGGTTTGGCATAGCGGTCCTCGAACGAGCGCGACACCAGATGCAGGATCGACTTGCCGTAGATGCCGAAACAGATGCGTTCCTCGAGTTTCTTGTCGGGGATGTAGATGCGGGCCCGCCGCGGCGCCGAAGACCTTATCAGCGGCCGGACAACGGGCGTGGCCGCCCGGCTGGCGGCGCGGTGATCGCCATTGATCTTGCCGTTCACCTTGTTGATGAAGGGCAACAGGCACTTTTGTGCACGCGGCAACCCGATAGCCGGGTGGATCAGGTGCAGCGTGTCGATGAAATCCTCGGCCTTGCGGCCCTTGAACTGCGGTTCGTCCTCGACCTCGTCATCCTTGTTTTTCTTGTCCTTCTTCACCAGGCCGCAGGTGCATTTCTTTCTCTTCTCTAGCTCTTTCAGATACTCGGCATCATCCTTGAGCAGCGCCAGCATCTCGTGAACCACGAGCGCACCCGCGCCCTGGGCAACGATGTGGATTTCGCATTTGGTCTTGTGCTTAAGCTCCATCAGGTCCGCCAGAAAGCGCGCGATGAAGCCCTTTTCGATACGGTCGAGATCACCCTGATCGTCAGGTTCGAATGGCAACTCGCCCGTGCCGCGCAGGGTTCGGCGTGCGCCGATCTCGATATCCCGCCAAAAGGCCCGGCCGACACCGCGCACACGGCCCTCGATCAGCTCGTTCAGATGTTCGGCATCCGATCCCGCCTGCTCCTTGCAGCTGTCGAAGATGACGTTCAAGACCTCCATCGACTTCTCGACGAAGCTGTTGCACCAGAAGATCGTATAGGGATAAAGGCCCAGATTCTTGATCAGGTTCTTGCGCTGCACGGCAGCGGCAAAAGCGGGCTTTATCCCCTCGAAACTGCCGGGGATCCAGACCAGAATCCCCCGGTACTTGGTCTCGTCCTTGCCGACGCTGGCGTTCCGGTCGATATGCCCTTCGAGATACTCTCGCGTCTTGCACCAGCTGTTCTCGAACGTGGGATAGGAGCCGGTGACAACGTGAAACCCGTCATCCAGATGCATGTAATGCCCAACCAGTTCAGAACAGGGCATCGACCCCACCTGAACCGGACCCGTAAGCCCTTTCGTACCCTTTTCTCCGATCGACGCGCCAAAGGCTTCGGGCGCCGGCACGCCAAGCCGCAATACCCAGCTGTCGACCACGTTCTGCGCCCAATCCTTGTAGGACCAGAGCGCGATGCCAAGCTGACCGTTATACCCGCCCCACTCCGGGCCCCAGGAATTCAGCACCAGAAAGCCGTCCTGATTATACCCGACCAGCACAAAGGCATGGGTGCCGATCTTGCCCTTCTTGGGCGGCCAGGTGATGACACCGCCGTTCTGCGGGGTGGCCTCGCGCCAGCCGTCATGGATGTTGGCGCTGACCAGAATGGCCTCGACATCGTTCAGGGCGGCGTGAAAATGATTGAGCACCGAAGACAGGCGGAAATAGGCCCCCAGCCCGATCCTGCGCGCGCTTTTCGCCTGATCGACGGTCGGGAAATTCGGCTCATTTGCCGACGTGATCCCCGAATAACACACGCTTTGCCAGCGGTCGGTCTCTAGCGGCGCGATCGTTTCCGGCCAATCCAGGCAAACCCCGTGGTGATAAAACCCCTTGATGGCGGATCGCAGCGTACGCACCCCGTCCTTGTGCAGGATATTGGGATCTTCCAGATCCGGGTAACGGTCGTGGAAAAAGGCCATCCGGTAGAGCATGTCTGCGCTGACGATGTCCTGGCGCCTGGCCAGCCTGTCCTGCCGGGCTTTCTTCTCGGCCTCTGCCGCTTCCTTCTTTTTCTGCGCCGGGGTCTTGGACTTTTCCGCCTCGGGGTCGATTGGCAGCGGCGTTTCCTCGCGCACTCTTTGCAGGTTGCGCTGGATGTCCACCAGATTGGCCAGCGCAAATCCCACGCAGCGCCCGCTGACACCCTGGTTGCGCACGTCGAAAATCGGCTGCGCATACGATTGCCCGGCAATGCCGATGACCTTGGCTGCTTCCTCGTCATCGAGGGCGCGCATCAGGTGGGGATCCATCGACACGGAGGATCGCAACACCGACAGGTTGGGCAAATACCGCTGGTCGCGCAGGTCAACCCAGTCCGTGCGCACACCCTTGTCGTCAATGAATTCTTCCGGGAACCTTTTCACAAATTACCCCGTCAAACGAACTACAATAAAATACGCGCTGCCAAAAAAACGCAGCCATTACAGAATTAAGACCTGATAAGCGTAGCAAAGAAGCGGCGAATTACAAAATATTTCTGCAACCGGTGATGGCAAGGACATGATCCCGCCAACCTCCGGTACTGCGACGCTGCGCATAGGGCTCTCCTTGCCGGAGGACGGTCTTGAGGCGCAGCGCCTCCTCCAAAACGAAAAAGCCGCACCCGGCGGGCGCGGCTTTCTCATTGCAAAGCAAGGTGATCTTACTTGATCTTGCCTTCCTTGTATTCGACATGCTTGCGCACAACCGGGTCGTATTTACGGACGACCATCTTTTCGGTCATGGTGCGCGCGTTCTTCTTGGTCACGTAGAAGTGGCCGGTACCTGCGGTCGAGTTCAGGCGGATCTTGATAGTGGTCGGCTTCGCCATGATAGTGCTCCTGCGTCGGGCACAACTGCATGGCCCGTGAAAAACTTGAACCTGCCTTTTACTCGCCGCGCGGCCTGAGTCAACCGGCTTTCCACGCGGAGCGTGCGAAATGCTGTCGCGGCGGGCGCGCGTGATTGCATCCGGATCGCCAATGCGGTCAAACTGTTGCGGGCCGGGCCGGCAATATCGCGACCCGGCAAGAACCAACAGGGGCCCCGCCATGATTGCCAGCCTGATGATGTACGCCCGCCCCGAACTGGCCGGGGCGCATGACCGCTATTGGCAGCTCATGCGCGCGGCACTGGCGGAACGCGGGATCGACAGCCCCGGGACGCTGTCGCAGGACGCCGAGGAATTCGCGGTCTGGAACGCGCCCGACCTGGTGCTCAGCCAGACCTGCGGGATGCCTTACCGGCTGTGGCTGCACGACAAGGTCACGTTGATCGGCACCCCCGACTACGGGTTGGAAGGCTGCCCGCCGGGCCATTATCGCAGCGCCATCGTGGCCCGCGCCGATGATCCGCGCCAGGGGCCGGACGCGTTTGGCGAGGCGGTTTTTGCCTATAACCAGAACTTTTCCCAATCAGGCTTCGCCGCGCCTTACAACCACCTGAAACCGCGCGGCTTCTGGTTCAAAAACCGGCTTCAGACTCATGGGCATCTGAATTCCGCCCGCGCCGTGGCCGAGGGGCGGGCCGACATCGCCGCACTCGATGCGGTCTCGTGGCGGCTCATGCGGCGCTACGAAGCCTTCGCCGACAGGCTCCGTGTGATCGACTGGACACCCCCCACCCCCGGCCTGCCCTATATCGCCGCCGCGGGCGCAGACCGCCGCGCCACGTTCGATGCGGTTTCGCAGGCCATCTCGCAGCTGGCTGCCGACGATGCAGAGGCGCTCGGGCTGCGCGGGATCGTGGAAATCCCCGCGCGGGAATACCTGGCAGTACCAAATCCCGATGCGGCTGATCGCCGATAGATGCGCGGAGGGCCTGTAAGCCGGATTCTGTCCTGGGGGCGAACCCCCTTGGATGACCATTCATCTTGATGCCCTGTTGCCAGGGCACCTCTAGCTGCCAACCCGGACCGCCGGGCCAAGGCGGCCTGCGGGTGGTATCGGTTGCCCGACCTATCCCCGCCTGCGGTCCCTATTTGGCATTGCTCCCGGTGGGGCTTGCCGTGCCGGTCCGGTTGCCCGTCCCGCGGTGGGCTCTTACCCCACCGTTTCACCCTTACCCCGGACGGACCGGGGCGGTCTGTTTTCTGTGGCGCTTTCCCTCGGGTTGCCCCGGCCGGGCGTTACCCGGCACCGTCGCCTTGTGGAGTCCGGACTTTCCTCGCGGGCCTTGCGGCCCCCGCGGCCATCCGGCCCTCCGCGCGGGGATCGGTCTATGCGGATCGCGGGGGCGGCGTCAATCCTGCTTGGGTCATGTCCACGCGGCCGCGTGGCCGATCGGCGTGAAATCCTCGGGTGCTAGCGGACCGGACGCTTGCGGGCGGTACCTGAGCCTTACCGCCGCCAAGAGGGTCGCGTCATCCACATCGGCGGTATAACCCGCATCCCGTGCCAGACGCCGGAACAGGTCGGCGCACGGATCGCCCGGCCCGGCATCATGCCCGCGGCGGCCCGCCAGGCCCAGCCTTTCCAGCCGTAGCCAATCAAACCGGGGACCGGGATCGAATTTGCGCCCGGGCGCCATATCCGAATGACCGATCACCCCCCCCGCAACAAGCTTCCATCGAAGGCAAATCCCCTTGAGCAATCCCTCCAGCGCCACCATTTGCGGTTCGGGAAACGGATGGTCGCCGCAATTGGCAAGTTCAATCCCGATCGAATGCGAATTCACATCGGAGATGCCCCGCCATTGACCCGCCCCGGCGTGCCAGGCACGCCGGCTTTCATCAACCATCTGCCAGACACGGCCCTTTTCCGAGATCAGGTAATGCGCGGAGACTTCGGCAGAGGGGTCGCAAAGCCGCTCAAGCGCCGCTTCGGCGGTCTGCATCGCGGTGTAATGCAAGACCACGAGGCTGGGGATCACGCCGTCCCGGCGATCACCAAAATTCGGTGAAGGATGCTGTTCGGCGTCCGGGTGGATGCCCGCCAAGCTCAACCACCGACGGCCTTGCGGAACGGGCCGGGATCCCAGCCACAGGCATACCCGTCGCCATCGGGGTCCAGCCCCATCCGGTCGCGCTGTGGACCACCTTTGCTGAGGAAGGCGCTCTGCGCCTGGTCGGGCGAGGCGTATTTGGCGCAGTTGCGCGCCGCCTTGCCATCCAGGTTCACGCCGATGCGGCGATACACCTGCGTGCCCATCGGATGTGTCGTGGCCAAGGCGTAATCGACGATATTGGGCCCGTCGCCCCCCGGACGCGCCGGCAGGGCTTCGGCCTCGATCACCTTGTACTGCGCGCGGTTCTGGGCGATCTTGGCCGCATCGCTTTCGATCGAACGCTGCGCGCCGACCGCGTCGAAATTGTTCTCTTGCGAAATGCCCGAACTGTACACGGCCTCGGGTTGGGGGCCGGTGCCACCCGCTGCCGTCGCCGCGCCAGAACCGGACTGCCCCTGGCCCAGGGCAGCCTGGGTTTCAGCAGCCAGGTCCGATCCGTCATTCGACGCAACAACCGTCCCGTCCGCCGCCAGCGTCTCTTGCGACACGGCCGTGGCGGGCGGCAGGGCGCTGCCCGCCAGCTGCGCGTCGCGCGCGCGCTGCTGCTTCTGGTATTCCTCGTAGTTCCCGAACCCGACACCCTGGCCGCTATCGGGTACAGGGGGGCTGCAGGCCGCAAGGGCAATACCCGCCACCATGATCAACGAAAAACGCATCTGCTCATCCTGCCGCTCTCATATTTTCGCGGATTTTTACCACCATTTTTCCGGCTTGGCTACAAAACCTGCCGCGCCTTCAAGGGCATAAGCGCAATTCAGCAGGTCGCCCTCCTCCCACGGCCGTCCGATCAGCTGCAGCCCCAGGGGCAAGCCGCGCTTGTCCAGGCCCGCCGGCACGCTGATGCCCGGCAACCCTGCAAGGTTGACGGTCACGGTGAACACGTCATTGAGATACATCTGCACCGGATCCGCATCCGCCATCTCGCCCAGGCCAAAGGCCGACGATGGCGTCGCCGGGGTCAATATCGCATCCACGCCGCCGGCAAAGACATCCTCGAAATCGCGCTTGATCAGCGCGCGCACCTTGCGGGCACGGTTGTAATACGCATCGTAGAAGCCGGCGGACAGCACATAGGTGCCGATCATCACCCGGCGCTGTACCTCGGGGCCAAAGCCTTCGGCGCGGGTTTTCTCGTACATCTCGGTGATGCCGTCGCCCTGGGCAAGTTTCGCCCGGTGCCCGTAGCGCACCCCGTCATAGCGCGCCAGGTTCGAGGACGCCTCGGCCGGCGCAATCACGTAATAGGCCGGCAACGCGTATTTCGTGTGCGGCAGGCTGATGTCGCGAATTTCGGCCCCCGCGTCGCGCAGCATGTCGGTACCATCGGACCACAGCTTCTCGATCTCTTCCGGCATCCCGTCCATGCGGTATTCTTCCGGAATGCCGATGACCTTGCCCTTGATGTCGCCGGTCAACATGGCCTCGAAATCCGGCACGGCCAGATCGGCAGAGGTCGAATCCTTGGGGTCATGGCCACACATGGTTTCCAGCAAGATCGCGGCGTCGCGCACGGATTTGGTCATTGGCCCGGCCTGGTCGAGCGAGGATGCAAAAGCGACGATCCCCCAACGTGAACAACGCCCGTAGGTGGGCTTGATGCCGGTGATGCCGGTGAATGCCGCGGGCTGACGGATGGAGCCGCCGGTATCGGTACCGGTCGCGCCCAGGCACAGATCCGCCGCAACCGCGCTGGCCGACCCGCCCGAGGACCCCCCAGGCGTCAGCGCGGTATCCTCGTTGCCGCGCCGCCACGGGTTGACCGCGTTGCCGTATACGGAGGTCTCGTTCGACGACCCCATCGCAAACTCATCCATGTTGAGCTTGCCCAGCATGATGCCGCCGGCATCGAACAGGTTTTGTGTCACCGTCGATTCATATTCGGGCTTGAACCCGTTCAGGATCGCGCTTCCGGCCTGGCTCGGCACGCCTTTGGTGCAGAACAGGTCCTTAATTCCCAGCGGGATACCGCAGATCGACGGCGCCTCCCCCGCGCTGATGCGCGCATCCGCCGCGCGCGCCTGTTCCATCGCCAGATCGGGCGTGTGATGCACGAAGGCGCCCAACGCGCCCGCCCCGTCGATCTGTTCCAGGCAGGCGGTGGTAATCTCGGTGCTGGTAATCTCGCCGCGGCGTAGCTTGTCGCGCGCTTCGGCAATCGTCAGTTTGTTCAGTTCGGACATCATTCAACCACCTTCGGCACCGCAAAAAATCCTTCGCGCGCATCGGGCGCATTTGACAACACCTTGTCCTGCTGATCGCCGTCATTGACCACGTCCTGACGCCGCTTCAGGCGCATCGGCGTCACGCTGACCATCGGCTCGACACCGTCGACATCGACTTCGTTCAGCTGTTCGATGAAGCCAAGGATATTGTTGAATTCTTGCGCCAGCGCCGGCAGCGCGTCATCTTCGACGCGGATGCGCGCCAGCTTGGCCACCTTTGCGGCGGTGTCGGTGTCGATCGACATGGGTGATCTCCGGGTCAGCTTTGTCGGATCAGCGTTTACCGCCGCACGCGCGGCCCCGCAAGCCACCTGCCCTCTTTTCGTCCGCGTTTACCGTGTTAGGTTGTCGGAAACATCAACCTGGAGCACATCATGAAAATCACCTGGCTAGGACATGCCTCATTCAAAATCGAGATTGGCGGACAGGTTCTGCTGGTCGATCCGTGGCTGAGCGGCAATCCGATGCTCCCCGAGGAACATCGGGCGGCAGCAACCGACGGTGTGACCCATATCCTGCTGACACATGCGCATTTCGACCATGTGGCCGACGTGCTGAACATCGCGAAAGACAAGGATGTGCCGGTCGTGGGCCAGTATGACCTGCTGTCCCATTGGGAGGAAAAGCAGGGCATTGCGGCCGTGGGCTTCAACAAGGGCGGCACTGTCGATCTTGATGGCATCAAGGTCACGATGGTGCATGCCACCCATTCTTCAAGCGTGGCCGGCCCGGGCGGCCCCGAGGTGCCCGGCACCGAATGCGGCTACATGATCGAGGGAGAAGGTCATACCATCTACCTGTCGGGTGACACCGATGTCATGGCCGACATGAAGGTGTTCAACGATCTGCACGCGCCTGATATCGGCATTCTCTGCGCGGGTGGGTATTTCACGATGGATATGCGCCGCGCGGCCTATGCGGCCAAGACCTTCTTCAACTTCAAGACGCTGATTCCCTGCCACTACAAGACCTTCCCGATCCTCGAACAATCCGCCAAACCGCTTGTCGAGGCCCTGCCTGACGTAAATGTGATCGAGCCCGAGGTGATGCAGCCGATCGAGCTGTCGTAGCCGGGAGGAAATGAGTATTTCAGGAACGGTGAAGATGCGGGCGCGCGCTTTCATCGTTCTGGAAATACTCCCGCCGGAGGCATCCAGAAGTTTCAGCGCCTGGAACGGAAGAAATCCGTCAACAGCGTTTCGGCCTCTGCCGCGGCGATCCCGTCATAGACCTCGGGCACGTGATGACATTGCGGGTGCGTGAACACCTTTGCCCCATGCCCAACGCCGCCGGACTTGGGATCGGCGGCGCCATAGTAGAGCCGGGCGATGCGGGCGGCGGAAATCGCCGTGGCGCACATCGCGCAGGGTTCCAGCGTCACGTAGAGGTCATGACCCGGCAGCCGCTCGCTGCCGGCGGCTGCACAGGCGGCCCGGATCGCCAGTATCTCTGCATGGGCGGTTGGATCGTTCAACTCCCGCGTGCGGTTGCCCGCGGTGGCGACCACTGCACCCGCCGCATTCACCAGCACCGCGCCAACCGGCACCTCGCCCCGGTCACCGGCGGCAAGTGCCTCGTCCAGGGCGGCCTGCATATGGCTCTTGAACGTCATGAACCCGTCTTTGCCTGCTCCATTGCGCTTTCGCAAGCACCGGATTTGGTCTAAGCGGAAGCCATGAACACCAAACCCCCAGCCGGCGACCGCATCGCCAAGGTCATCGCCCGCGCCGGTATCGCCAGCCGGCGCGAGGCCGAGCGCATGATCGAGGCAGGTCGCGTGACCGTCAACGGCAAGACCATCGACCGCGCTGCCCTGAACGTGACCGCGCGGGACAGGATCACCGTCGATGGCCGCGCGTTGGGCGACCCCGATCCACCGCGCCTGTGGCTTTATCACAAACCCACCGGGCTGGTGACGACCACGCGCGACGAACAGGGGCGCAGCACGATATTCGACGACCTGCCCGAAGACCTGCCGCGCGTGATGAGCGTTGGCCGGCTGGACCTGAATTCCGAGGGGTTGCTGCTGTTGACCAATGACGGCGGCATCAAGCGCAAGCTGGAACTGCCGTCAACCGGCTGGCTGCGGAAATACCGTGTCCGGGTCAAGGGCCGCCCCGCCGATGACACGTTCGACCCGCTGCGAAAGGGGCTGGAGGTCGATGGTGAGACGTTCCAACCCATGACCGTCACGCTGGATCGCCAACAGGGGGCCAATGCCTGGGCAACCGTATCGATCCGCGAGGGCAAGAACCGGGAAATCCGCCGCGCGATGGAAGCCATCGGCCTGATCGTCAACCGGCTGATCCGCGTTTCGTATGGCCCATTCCAGCTGGGGCAGCTGAAACCGTGCCAGGTGCAGGAAATCCGCCCGCGCATCCTGCGCGATCAGCTCGGGCTCGAGGACGACACCCCGTCAAAGCCCCAGAAGGGCCGGCCGAAATCGGTGCGCAGACGCCGGAACTAGGCCGCCATTGTAAGGGAAATTTCAACTCTTTTCGCCCAAACCGCCCGGATAGGCGCGATCGCCCCCTTTTCACGCGCCACCGTGAGGTTATATAGACTGCTCACCAAAGACCTGTTTCGAAGCGCCACTGAAAACATGATTCAATATCCAGTGACCATGGCCGGCAAGAACGATGACGATCAGGATACCTCGGTCGTCGTCGAAACGCGCCCCAAGACCAAACGCCCGCCGCTTTATAAGGTCCTGCTTTTGAACGACGATTACACACCGATGGAGTTCGTCGTGGCGGTACTTGAAAGATTTTTCGGCATGTCCCACGCACAGGCTTTCGACATCATGTTGACCGTGCATCAGAAGGGCCTGGCCGTTGTCGGCGTCTTCAGTCACGAAATCGCCGAAACCAAGGTTGCCCAGGTGATGGATTTCTCGCGCCAGCATCAGCACCCGCTGCAATGCACGATGGAAAAGGAATAGCTTGTCCGCTTCCCGCCTGTCCCTGGCCCTGGAAAGCGGTGAGGTCACGCTGCCCGAAACCGGGCGCGTTGCCGTCTTTGCCCCCCGTGCCGGTCTGCATGACCTGTCGCCCCTGCCGCAGGACCGGCTGCACGTGCTGACCGGGTTCAAACCGGATGTGGATCACTTCGCCGCGCAGGGCCTGCACTGTTCCACCCAGCCCGAAGGACGCTATTCCGCATCGCTGGTGTTCCTGCCGCGGGCGAAACTTCTGGCGCATGGGCTGATCGCCCGCGCCGCGCAGGTCACGGATGGGCCGGTCATTGTTGACGGCGCCAAGACCAACGGTGTCGAATCCGTTCTGAAGGCGTGCCGCAAGCGTGCGCAGGTGGCGGCCCCATTGTCCAAGGCGCATGGCAAGCTGTTCCAGATCTCGGTGCAGGCCGATTTCGATGACTGGATGATCGGCGATCCGCAGGAGATCGACGAAGGCTTCGTGACCCAGCCGGGCGTGTTTTCCGCCGATGGGATCGACCCCGGCTCGCGCCTGCTGGCAGATACGCTGCCTGACCGGCTGGGGGCGCATGTTGCAGATCTGGGCGGCGGATGGGGCTATCTGAGCGCGCGGCTGCTTGAACGTGACAGCATCTCGCATCTCGACCTGGTCGAAGCCGATCACGCCGCCCTGGAATGCGCCCGGAAAAACGTGACCGATCCGCGCCTGAGGCTGCACTGGGACGATGCCACCCGGTGGCGGCCCGATGAGGGACTGCTGGATAGCGTCGTCAGCAATCCCCCTTTCCACACCGACCGAAATGCCGACCCGGCCCTGGGCCGCGCTTTCATCTGCGCCGCGGCGGCAATGCTGAAACCGTCCGGCCAGTTGTGGCTGGTGGCCAACCGCCACCTGCCCTATGAGGCCGATCTGAACCGGCTCTTCACCACTGTATCCGAGGCGGCAGGCGACAACAGGTTCAAAATCCTGCACGCGCAGCGGCCGTCTCGCACGGCGCGTTGAATTCGCATAGCCTGCCACAGGCAGAATCACCTCTGAAAGGTCCCGCCCATGTCATTCTCGATTTCCGGCAAAACCGCGATTGTCACCGGCGGGGCCAATGGCATCGGCCTCGCCGTCGGCCGTCATTTCGCCAACAAGGGCGCGAATGTGATGTTTGCGGATATGGACGAAAAGCAGCTGAAAAAGGAAATCGGCAAGAACGAAGAAGGCAGCAATATCAGGTATTTCGCAGGTGATCTGCGTGAAAAGCTGACCCAGGCGAACCTCTTGTCCGCCACGATCGACGCCTTCGACCAGGTCGACATCCTGGTCAATGCCTCGCGCCAGGTCGTCACCTCGGACCCGCTGAACCCGGATGATGATGCGATGGTCATGCTGCTGAACCAGAACCTGATAACCGCCCTGCGCCTGTCGCAGCTTGTTGCCCGGCGGATGATAAAGCAGGCCGAGGACCAGGAAGAGGGCGCAACCGGCACGATCATCAACCTGTCGTCGATCGCCGCGCGTCGCACCCACCCCGATCTGCTGGCCTTTTCGGTATCGTCCGCCGCGTTGGATCAGATGACCCGCAGCCTTGCCGTGGCCCTGGCGCCGCACCGCATCCGGGTGAACGCGCTGGCCTTCGGGTCCGTCATGAGCGCATCGCTGAAGGATACGCTGCGCGAACAGCAAGAATACCGCGGAGAGATCGAGGACAACACGCCGCTTGGACGCATCGCCTCGCCCGCGGAGCTTGCCGAGGCCGCGCAATACCTGGCCTGCGAAGCTTCGGGATTCATGACAGGGCAGATCATGACAGTTGATGGCGGGCGCACGCTGCTTGATGCCGTCGGCGCTCCGGCCCATTGATCGGACGCGCGTCATGACCACGGATTTCAACGCCGAAAAACGCGAGGCCGCCGCCTGGTTCCGCAGCCTGCGCGATCAGATCGTGGCCGCATTCGAAGGGCTGGAGGAAAGCCACGCCGATGGCCCGCTGTCCGACATGCCACCCGCCACATTCGAGCTGCGCGAGACCAGGCGCCATTCGGACGACGGTAGCGACGCCGGCGGCGGCCTGATGAGCGTGATGCGGGGCGGACGGGTCTTTGAGAAGGTCGGTGTCAATGTGTCCAAGGTCTACGGCACACTTGGCGAAGCCGCGCAGAAATCAATGGCCGCTCGCGGGGTGCCGGGCATCGCCGATGATCCGCGTTTCTGGGCCTCGGGCATCTCGCTGGTCGCGCATATGCAGAACCCGCACGTGCCGGCGGTACATATGAATACCCGGATGTTCTGGACGCCACGGGCCTGGTGGTTCGGTGGCGGATCCGACTTGAACCCCTGTATCGAATACCAGGAGGACACGGCGCATTTTCACGCCACGCAGCGCGCCTATCTTGATCCGCACGGGCCGGATCATTACCCGCGCCTCAAGGCCTGGGCGGACGAATATTTCTACATACCGCACCGTGGCCGCGCCCGGGGTGTCGGCGGTATTTTCATGGACGATCACAACAGCGGTGACTGGCAAGCGGATTTCGCGCTGACCCGGGACATTGGCCGCGCCTTCCTGCCGGCGTTCGTGCCGCTGGTGGAAAGACGCCGCACGCAGGACTGGACGGACAAGGACAAGGATACCCAGTTGATCCATCGCGGTCTTTATGCCGAATACAACCTGGTCTATGACCGCGGCACCAAATTCGGGCTGGCCACCGGGCATGACGCCAACGCGGTGCTCATGAGCTTGCCACCTTTGGCGAAATGGGTGTGATTACAAAGGCTTGCGCGGCAACCCCATTCCGATCATCGAATCGCGCGTGACCAGTTCGGCCAATGCGCCCTGATCCAGTTGATCGGTACCATCGGGCCGCGCGGGCAGCACGATATAGCGCATATCGGCCGTGCTGTCATGCACGCGCACCTGTACGTTGTCCGGCAGGGTGACCCCGAATTCGCGCAGCACCGCGCGCGGTTCGCGTACGGCGCGGCTTCGGTATTCACGGGTCTTGTACCAATCGGGCGGCAGGCCCAGCAGGTTGCGCGGGTAGCACGAGCACAGGGTACAGACGATCAGGTTATGCACGGTGTCGGTATTTTCGACCGCGATCAGGTTGAGCGGACCGATATCGAACCCCATTTCCCGGCTCGCGGCGCTGGCATCTGCCAGCAGGCGCGACTTGAATTCGGGGTCGGTCCAGGCGCGCGCCACAACCGCGGCGCCGTTCGCCGGGCTGCGGGCATCCATCGCGTCGATCTGGGTGCTGATTTCGGCAGGCGTGACAACACCCTTTTCGATCAACAGCTCGCGCACCGCGATTTCCATGCGCTGCCAATAGGTCAGCGGGCCGTCATTGTCGGGGCGATAGGGGTGGCCCGACGGGCTCAGATGGTCATGATGGTCATGCGGCATCGGGCTACACCTTCTCCAGCCAGTGGTCGTAGATCTCGGCATCCACCGTGTCTTCCGGTGTCTCGGCACCATCGCCCCAAAGCTCGGCCATGGTAAAGCGCACGCGGTATAGCTGCTTCTTCTCGGCCGCGTGCCCGTAGGCCAGCTGCTCCGGGTTGCCAAACGTGCCCAGCGCGCGTTCGATGATGCCGGTCTTGCCCCGCAGATAAGCCGGCGCGCGGACATGTCCGGGCGGCATCATCGCCTTGACGCGCACCCGCTCAGCCATCACGCTGCGCCGCGCCATAGGTCGCGCCACGGTCGGCGACCTCGTCCATCTTCCGGCCAAGCTCTTCGAGCGAATAGGTACCGGCCTCGATCAGGTTCTGGTTCACCGAAGCGATCCAGCGCTCGTAGTAACTGTGTTTTTCAAACGCGTCTTCGCCCATGTCTTCGAGGGCCCGGCGCAGGCCATCAACGGTGAACAGGCCCTTGCCGCCACACAGTACCATCAAGGCATCGACGCGCTTTTCCCAAAGGGCGAAATCATGCCCCTCCTGCGGGATCTCACCGGCGCTCTGCCCACCCATATCATGCCAGCGGCGTCCATCAGTATCGCTCATGGCGGCAAGCCTATGCCGCCGCCCCGAAGCTGTCCACCGGTTTCGACGCCGGTGCGCCGGACACAGAACACATTGTCGAGAGGTGCGCCCGTCGTGAGGAAAGAGGCGCTGAATCCAGTGCCCTTTCCCGCTACCAGGCAACCTTTACGAACGCCGAACGGCCGATCGCCCGGATCGAGATACCGGTGCCCAACCTGAGATGGGATCGCGGCGGCGCGACAATCGCTATTCGTCTTCGCCCTCGCTTTCGGGCAGGATCAGGGTGATTTCGCCGCTGGCTTCCAGCTTTCTGATCGCATTGACGACTTCTGTCATTGCCTCTTCGGCATCCTTCGGCTTGACCGCCCCCAGCTCTTCCATCTCTTCGCGAATGCCGTCGCCCATGCGTTTCGACATGTTATCCAGAAGAAACTCCGCCGCGGCGGCCAGATCGCCTTCGGTGGCAGAGGCCAGCGCCATGACCAGGACCGCCTGCTCCACCTCGCGGGTGATCTTGGGCACATCGGTCGGGTTCAGACGCTCGGGGATATTGGCAAAGGTAAAGATCGCCTTGCGGACACGGGCGGCGAAATCCTGATCGGTTTCGTCAAGCCCTACAAGCACGTCATCGCGGGTCGCCGCCGCGGAATAGTTGAGGATCTCCCCCACCCGTTGCTCGGGCCCGCTGTCGAACGCGGTCTCGGGCACCTCGTGCAGCTGTGCGGCCAGCGCCAGGCCGATCCGATCCACCGCGTCCGGCGTTACCGCGCCTGTCTGGGACACCGCGTAGGTGATGCGCCGCGCCTTGTCGCCCGGCAGCTTGCCCAGCAATGCCGCCGCCTGCGCCACTTCGAGCTTGGACAGCACCACCGCCGCAATCTCGATGCTTTCCTTTTCGATGATCGGGACCAGGTTGGTGATGCCGGCGTTGCAAATCTGCTCCCACGGGTCACCGAACTGACGAACGCCTGCCTCTTTGCGCAGCCTAGCGGCGGTCTGCGGGCTGATCTTCCCGTCGAGCGCAGTCAGCGCCCCGGCCACGCCGCGCGGGAAGGTCAGGCCCATCGCCTCAAGCTCTCCGGCGAATTCCGCCACCACATCCGCCAGCGTCGAACGGTCCACATAGCGCATGGTCCCCATCTGGGTGGTCAGCGTCGCCTGCAGCGGCTCCGGCAGATCGGTCAACGGCACCTCTGCCCCCTCGTTGAGCAGGAAACGCACTACGATGGCGGCCTTTTGCTTGCGCGTCAGCCGCGCCGATGTCGCGCCAGAGGCAGACGGTGGCGACAGTTGCGCAAGCGGTGTCATATCGTTCATCATTTCCCTCATTCCTGGCTCTGCGCCGAGAATAGGCCGGGAAGGATGAAAATTTATCTAAGAACAGACGGAGAATACGATCGGTCTGGCACGCCAGCCCAACCTTGGCCAATTCGCCGAATTCGATCGGTTTAGCTGGTGGTTAGCGGTACGCAACTCTGGCTTTGCGCGTCCCAGACAGTGCCTTCGCCACAAGACATGACCTGCTTGCCATGGCCAAGACCACACCCCGGTCCGGCGAGGGCAGCCGTACCAAGTGTCATCACGACAGCGGCAATCGCGATTTTCAGCTTCATCTCTGATCTCCTGCTGGTTCTCGGGAGATGATAGCACAAATGCCCGCGATCGCCGACCATAATTGGATGCAGCCGTGCCCGGCATCCTCAGTAGGTGTAGGTAACACCCGTCGTGAGCGCCTGGTAAAGCGACGCATGAGCCCAGCTTTCCTTGCCGCCGGCATCGACGATGGCCCGCAATTGCCGGCGCGCGCCGACAAGATCACCCTGCTCCACCAGCGCCTGCCCCATGTAGGACCGCGCAAGGATATTTTGCGGATTAGTCGCGATGGCCTTGCGATAATACCACATCCCGGTGGCGACATCGCCCATTTTGCGGTGGGTGAAGCCCCAGTAGGTCAACACGCGGTCATCGGCCTGGTCCGACATCGCGGCCAGTGCCGCCTGTGCATGTTCGTACTGCCCCGCATAGGCAAATTCCCGGACGGCACCGTAAAGCGTATCGTCATCCAGAACGTCGTTACGGGCCTGTACGCAGGATTTGCTGCCCTTGTCCCAGACCTTGCCATCGGTGCATTTCTTGGTCGTTTCCGTCGGTTTGGGGGCCGAAGACCCGCCACCCCCGGCGGCCAAGGCCATGGCGGGGGCAAGAATGGCTGCGAAAACGATGGTACGAAACATGCGGCAACTCCTGTCTGGCGCAATTCAATCAGAAACGATCAGACAGGACGATCGCGCAGCAGACAAATCACAAGCGCGTGTCAGCCCTGGCCAAAGACCCGCGCAAAGATCGTGTCGACATGCTTGGTGTGATAGCCCAGGTCGAACTTTTCCTCGATCTCTTCGGGGCTCAGCGCGGCGGTGACGTCGGGGTCTGCCAGCAGTTCCTCTTTGAAATCGGTGCGGTGTTCCCAGACTTTCAGCGCATTGCGCTGCACCATGGCATAGGCATCTTCGCGACTGACCCCTACTTGGGTCAGTGCCAGCAGAACCCGCTGGCTCATCACCAGGCCGGGGAACTTGTTCATGTTCTCGATCATGTTCTCGGGGAAAATCAGCATCTTGTCGACCACGCCCGTCAGCCGGGCCAGGGCGAAATCCAGCGTGATTGTGGCGTCCGGCCCGATCATGCGTTCGACAGACGAGTGCGAGATATCGCGCTCGTGCCAGAGCGCCACGTTTTCCATCGCCGGGATCACCGCCGCGCGCACCATGCGCGCCAGCCCGGTCAGGTTCTCGGTCAGCACCGGGTTTTTCTTGTGCGGCATCGCCGAGGAGCCTTTTTGCCCCATCGAGAAGAACTCGGCCCCCTCCAGCACCTCGGTCCGCTGCATGTGGCGAATTTCAATGGCGATGTTCTCGATACTGCTGGCGATGACGCCAAGCGTGGCAAAGAACGCCGCATGACGGTCGCGCGGAATGACCTGTGTGCTGATCGGTTCGGGCACCAGACCCAGCTGGTCGCAGACATGTTCCTCGACGGCCGGATCAATATTGGCAAACGTCCCCACGGCCCCGGAAATCGCGCCGGTGGCGATCTCGACGCGCGCATCGCGCATCCGCGACAGGTTGCGGTCCATCTCGGCGTAGAAGCGGGCAAAGGTCAGGCCCATGGTGGTCGGCTCGGCGTGGATGCCGTGGCTGCGGCCGATACGGATGGTATCCTTGTGTTCAATCGCGCGACGTTTCAGAGCGGCCAGCAGACCTTCGAGATCGGCGATCAGCAGATCGGCGGCGCGGGTCAGCTGCACGTTGAAACAGGTGTCCAGCACATCCGAGCTGGTCATGCCCTGATGCACGAAACGCGCCTCTTCGCTGCCGACATGTTCGGCCAGGTGGGTCAGGAAGGCGATAACGTCATGCTTGGTGACGGCTTCGATCTCGTCAATGCGGGCCACGTCGAATTCCACGTCCCTGGCCTTCCATACGGCCTCGGCATTCTCGCGCGGGATCACACCCAGATCGGCCATGGCATCGCAGGCATGGGCCTCGATCTCATACCAGATGCGGAACTTGGTCTCGGGCGACCAGATGGCAACCATGTCGGGGCGGGAATAGCGGGAAATCATGTAGCGGTCCTTACGCGATGCGACTATCGTTGCGCGCGGTTTAGACCGACCGCGCCACAGCGGCAAGGCAGGAGCAGCGAGATGGGACAGTTTGACCGAACCGAGAGCGCGCATGGCTGACCGGCCCGAACGCGGTCTCGCCGAATTCGAGGGCAAATACCGGCTGGTCCGTCAGATCACCCATGCCGACGCCCCGCCGGCAAGCTTCACCGGCACAGCCGTCTGGGCACCGCGTGGCGCGGGGCTAAGCTATCACGAGGCAGGGCTGTTGACGATCCGCGGACACCAGCCGATGGCATCCGAACGGACGTATTTCTGGGCGCCTGGGCTCAGGGTCTATTTCGACGACGGGCGGTTTTTTCACCAGGTCCCGGCGTCGGGCGGTACGGCGTCGCATTGGTGCGATCCGGATCGCTACACCGCCACCTACCACTTCGACGGCTGGCCGGATTTTCAGGTTGAGTGGCGCGTCACGGGACCGGCCAAGGATTACCGGATGCGGTCCCGCTACACCCGTACCGACTGAAAATCGCGACGCGCGGCACCGCGCGGTCCTTTCGTTTTGTTTTTGCGGCCTTGGCGCGCTATAGCAGCCCGAAACCGGTTCAAACGTGCGAGGAACAGACCAAATGGCCGACCTTCTGACAGTGGAAAACCTGGGCAACCTGCTGATGTTGTGCTTCTTGCAGGCGGTTCTGGGGTTCGACAACCTGCTCTATATCTCCATCGAAAGCCAGCGCGCGCCCGTCGCGCAGCAACAGGCCGTGCGTCGCTGGGGCATCGTGATCGCGGTGGCACTGCGGGTTATCCTGCTCTTCGCGATGATCCAGCTGATCGACGCCATGGCAGAGCCGTTTTTCGTGTTTGACAGCCCCGGCCTGATCGAAGGAGGCGTCAACTTCGCCACCTGTGTCTTTGTGCTGGGCGGGATCTTCATCATGTATACCGCGGTCAAGGAGATCGGTCACATGCTGACGATCGAACATCTCGACACCGACGTTGAATCGAAATCCGGCAAGTCGGCCGCTCAGGTGGTCATGCTGATCGTGCTCATGAACCTGATCTTCTCGTTCGACTCGGTGCTGTCGGCGCTGGCCATTACCGATGTCTTCCCGATCCTGGCGACCGCGATCATCCTGTCGGGTCTGGCGATGCTGTTGCTGGCCGATGGCGTCACCCGCTTTCTCGAGAAGAACCGCATGTACGAGGTTCTGGGCCTCTTTATCCTGCTGATCGTGGGCGTGGTCCTTCTGGGGGAGGCCGGACAGGCCGCCGCCCATGCCATGCATGACGAATCCCTGGCGCTGAAATTCTTCGGCTACGAGGTGGTGCCGATGTCCAAGACCACTTTCTACTTCTCGGTGGTGGTGCTGGTCGCGGTCGAAGTCATCCAATCCGGCTATACCCGCAAGCTGAACGCGGAACGCCGCACCGCCGCGCGCCATTGAGCGGTGTCCCTTTACCCCTCTTGGGCGGCCCCATGCGGCCGCCTGAGAGGCTGCGTGAAGTCTGAGTTCGAGAATATCCGGAGTGCGGACCGGAGCCGCCGTTGACGCTTTCGTTTCAAGCCGCGCATTGCCGACGCGCGCGGTGGCGATCCAACAGAAATTCTGAGCCGTTTATCCCAGCCAAGTCCTGGAAACTTCACTCCATTGCGCCTGCCTCAGCCAAATTGCCGCCGCATGGGAGCGCGCCGGCAATGCGCTGCGCCCTTCGGGCTTGGTTCAGCGCGGGGCGCCTATCGAATGCCTTGTTTGGGCTCAGAGCGGAAGCTCGAAGCACACGGTTATTGATCAGATCTTGGCATGCGGGAGCGACCAGTGGACAAGCCACGCGACCGCCGCAAAAACCTCTGGCGCATTGGTGATGAGCCGCGCACGGGAATCTTCCCCCTAGTAAGCCGCACCGGCATCCCCTAGGTTTGTCATGACTTGAGAATACCGGGGATTTCGATGACCGAGACAGGCTTGCAAAAACTTGCATTCTTCCTGCTTGTGCTGCTGATCCTCTTTGTCTCGGTGTCGGGGGGCGTGTAGATGGCGCAACGCTATGGCGGCAAATACAGCCCCGATGGCGGCCCGCCCGGAACGGCCCCCCGTGGCGCGTTCCAGGGGGCCAGGCGCACCCGCGCCGGCGGCCGGGTCAACCTGCTGTTTCTGGCGCCTTTGCCGCTGATCTGGCAGGCCTTCGCCAGCGGGCCCGTGGGGCTAGCGCTGAACCTTCTGGCGCTTGGCACATTGCTGATGGCAGCCTGGATGACCCGCGAAGGCATTCTGGCACAGGAAGCCTATGAGGCGCGCAAGGTCGCCCGCCGCCCCGGATTCCCGCGCAAGATGGCGGGCTCGGTGCTGACCGGGCTGGGCCTGGCACTTGCCGGGTTTGCCGCCGGCGGCGGGATCGTTGCACCGGTAATCTATGGGGTGCTCGGCACGGTCTTGCACGGTCTTGCCTTCGGTCTCGACCCGATGAAGGACAAGGGCCTTGAAGGGGTCGACCAGTTCCAGACCGACCGCGTCGCGCGCGCGGTGGAAAAGGCCGAAACCCACCTGGCCGCGATGTCCGATGCGATCAGGCGCGCCGGTGATCGCCAGGCCGAGGCGCGGGTAGAGCGGTTTCAGGTCAGCGTGCGCGACATGCTGCGTACCGTCGAAGACGACCCGCGCGACCTGACGGCAGCGCGCAAGTACATGGGCATCTACCTGGTGGGCGCACGCGACGCGACCGCGAAATTCGCCGATATTTACGCCCGCTCCCGCAGCGCGGCGGCGAAATCCGACTACATGATGCTGCTAACCGATCTGGAAGAGAATTTCGTGGCCAAGACGCAAAAGCTGCTGGCCGACAATCGTACTGATCTGGAAATCGAAATCGACGTGCTGCGCGACCGCTTGCGGCGCGAGGGTATCCGCCCCGAGATCCAGTCGGATCAACAGGATTAACAGGTAGAGGGGAAGTCATGACCGAGAATATCCGCCAACAGGCCGAGGCCACGCTGGCCGAAGTGGAGAAAGTCAGCGCCGTTATCCTGCCCGAACCCACTGACGCAAACACCATCGTCCCGCTCAGGGACGCCGACAAGCCCCTGGGCGCCGAGATCAAGAAACGCATGGCCGAGATCGACATGAGCGACACGCAGTCCATCGTCTCCTTCGGCTCGAACGCGCAGGCCGAACTGCAGGAAATCTCGCAGTCCATGCTGCAGGGGGTGCGCAACAAGGATGTCGGCCCCGCGGGCGACAGCCTGCGCGGCATCGTCACCACGATCCGCGGCTTTTCCGTCTCAGAGCTGGATGTGCGCCGCAAACGCACCTGGTGGGAACGCCTGCTTGGCCGCGCCGCGCCCTTCGCCAATTTCACCGCCCGGTTCGAAAAGGTCCAGGGCCAGATCGACAAGATCACCGAGGATCTTCTGGGCCATGAGCACACGTTGCTCAAGGACATCAAATCGCTCGATATCCTCTATGAAAAAACGCTCAGCTTCTACGATGAGCTGGCGCTTTATATCGCGGCGGGCGAGGAGAAACTGAACGTTCTCGACACAAAGGACATCCCCAAGGCCGAAGCAGCCGTGGAAAAGGCCGCCGAGGCCAAGCAGGTGATGAAGGCGCAGGAACTGCGCGATCTGCGAGCCGCACGAGACGACCTGGAACGCCGGGTGCATGACCTGAAACTGACCCGGCAGGTCACGATGCAGTCCCTGCCCTCGATCCGGCTGGTACAGGAAAACGACAAGAGCCTGGTGACCAAGATCAACTCGACACTGGTCAACACGGTGCCGCTCTGGGAAACGCAGCTGGCGCAGGCGGTCACCATCCAGCGTTCCGCCGATGCCGCGGCGGCCGTCCGGGACGCCAATGACCTGACCAACGAGTTGCTGACCGCAAATGCCCGCAACCTGCGCGAATCGAACAAGATGATCCGCGAGGAAATGGAGCGTGGTGTCTTCGACATCGAGGCCGTGAAACAGGCCAATGCCGACCTGATCGGCACGATCGAGGAAAGCCTGGCGATCGCCGACGAGGGCAAGGCCCGCCGCGCCGCCGCCGAAGAGGAACTGAAGAAGATGGAGACGGAGCTGCGCGATACGCTGGCAGCGGCCAAATCCCGGCGCGACGGGGTTGGTGACAACGCCGGCACCGCGGTGCCCGGGGCCTGACACCCCGGTGCGGTGGCGCGGGGTCGTATCAGGGGCAGTTCTTGGATTGGGTCTTGGGGCCCTGGCGGGGTGTGACCTTGCCCCGCTGGAGCCAACGGAGAAGCCCCGCGCACGCCCGTCGGGGCTGGCGGTGCAGGCCGTTCCGTCAGCGCCGTCAGCGCGCAGCCTGGCGATGGCGCAGTTCTACGGCAGGATGCAGGCCGATCTGCTGGCGCAGGGCCTGCTGCGCACCGGCGGAGGCGGGGTGGATACGCCCTATACCGATACCGATCTGATCCGCAATTTCGAACGTATCGCCTTTTACGATGAATATGCCCGCGATCAGGGTCTGAAAAAGTCCGATGGAAAATCCGGCCGGCTGCGCAAGTGGAAAGGGCCGGTGCGGATGGGGATGGAATTTGGCGCCTCGGTACCGCAGGAACAGCGCGCCACGGACACGGCGCTTGTCACCCGGTATGCCGCCCGCCTGGCCCGCATTACCGGCCACCCCGTCTCGGTCAATGCGCGCAATCCCAACTTCTATGTTTTTGTCATGGGCGAGGATGACCACGAATTCGCCCGCCGACGTGCCGCGCAGATCATTCCCAGCATCAGCCAGGCCTCGCTGGACTTCTTCGGCGCTCTGCCCCGGTCGATCCTGTGTTTCGTGATCACCGCCGGGTCGGAAAAGGATTACGAATACACCCGCGCCATCGCCTTCATCCGGGCCGAACACCCGGCCCTGATGCGCCAGTCCTGCGTGCACGAAGAGCTGGCCCAGGGATTGGGCCTGGCCAATGACAGCCCCACGGCACGGCCCTCGATCTTTAACGACGACGACGAGTTCGCCCTGCTCACCACCCATGACGAGGAACTGCTGCGCGTGCTCTACAACCCGGCGCTGCGGCCCGGCATGACCGCCGACGAAGCGCGGCCGATATTCCGCCGGCTGTTTACCGGCCAGAGCGGACCAAGCTGACGACAAAGGAGACCTGAAAGATGGGTATTTTCGATTTTCTGACTGGCGAGTTCATCGACGTCATCCATTGGGTGGACGACACCCGCGACACGATGGTCTGGCGGTTCGAACGCGAGGGGCACGAGATCAAATACGGCGCCAAGCTGACCGTGCGCGAAGGTCAGGCGGCGGTCTTCGTGCACGAAGGGCAACTGGCCGATGTATTCACCCCCGGCCTTTATATGCTGGAGACCAACAACATGCCGGTGCTGACCACGATCATGCACTGGGATCACGGCTTCAAGAGCCCCTTCAAATCCGAGATCTATTTCGTCAACACCACGCGTTTCAACGACCTGAAATGGGGCACCAAGAACCCGATCATGCTGCGCGACCCGGAATTCGGCCCGACCCGCCTGCGCGCCTTTGGCACTTACTCGGTGCGTGTCAGCGACCCGGCGAAATTCCTGGTCGAGATCGTCGGCACCGATGGCGAATTCACCATGGACGAGATCAGCTATCAGATCCGCAACATCATCGTGCAGGAGTTTTCCCGCGTAATCGCCTCGTCGGGCATCCCGGTGCTGGACATGGCCGCCAACACCGCCGATCTGGGCAAGCTGGTCGCCGCCGCCATCAGCGGCACGATCGCGGAATACGGTCTGTCGATCCCCGAGCTCTATATCGAGAACATCTCGCTGCCGCCGGCTGTCGAGGCGGCGCTGGACAAGCGCACCTCCTCAGGTATCGCTGGCGATCTGGGCCGCTTTACCGAATACTCCGCCGCCGAGGCGATGACCGAGGCCGCCCGCAACCCCAATGGCGGCGGCATGGGCGCCGGTCTTGGCATGGGGATGGGCATGGCAATGGCGCAAGCCGGGATGCAGCACGGCCCGTGGGGGGCACGCCCTGCCACCTCGCAGGCCGGCACATCGCCGCAAACGGTACTGGTCCCGACCCATCACGCCCCCCCGCCGCCGCTGCCGCCGGTCGAACATGTCTGGCATATCGCCGAAAACGGTCAGTCCCACGGCCCCTATTCCAGGGCCCGGCTGGGCCAGATGGCCAGCGAAGGCAAGCTGACTCGCGACACGCTGGTCTGGACCGCCGGGCAGGATGGCTGGCAACGCGCCGAGGACGTGCAGGAACTGGCGCAGCTTTTCACCGTGATGCCGCCACCGCCACCCGGCGCCTGACACCTTTCCGACCACCATAGGGAACGTAACGCCATGAGCTATGACCGTGAGTTGATTTCAAACGGAAACCCGATGGAGCGGACCGTCGGGTTCAGCCGCGCGGTCCGCGTCGGCCCGTTCATCTCGGTCGGCGGGACCGCCCCTGTTGATCCGGACGGGAACACGGTTGGCATCGGCGACGTAGCCGCGCAGACCCGGCAATGTATCGAAATCATCAAGGCCGCGCTTGAACAGGCGGGCTCGGGGCTGCAAGACGTCGTCCGAACCCGGGTCATTCTGACCGATATCGACAACTGGAAAGCGGCGATAGACGTGCGCAAGGAATATTTCACCGATGTCAGACCCGTCGATACGATCATGGCGGTCGACCGTTTCGTGAATCCCGACTGGCTGGTCGAACTCGAAGCGGACGCGATCATCGGTGACTGGAACGGGTGACACCGGCGATGACCGTTGAACACCGATTTCCCTGCGACAATTGCGGCGCCGATTTCCGGTTTGATCCGGGCGCGGCGCAACTGGTCTGCGATCACTGCGGCAACAGCGCACAGATCGAACACGCGGTGACCTCGGCGGCGCCCATCCAGGAGTTGGACCTGCACCGCGCGCTGGAAAGCCGGCTGCCGGAGCAGGAGATCGAGGAGACCCGCGTGCTGCAGTGCCCGAATTGCGCGGCCCAGGTTGAATATGACTCGGATCTGCACGCCACCGAATGCCCGTTCTGCGCCACACCGGTCGTCACCGATACCGGCACGCATCGGCATATCAAACCGCGCGGGCTTCTGCCCTTCGCGCTGCAGGAAAGCGCCGCGCGAAAGGCGATGACGGACTGGCTCGGGAACCTGTGGTTCGCCCCTTCGGGACTGCAGGAATTTGCCCGCAAGGGCCGGAAGATGCAGGGGATCTACGTCCCATACTGGACCTTTGACGCGAATACCGAGTCCGCCTACCGGGGCGAGCGCGGCACGGTGTATTACGAAACCCGGACGGTCATGAGCGACGGCAAGCGCAAGAACATCCGCGTGGCCAAGGTCCGCTGGCGCCCGGTCCGCGGCCGCGTTTCGCGGTTCTTCGATGACGTGCTGGTGCTGGCCGCACGGTCTCTGCCGAAACGTTTCACCGACGCGCTGGAGCCCTGGGATCTGGCCGCGCTGGAACCCTATCGGCCTGAATACCTGGCCGGTTTCCGGGCCGAAGGCTACACTGTCGCGCTTGAAGACGGCTTTGCCGAGGCGCGCCGGCACATGGACCGGGTCATTTCCCGCGACGTGAAGTTCGACATCGGCGGCGATCGTCAGCGTATTCACGACATCCAGACACGGATGAACGATGTGACCTTCAAGCACATCCTGCTGCCGGTCTGGCTGGCCGCCTACAAATACCGCGGCAAAACCTACCGCTTTGTCGTCAATGGCCGCACCGGCCGGGTCCAGGGCGAGCGGCCCTATTCGGCCATCAAAATCGCCGCGGCGGTCATTCTGGGGGCCCTGTTGGCCGGTGCGGTCGGGTATTTTTATGCGAAAAACCAAGGAGCTATCTGACGTGACCGTGGATTTCGACGCATTGGAGCGACTGCTCTCGACCCGCTACAGCTGTCGCGGCTTCCGCCCCGATCCGGTCCCTCGCGACGTGATCGAACAGATCGTCACTGCCGCCGGTCGCGCACCATCATGGTGCAACGCCCAACCCTGGCAGGTGGTCATCACGACCGGAGAGGAAACCGAACGCTTCCGCAATTCCCTGCTGGACACCGTAGACCGGGAAAAACCCGCGCCGGACATGCCCTGGCCCGAAAGTTACCCGGGCGCCACGGGTGATCGCCGCCGCACCTGCGGTTACCAGCTCTATCATGCGGTGGGCATTGCCCGCGACGACCACGCCGCGCGCGCCGGGCAAAGCCGCGAGAACTTCCGCCTGTTCGGCGCTCCGCATGTGGCGATCGTAAGTTCCGAGGCCGCGTTGGGCCCCTATGGCGCGCTTGATTGCGGTGGTTTCGTCACCGCCTTCATGCTGGCCGCGACCTCCCTGGGATTGGCAAGCATCGCGCAGGCCTCCGTGGCGGCCTACCCCGAGATGATCCGCGCGCATTTCGGCCTTGCGGCCAGCCGGACGATCCTCTGTGCGATTTCCTTTGGCTACCCCGACCCGAACCACCCGGCCAACCGGCTTCGCACCGAGCGCGCCGAAATTTCCGAAATCTGCGATTTCCGCAGCTGACCTGAGAGAACCCCGGATGCGCGCACTTATTCAACGAGTCTCTCATGCCAGCGTCGCGGTTGACGGCACACGGATCGGCCAGACCGGCGCCGGACTGCTGATCCTGATCTGCGCCATGCAGGGCGATTCCGAGGCCGAGGCCGACCAACTGGCCGCCAAGATCGCAAAACTTCGTATTTTCAAGGATGAGGCCGGCAAGATGAACCTGTCGGTGCGCGACATTGACGGCAGCGCCCTCGTGGTCAGCCAGTTTACCCTGGCCGCCGATACCTCCCGCGGCAATCGCCCCGGCTTTTCCGCCGCCGCCAGCCCGGATGAAGGAGAGCGCCTTTACCGGTATTTCGCCCAACAGCTGGCGGCGCAGGGCGTACCCGTCGAGACCGGCGCATTCGGCGCCGACATGAAAGTCGAACTGCTGAATGACGGGCCAGTGACCATCTGGATGGAGGCGTGATCGGCTCAGGTCTTGCGAAATGTCAGGTAATGCGGGGTACGACCCTCGCGCAGGGCCTTCTGTTCGTAACGGGTCGAAGGCCAGTCATCCCACGGCACGCGCCAGTCGGCGGGGCGCTCGGCCAGCCATTCGAACCCGTGGCGCGGCACCTGCTCAAGCGTCTGGCGTACGTAATCCGGAATATCCGTCGCCACGCGAAAAATACTGCCTGGTTTCATCACCCGTGCCAGCGGTTCCAGATGCTCGGGCGTCACGAAACGGCGGCGGTGGTGGCGTTTCTTGGGCCATGGATCGGGATAGAGCAAGAACGCCCTTGAGATGGCATTGTCGCCAAGCACGTCGAACATGTTGCGCACATCGCCGGGATAGACCGCCAGGTTTTCGACCTGTGCCTCGCGTATTTTCCCCAACAGCATCGCCACGCCGTTGATGTATGGCTCGCATCCGATGATGCCGGCCTCCGGGTTTCGCGCCGCCTGATGCACCATGTGTTCGCCACCGCCAAACCCGATTTCCAGCCAGATGTCGCGATTGCCGAAACAGGCCTCCAGGTCGATCGGTTTCCGCTCCGGGTTCTCTTCCCAGCCGACGGGGCCCGGCGACAACCCGGCCAGGTCCTCGTTCAGAAATGCCTCCTGCGACTTGCGCAGCCCCTTTCCCTTGAAACGGCCGTAGAAATTGCGCCATGGCGCACCAGAGGGATGGGTCTTGGACGTCATGGCGGCTCACATGCCCCAGATCGGGGCCCAACTGCAATCCCTAATCGACCGCTCCACCGGTCAGGGCTGCGCGCAAGCTCCACTTCCTCGCGCCAATCCCGAGGAGGACGTCAAGGGCGTTCGACGAGAGACCCTGCGCGCCGCAAGGCGCTCAATCGGATTGCGCAGACCTGCATCAGGCGGGTCGCACCGGCCATCGCCCTTCCGCGATGCGCAATCGCTTATCCCAGGTAATCGCGCAGAACCGGCGGGGGCTTGTCCAGCAGTTCAGATGTGGCCTTGGGCGGCAACGCCGTGTTCTGTGCCACGAGGATCGCGTGTTCGCAGATGCGCCGTGCGTCGGCAGGATCATGGCTGACCATCATCAGCGTCGAACCGCTCTCGGCCACCAGTTCCTGCACAAGGTCCAGCATCTCGGCCTTCAACGACGGCCCAAGCGCGGCAAAGGGCTCATCCAGCAACAACAGGTCGCGCCGCTGCACCAGAACGCGGGCCAGTGCCACGCGGCTCTGCTGCCCGCCGGAAAGCGCGGCGGGCTTGCGCGCCTCCATACCGGACAGCCCCACCCGGGCCAGCGCCGCCTTGGCCTCTGCCTCATCCTGCGCCGACAGCCGGCCATTGGGCCGCAATCCCAGCCCGACATTCTGCATGGCGGTCAGATGCGGGAAGAGATTACCGTCCTGAAACAGCATTGCCACGGGGCGCCTGCCCGGCGGCAGCTCGGTCAGATCGGCGGCGCCCCACCTGAGGCGCCCCCGCACCAGCGGGCGGAAACCCGCAATTGCCTCCAGCAGGGTGGATTTACCGGCCCCCGACGGGCCGATCACGGCCACGCTGTCACCCGCGGCCACGCCCAGGTCCGCGTGCAGTGTGAAATCACCGTTTCCGATCACGCAATCCTCAAGCTTCAGCATGCCAGCGGCCTCCCCTGTCCAGCAGCCAGAATGCCCCCATGGACAGCACCAGCAACAGCAACGCCGCCGCCTGTGCCGCCTGCATCTGGTAGGCCCCCATCAGGCGATAGATCTGTAGCGGTAGCGTCGCGATCTCGGCATCGGCAAACAGCGCGATAACCCCCAGATCGCCCATCGACAGGGCCGCACCAAGCCCTGCGGCAAACCTGATCTGCGGGCGCATCCGTGGCACCAACACGCGCGCAAAGAATGCCCCGTCCCGCATATCAAGCGACAGCGCAAGGCGACCGTAACGCGCCACGTTCTGCCGGGCGGCAGGCACCAGGATGCGCAGTGCAAAGGGCAAAGCCATCACCGCGTTGACCAGTGCCGTGACCGGCAGCGCCAGCGTGGTCGGGTCGGCCAGCGGGCGGATCAGGACAAACAGCCCCGTACCGATCACCAGCGGCGACGCCGCAAGCCCCAGAATGCCGCTTAGTTCCACCAGCCCCCTGCGCCCGGTCGCGATTGCGGCGGCCATCGGCAGGGCCAGCATCAGCAGAAGCAGCGTACTGGCAGCGGCCACCACCACCGACACCAGCGCCGCGCGCAGCACCACCGCGGGCATCTGGAACAGGCCCGCCGCGCCCGAGGCCATGATCGCAGCCAGTGGCAGCAGCAGGAAGGCTGCGGCCAGCGCAATCCAGAGCGTATCGGCCAGCGGCGCGCCGGCATCCCAACGGCGGATTGGCCGGTCCAGCCCGGTACCGAAACCGCCGCCACGCGCCAGCCTGAGCGCCGCGATCCCGGCCAGCACCGTCAGCACCAGTTGCAGCGCCGACAGCATTGCCGCGCGCCCGAGGTCGAAATCATAGGTAAAGGCCTGGTAGATCCCCAGCTCGATCGTCGTCGCCCGCGGCCCGCCGCCCAGGGTCAGTGCCACGGCGAAACTGGTCAGGCAAAGCGCAAAGATCACCGCCAGCGCGCCGGGCACCACGCGCGCCAGCATCGGCGCCTCGATCAGCCGAAAGACGGCACGCCCGTCGCAGCCCAGCTGTGCCGCCAGCCGGAACTGTTCGGACGGAACCTCTTGCCATGCCTGCAGGATCAGCCGCGTGGCCAGGGGCAGGTTGAAGAAGACATGCGCCAGCACCACGCCGTGCAACCCGTAGATGCGGATGGGCGGCAGGCCGGCCAGCCCCAGCAGGTCGGAAATCCATCCCGCGCGGCCAAAGACCTGCAACAGGCCCAGGATGGCCACGATCACCGGCAGGATGAACGGCGCCCCCAGCAGGGCAATCAACACGCGCCGCCCGTGGAACCGGCGGCGCGCAAGTGCACGCGCCACGGGTATGGCAAGCGCGACGCTGAGCGCGGCCGACAGAACCGCCTGGGTCAGCGTGAACCGCAGCGCCGCCCAGTCTGCAGGGCCAAACCCCCGCCCGGTTTCGGCGCGCAACGCCACGGCGACCAGCGTACCAAGGATCAGCACGGCGACCAGAGCCGCCGCGATGACCCCGGGCCACGGGTTTACTGGCTGAGCGCGCCCAACCATTCGCCAAGCGCCTCGTCACGGGTTGCCGCCGCCTCTTCGGGGGTCAGCAACAGGGCTTTTTCAGGCGTGACCAACATGTCGAATCCGGCGGGCAGCCCATCGGCAGGCATCACCGCGGGATACATCCAGTTGGTTGTCGGAATGATCGACTGGAACGCGTCCGACACCATGAAGGCCAGGAACTGGTCGGCCAATTCAACCTGATCCGAGCCGGCCAGCTTGGCCGCCACCTCGACCTGCATGTAATGACCTTCGTCAAAGACGGCGGCGGCCTTGCTGTCATCCTCTTCGGCGATCAGGTGGTAGGCGGGCGAGGTCGTGTAGCTCAGCACCATATCGGCCTCGCCGTCCAGGAACAGGCCGTAGGCTTCGGACCAGCCCTTGGTCACGGTCACGATGTTGTCCGACAGATCGGCCCAGATTTCCGGGGCCGCATCGCCGTAGGCCGCCTTGACCCACATCAGCAGCCCCAGGCCGGGCGTCGACGAGCGCGGATCCTGGATGAGGATCTTGGTATCGCTTGCCGCAAGGTCGCGGAAGTTGCCCGGCACCTCGGCACCCGCGTTATGCACAAACGCGAAATACCCCCAATCATAGGGAACAAAATGGTCATCTGCCCAGGCGACCGGCAGCGCGTAATCGGCTTCGACGTCATGGGCGGCGAACAGACCGGTTTCCCGGGCCGCAATCAGCAGGTTTGTATCCAGGCCCAGCACGATATCGGCGTCGGAGCCGGCCCCCTCCAGCCGGATGCGCGACAGAAGCGCCGCGCCGTCCTCGACCCCGACAAGCTTGAGGTCGCAATCGCAGGTCTTCTCGAACGCCTCTTCGACCTGCGGGCCCGGGCCCCAATCGGAAACGAAGCTGTCATAGGTATAGACGGTCAGTTCGGGTTTATCGGCGGCGACGGCCGATGTCGCACTCAGAATTCCCGCAGCAATAAGCAGATGTTTCATGTCATCCTCCAATTGGCTCGCGAGAGGGTAAGGATGGATGAAACCGGTGCCCCCTTCCCTCCGCCGGTTCTAGCCGGTTCAGGTTCAACGGGTTCGCCGAAATGGCATCTCAGCACGGTCGTCCATGCACCCCGAGGTAGGGTTGGTGATAGGAGAATACGGGCAGCAGCACAACCGCATTTGTTTGTGCCTGAAGGCTGCAGCGATGGGAGTGGGCAAATTTTGGTGGCCAGGCGGCTATTGTTGGAGAACTACTTCCTGCCCGGTGACCTGGAACGTCAGATCGGGGCTCTCGTCGCCCCCGACGGCAACCAACGATACCACGAGAGTATCGGCAACCTGGCACCCGCCGTTGTTCATCATGGCCGGGGCGCGAAAATCCTGAAGATTCGCGAGGAGATCAAGAAACAGAAATCGAACCAGAGCCTCCGCTACGAAACAGCCAAAGCATTCCGAAAAACTCTGACGACGGACGGATGAACGGCCAGGGTGCTGAACGACCTGTCCAGCTTTGTTGTCGTGATCACAGCGTGCCTGTTTTCTGGAGCATCTGCCACGCGCTGCGGAGATGTTGGGCCTTGAACGAGTGGCCACCCGAGAACTGGCAGAAGCTGAGTAGCAGACCATCGCTGTTTCGGCGATTTCTGCATTTAAGATCACCCTCAATAGAATCTGTTGCTACGTCAAAGGCACCGAAGCGTGCGTACATCTCCAATGTCTGAGCCACATCTCCCTGATGCGTGTCCATTACCTTTCGACCTTTCAGCGGGACGATTTTGTCGTCGTCGCCGTGGATATGAACGATGCTTTTAGGTGGAGTTGCGCAATCCGAAGGCGCGCCCCGCCAGAAGGTTCCAGCAATCGGGATAAATGCAGCGAATTGGTGGCTCCGATAACATGCCAGGTTCCAAACCATCATCCCACCGGCCGAAAACCCGGACGCGACCAATCTGTTCGGGTCGATAGGGAAACGGGTCGTCATATCCTTAATCGCGGCGTCGAAATATGCGAGCTCATCAACATCATCCAGAGTAACCTCCGATGGCGCACCCGGAATTGACCAATCCTTGGCGGCCGATTGGACCGCGACAATTGCCACACCAAGGTCGTCTGCGATCTGCAAAAGTGATTGGTTCCGTAACGTGCCCTTCGCAGATCCACCAAATCCGTGGGCGAACACAATGGCTCCGACCCGTTCGTCCGCGGGTTCACGGGCTGGCATATAAATCCGATAGTGTCGATCGCCGATGACGCAATCGCTATCCTGCCCACAAGCCAATGCTGGCCGAACACCGATGCCGCTCAACGACAAAGCCACGAAAAGCCACAGGAATCTCATCACACGAATTCTCCGATACTCTTGTAATAGCCCTTCACCAGTGCGTTTGTTGCACTGGGATTTTCCCACGCCGGAAACCCGCCGCTCTTCTCAACCAGGGCCCGCCTGCATCGCGGCAGACATTCGTCGAGCTCGTGGGCTGTTTCCAGAAACCCCGCATGATCAAAGGCACCGTTGTATACCAGGGTTGGAATGGTCAATTGCGCAAGACTTTCCGAAACATCGATCGGTTGAGCCGGCAGAGACGTATCGGTCCAGGGCACGGCCGAAAACTCAAAAACGATCTTTTTGAGTGCCTCTGCCCGGGTTCGTTGGGGATGTGCTCGTATATAGTCGAACCAGCATGACTCCTGCCACCAAAATTCGAGAGCTGCGTGCGGTGATCCGGATTTCGCCAATTCACATACTTTCGAAAGCGTCCTCAAAACAACGTCCGGATTCCTGCCGGGAATGACAGGGGCTTCCAAAACCAGAGATCGAAACAGGCTTGGGTGTTCCACGGCAAGCGCAAGACCGACACCCGCGCCGGTATGGGAGCCCCAAAAGTGGGCCTGCTCGACACCGTGTGATGCAAGGGTTCCCGCAACATGTTCGGCATATTCAACTGGCCCATAGGGCCCACTGAGCGTCGAGGACAATCCATGACCGGGCAGATCTATGAGCAACAATCTGAACTCACTTTGAAATGTCTCGATCTGTGCTTCAAAGACGCGATGATCGTGACTGGTTCCATGAACCATGACCAGCCAGGGTTTGCGCTGAGCGGAACCGTCAATGAGCAATGCAGAGGCCATACCTATACCCAAGCCTGAGGCACCGTGGCGTTTGACGGATCGCCAAACGCCACGGCCCCAAGAAACGCCGAGTTACTCAACAGGAACGATGTCAAGAACGAAGAAGATCGCTTCGTCGCCCTCGTTCTTGATCCAATGGTCGGTGCCTTGGTCTTCCAGCACCGCCTGGCCGGGAGATACGATACGTCCGGTTTCATCGTCGGCGCCTTGAAACTCGCGAACTGCATTGCCTTTCACAACGTAATATGCGCCTGGGCGCGTGTCGTGACGGTGAAAAGCAACCACGCCACCGGTCTCAACGACCACTTGCCGTACACGAAGCTGATAGCCATCCATTGCCGGGATCTGGGCACCCAATTCGAGCGCGGCCCTGCCATAGACCGATACGCCTTGATGTTCGGTTGGCGGCTCAGCTGCAAACGCAAGACCAGATCCGACCAGTGACGCCGCAACTGATACTGTGGCGAGTTTCACAAACTTGTTCATCTGATTACTCCATAAGGTTTCGTTACGCGCCGGCCGGGCTGACCCGAATAAAAGCCAACGAACCCGTTGCGTCAAAATCGAATACCTAAGCAGGCAGATGAGTTTTTCTCAGGTAGGTCGGTGCACAAGGCACCGTCCGCGACCGGAGCAGGCCCAAATCAAGCATCGTTTGGAATAAGGTGGCCGACCGCTGTTCAATGCGCCTGCAAAATTGACCCGAGCCAGTCATGGAAAATCGCAACTCGGCCGTCATGCCGTTCCGGAAGATGAACGGTGTAGTAGGTCAATCCGGGGAGCGCCGTGTCGGACACATATTGCAGTTTCTTCTTTCGGATATGTGCGGCCGCGATAACCGTACTTGCAAGCACGATGCCCTGACCGGCCAGTGCCGCTTCAATCGCATGGCTTTCCTCGCTCAGCTTGATGTGCTGCGCCTTCGACAGGCAGGTATGGTCTGAGCCGCCTTCAATCGCGGTCGCGCGCCATTTCTCCCAGGTTGGTTCCGCTTTGTGAGGGGATTTCCATCGATAACTGATCAGCGGCAGAGAAAAGAGGTCGATACACTCGCTGCGCATGCCGTTATTTTTTAAAGCCAACGAAGGTACTGCTGTCGGGCGAAATTCATCATTGCAAATCTCGCGCCACACCATGCTGTTGCCGGGTTTCGCGGCGTAGCGCACCGCGACATCAACCCGCTCCGCGGCCAGATCGACCGGGTGATCGGAGGCATGAATCTCAAGTTCAATATCGGGAAACTCCTGAGACCAATCCGCAAGCCGCGGCAACAGAACGTTGGACGCAAATGCCACCGTCGTCGACACCCGAAGCGTACTCGTATCGGGTGTTTCTGTAATATCGGCGACAACTTGAGCAAGCTGATCGAGCGCAGTGCGAACAGTTGGAAATAGACGTTCGCCCGCCTCTGTCAGCGAGATCGGCCTTGGGTTGCGAACGAATAGCGTCCGTCCGACCGTATCTTCCAATAGCTTGATCTGGTGTGAAATTGCAGTTGGCGTGACACCTAATTCACCCGCAGCCGCGTTAAAGCTGAGGTGTCTTGCAGCGGCTTCAAATGCGCGCAAAGCGTTTAGCGGCGGGAGCCTTCTCATCGGTCAGTTCAATCCGTTTCGAGAAGCTCTACGGCACCTCTCAGAATACGCAAATCACGTGCGATAACTTGATCTTGAAAACACCGACATTCCCTGGCTGAGCAGACAAGCAAGGCGCAAGTCTTGCGACGCGCTACCCGTCAATGAAATCGACGGAGACGACGTCGTGATCGTCTCGGAAATCGATCCCAACGCCAGGGCAAGGCGCTTGCGTTAGTGGCTTACGATAGATGTACCGGTGCAGCGGTCTATGACGTCCTACCCGGTTCGTAGAGGATTAGGGTCAGGATACATAACCAGTAAGTGACGAGAACTGCGAGGGCGTTGACTGACAAGAAGACTTGAATAGGTCAAAGTACTGGGAGCCTCTTCTTGGAGAAGATCGCGAAGCCTTTTCGCCCCGAAGCGCCAATGCTTCGCTCCAAGTTTTCGCAGCAAGATTAATCGTTCTCTGATCTGGGTATGCGGTGTAGCCTAGCGATAATTGCTGTTTTTAATGCATTCTGCGGGGTCGATATGGCGATAACAAGGCAAGCACCGGCGTTTGGCGTCCGGCAGGAACTTCCGTTTCAACCGACTAAACGGAGGTTGCTTGACGATCTCTACAAGAGCCTTCAACTGCGTGATGACGATCTGAGCAAGGATATGATGCATTGTGGGCTGGGGGTGCAGAGTTGCTTCAAGCAGCAGAGCATCTCGAAGGTTACCTTCAACAAACCCGCGATGCTTCTCGTGGTAAGGGGCAGTAAGGAAATCCAGGTACCAAACAAGCGTTTTGTGGCGAAGGCAGGAGAGATGTTGATCGTGCCGCCTAACGTGGATTTTTGGCTTGGGAAGTATCCTGATAAAGAAAACGGTGTCTATCAGGGCCTGGGGTTCCGGTTTGATATCGAAACCGTAGAAGAGTTTCGCCGTGCATATGGCAAGGGTTCGGAAAACTGGAACTTGGCGGCGAACTGGCGTGCCCCAGCCTCGGAAGCGATCCTCGAATGGACTCAGCAGTGGCTTGACTGGAGCCGCAAGTATCCTGTGTCACTTCAGGTACAGCGTCACCGGTTGGTGGAGCTACTGCTTCTTCTCGCCCAGTCGGGACTTGCTGGAAACGTAATCTTGGGCCGCGGGTCAAGCTGGCGTCTGCGCGTCTCGCAACTCGTCGGCGTTGATCCGGCGCGTGATTGGCGTTACGGCCATGTCTGCCGGACTCTGGGGATCAGCGAATCCGCCATGCGCCGCAAGCTCAAACTTGAGGGCACCGGTTTCCGGGAAGTTCTGGAAGAGACGCGCCTTATGACGGGGCTGACGATGGTCCAAGAAACCGGCATGACGATCTGCCAGATCTCCGACGCGGTGGGATATCAATCGCAGTCGCGCTTTACCGACAGGTTCAAGGAGCGTTTCGGCGTGACGCCCAGTTCGCTTCGGCGCAGCGGACTGGCTGATGAGGGCGAATGCTTGCTTGGCCAGGGCGAAGAGTTTTCCGATTGAGCGCTAATCTATCCTGAGGCTTATTACTGTGAGGTCAGGATGCTGGATTTTCAAATGGTCGTCGGGGGGCAGGATCGTGCCGCCGAGAATGGTGAATGGATTGAAAGCACCAATCCATTTACGGGGCGCCCCTGGGCGCGGATCCCGAGAGGAACAAGAGCAGATGCGAATGCCGCTGTCGAAGCGGCCGCTGCAGCGATGGAAGACCCTGCTTGGATCGCGCTATCTGCCAGTCAGCGCGGCGCATTGCTGCGCAAGGTCGGCGATCTGATCTTGGCCAATGCCGAGCGGCTGGCCGACCTCGAAGTTCAAGACAATGGCAAGCTGAAGGCGGAGATGCTCGGCCAGCTCCGCTATCTGCCGCAGCATTACTACTACTTTGGCGGTCTTGCAGATAAGGTCGAAGGCGCGGTCATCCCCTCGGACAAGACGGGAATGTTCGTTCACACGGTTCACGAGCCTTTGGGTGTTGTGGTCGCGATCACACCTTGGAACTCACCGCTTTTGCTTACCACATGGAAGCTGGCACCTGCCTTGGCGGCAGGGAATGCGGTGGTGATAAAGCCCTCTGAACACGCTTCGGTTTCGATGGTTGAGTTCGTGAAGCTGTTTCACGAGGCCGGGTTCCCTCCGGGCGTGGTGAACGTGGTCACGGGCTACGGTAACGAATGTGGTGTAGCCCTCGTTGAACACCCGAAAGTGGCGAAAGTGGCATTTACGGGGGGCGATGCTGGGGGGCGGGCGGTCTATCAATCCGCTGCGAAGTCGCTCAAGCATGTGACATTGGAACTCGGTGGTAAATCCCCAAATATCATTTGCGAGGATGCCGATATCGAGCAGGCCGTAAAGGGCGCGGTTTCTGGCATTTTCGCAGCGACCGGCCAGACCTGCATGGCTGGCTCGCGCCTACTTGTGCACGAGGCGATTCATGATCGCTTTGTAGAGTCTTTGCGCCGCTTTGTAAGCGCTGCAAAAATGGGTGATCCGATGGCCGACGACACCCAGATCGGCCCTGTCGCAACGCTTCCTCAGTTCGAAAAAGTGTTGAGTTATGTCGACATCGCCCAAGGCGAGGGTGCCACTTTAGCGCATGGCGGGCGAGCCTATTCTGGGCCCGGCTGTGAGGAAGGCTGGTTTATTGAACCGACGATCCTAACAAATGTCGATAATTCGATGCGCGTAGCACGTGAGGAGATATTCGGGCCTGTCCTGTCAGTCATCCGCTTTGAAGACGATGACGAAGCGATTCGGATTGCCAACGACACCCCCTATGGATTGGCGGCAGGGGTCTGGACGAATGATCTGAGCCGGGCCTTTTGCTACACCCGTGCGCTCAAGACGGGTACGATCTGGGTGAACGCATATCGCGTGGTCAGCTACGCCGTGCCTTTCGGTGGCTACAAACAGTCAGGCATCGGGCGTGAGAACGGTCAGGAGATGATCAAGGAGTATCTCCAAACAAAGAGCGTTTACTTCAACCTGGAAAAGGAGGTTCCCAACCCGTTCGTCCTGCGCTGACAGGACGTGGGAGGGGCGATCTGCAAACATTCAAAGGGGAGGGAAACGTGCAACAGACATTTCTGATGAGCACACGTATCATCCACGGAACAGGTGTCCTGTCCGGGCTAGGCGATACGACGACAGAGTTGGGCCTGAGAAATGTATTGGTCATCACTGACCAGAACATCACGCCGCAAGCATTTTACAGCGCAGCCACCTCATCGCTCAGCGCGGCGGGTGTCGCGGTGAACGTCTATGACGGCTGTGGCATCGACGCCCATCTCGCGGAGGTGGACGAACTGGCGGCGCGCGTGCGGCGTGACGGGATCGACGGGATCATCGCCATAGGGGGCGGGTCGGCCATGTGTGTGGGCAAGGCTGTCGCTATCGTCGCCACTAACCCACCGAGTTTCCGCGACTGCGCGGGCGTCGCGAGCTTTACCAACCGCGCCCTGAAAATGATAATGATCCCGACGACGGCGGGGTCTGGGGCTGAGGTTTCGCAGTTTACTTTGGTCAAAGACGACGAAAACGAAACCAAATTCGTAGGCGGAGGGCCCCTCAGTTTTCCCGATGTCGCCGTGCTTGACCCAGAGGTGCTTAGCGGTATTCCCCCGCGGCTTGCCGCTGTATCGGCAGTCGATGCTTTGTCTCACGCGGTCGAGGCAATGTTCACAGAATTCGCGACGCCGCTCACCGACGGACTTGCCACGACAGCGGTTTCGTTGCTATTCCGCTCGGCGCCTGCAGCGATCCTAGAACGAAACGAGGCCGCCTGTACTGAAAACCTCCTCGGCTCTGCTATCGCGAACATGGCTTGTGGCAACGCGCGGCTGGGCCTTGCCCATGCCTTGTCATTGCCGCTTGAGGCACAGCATCATCTTCCCCACGGTTACGGCGTCGGGGTGCTTCTGCCCCATGTGCTAGCCTTCAACGCCCCGATCGCGGCGCCGAAGGTTCGGCAGCTTGCGTTGGCGTTCGGGGTTAGAGAGCAGGAACGCCCGGACGAAGATGTTCTCGCCGGCGTCATTGCCGCAATCCGGAGCTTTTACGATAGGATTGATTTCCCCCAATCCTTTGCGGGCCTTCTTGATGAACCATCTTGCCTGAACGCTGTGGCACGCGCGGCAGTGCCGGGGTTATATGGCACCGGGTCCACCGGGAACATCAGCGACGCGTCTGAAATTGCGTCGCCGAACATTCGCCAGGCGCGCGTATCCGATGCCGAAGATATCTACAGGGCATGTTTCAGTACGCACTGACCCCAGAAACCACATGAACGGATTTTGGGGCAGGCACACGTTAAGCCCAGATTCGGTTTGCGCGACCATAACGTCATCCTGGTTGCGCTTCCCTTGCCTACTCCCATCAGGTTTCAAATCAATGGAGTGAAAAGCGCCTTGAACACATTGATCGAGGCGCCTGCGCTTCCGCCCGTATCAGCTCAAACGGTACCGGGCACATGCCTCCTCGGTCAGAGTCAGACCGTGCCCTGCGACATCGCGCGGAGCCATCGTTCCGTCAGGCGATATCTCGGGCCATCCTGTAAAGAGCGGCTCCAACAGGGGAAAGTCCTCCAGCCAGGTCAAGGAGGGCACGGCGGCAGCAAGATGAACGAAGAGCCCAGGCAGAAAGTGGGGCATGACTTCGGTTCCCGTGGCCTCGGCAATACGCGCGACACGCAGGGCCTCGGTCAAACCGCCGATCATGGCCAAGTCGGGTTGAATGACGGCGCAGAGACCTTCGGTCATAAAGGGCAGCGCCTCGGACAAGCCTTGCAGGTGCTCGCCGGTGGCGACTTGGCCCGAGTGACTGAGGGACAGTTGCCGATAGCCGGAATAGTCATGGGCCGGAAGCGGTTCTTCGACAAAGATCCCTCCATGGGCCGCGACCCGGTCGAGGGTGCGTCTGGCCGTTGTGAGAGTGCCCTTTTCGTTGAGATCGGCCATGATATGATGCGAACCATCAGCAATGGAAGCGGCAGCTTTCAACGCGGTCTCATCACGTGCGTCGCCGGCAAGTCTAAGCTTGATCGCCTGGAACCCTTGGTTGAGATGGGACGTCACCTGTTCTGCGACCGCATCTGCCGACATTCCCGAACGGTAACCACCGCTGCCATAGACTGGAACCGCGCGTCTCGCGCCTCCCATCGCTTCGCCCAGCGATACGTTGTTTGTGCGCGCGTGAAGATCCCAAAGCGCCATATCTGCAGCAGCATACCCGACATAGTTCGGGCCTTTTCCTGTTCGATTGCAAAGTTTCTGTGCCCGTGCCCAGGCCACTTCCGGGTGGCTAACCGGGTGCTCTAGAAACAGCGCATCGGTTAACCGCCGCCCTGCGACGAGCGAGGCTTCGGCGCCTCCGCCGATCACGTATGAAAACCCAAAGCCCGATTGCCCTGCTTTGGTGTCGACCGCGCATGTAAGCAGATCGACAACGCTCACTCCTGAGCCTCCGACCGCGTTGGGCAACGGGTATCTGAGAATATTCCAGATGACTGATGTGACTATGTCGTGATCCATCCTGCATGAATATGAATGGCGAGGACACAAGGTTTGCCTCAATCGCCCCAGCCTTCGCCTTATTTGGTTCATTTGGACAGGCACGACACCGGAATATCCGGGAAGCCAAGCGCAGTTCTGGGCGATTTCTTCGCGTTTAGAGGCGACCGAGAGCCGCCCGCGCCATGCTAATTTACGAGGGGTAACGTGTCCGGCACCGCCTGACACGGCGCGTTTCGGAGGATGGATGGGCGCGCGTGGATCCAATGGGAGGAAATCATGAAGATTAAGTTACTGGTCGCTCGTGCGGCCCTGTCTCTACTGTCACTTTCGTCGCTCGATGCGGCATGGGCGCAGGAGTATCCTAAGATGAACCTGCGCCTCGCACATTTCGGGCCCAAGGTCTTTGTCCAAAGCGGTATCGACCAATGGTGGGCCGACGAAATCGAAGAGCGTAGCGGCGGCAACATCAAGATTCGCATCTTCTGGGGCGGCGCAGCCGGAAAGCCGTTGGAAATTCTCGGACTCGTGGGGGCGGGCGCTGTGGATTTCGGTGCTGTACCGCAGGCTTATTTCCCGAATGAACTGCCACTGATCGGTGCTCCGAATTCGGTGCCCTATGTCTTTACCACCCGAGAGGCAGCGGCCGAGGTTTCGGAAAGGCTGGTGGCTGAAAACGCGGCCGTTCAGGCAGAACTACGTAGGAACAACGTGAAGCCGCTCTTCTTTCACCCGATGAATTCCTACTATCCGCTCTGCACAAAGCCCGTGAAGGCCATGGCGGATTTCGAAGGTGTGCGTATCCGCAGTTTCGGAGCCTACCAGCCGCCAATGTGGGAGGCGTTGGGCGCAGTCGGGGTCAACGTTCTACCGTCCGATATCTACGAGGGTCTGCAACGCGGACGGCTTGATTGCGGTTTCTTCTCTACCGATCTTTACGAAGTCACCAAACTTTACGAGGTAGCGAAATACCTCTCGACCGCTGGGGTCGGACCGGTAACGACATGGCCGATTTGGGTTAACCTGGACAAATGGGAAAACGTTTATTCCGATGATGTGAAGGACCTCATTCTTGAGGTAAGCCAAGAAGCTGCGGCGCGCAGTCTGGCTACGGTTGCAGAGGCTGAGACCGCTTCGCTGGCGTTTCTCAAGGCCCAGGGTGTCGAGGTCGTGGAGTTCGTCGAACCAGACGCTTACGACTCTGCTATCCCTGACATGCAGGAGGTCTGGTTCCAGGACATGGTGGCAAGGGGGCTTGGTGAAGAGGCAAAGACGGTAGTCGACCATTGGCGCACCATTCAGGCCGAGCTGGAATAGGCGCTGCTCGCTATGACCTTTTTGTCGAACATCCTGCGCGCCTCAGATCGTCTGCTGCGCGCAGCCACCTTCCTCAGCGTTTCGGTTTCGGGGGCTCTTGTGCTTGCGATTGTCTTCCTCGCCACCCTGGACTCGGTCCTGAGCTTTTTCTTTAACAAGCCAATCCCCGCGGCCACCAATTTCGCCGAGGAGATTCTGCCCGCGGCAGTCCTGCTCGCCTCGGGTCAAGTCATTCGCAACCGGGCAGAAATTGTCGTCGATATCTTGACCGAACGCATGGGCGCGCGCCTTCGAACAGTGTCGACCTTGATTGCGGGTGCGCTGTCACTGATCTTTTTTGGCCTTCTTTCCTTCGGCGCGGTCCGCCTGGCGCTTGCAAGCATCGAACTGAGTGAGACAGCGGTTGGCGCTGTTGCCTTTCCTGTATGGCCGATGAAGATCGCCTTCGCCGTCGGGCTTTGTATCAGTGGTCTTGAAGCGCTGCGGATCGTGCTTCTGACCATGGCGGGAAAAACTGTCACAACCGAAAATGCATTTGCTGGCGAGGTGACCTCACATGGATAGCATCATCATGGGGGTCGGATCTATCGGCCTGGCGCTTGTGCTCACACTGATCGGGGTGCCTGTCGCGGTCGCGCTGGGTCTGATCGGATTGGGCGGCCTATATCTGGTGGGAGGGACCATCCTGCTCACCTCCGCGGCAGAGACCCTCGCCTATAACGCCCTAAACCAATATTCCTTTGCAGTCATCCCAACCTTCATTCTGATGGGAATTCTTGCCAACCGGGCGCAGATCACTGGCGACCTCTACGAGGCATTCTATCGTATTATGTCGCGCGTGCGCGGCAGCCTCTATTTGGTGACGGTTCTTTCCTCGGCGGGCTTCGCTGCGATTTCCGGTTCGACCATCGTCAGTGCAGCGGTATTCACCAAGCTGTCCCTGCCCCAGATGAGCCGTTTCGGATACGATAAGGGTATCGGCGCGGGCTGCATCGCGGCGGCAGGAACCTTCGCGTCCCTCATTCCTCCCTCCATCATGATGGTGATCTACGCCTTGTTGACGGGGGAGTCGATCGGACGTCTGTTCGTAGCCGGTGTGGTGCCGGGCGGGCTGACAGCAATTGCCTATTTGATCTTTATCCTCATTCTCGTGCGCGTCAGACCATCAGTCGCACCACGGGTTGACCGCGTCTTCAGTGCGCGGGAGAAACTTCAGTCCCTCGGTCGGATTGGCCCATTTCTAATCCTGAGTGTCATCGTAATCGGTGGCATTTACAGTGGGCTGATGTTCCCTTCGGCTGCTGGCGCGGTCGGAGCTGCAGGTGCATTGGGGATCGCGATCTGGCGACGCGTGGGCTCGCCTAAGGAAATAAGAGACGCCCTGGAAGAGACTGCGGTAAGCTCGGGCACGATCTTTCTCGTGCTGATCGGCGGATTGCTGTTTGCACGCTTTCTCGTCTACTCGGGCTTCATTTCCGACCTAGTCGATGTCATTGGCGAAAGCGGTATCGCACCATGGCAGGTACTGGTCGCCGTGATCCTATTCAACCTTGTCCTTGGCATGTTCATCGACACCGTTTCGATCACCGTCGTCACCGTTCCTTTCCTGCATCCGATCATGGTCGAGTTGGGCTATGATCCGATCTGGTTTGGCATACTTCTTATCAAGCTCATCGAGATTTCTGCCATTTCGCCTCCGATCGGCCTGAACCTCTTTGCAGTCATCGCTTCGGCCCGATCCGTGGTTACGTCCGGCGAACTCTTTCGGGGTGTAATCCCCTTTCTGTGCGTCGAGTTCGTCCTGTTAGCTTTGATCGTAATGTTCCCGACGATATCGCTATGGCTCCCTAATCTGGTCTACGGGCAATAGCCCCCGGGCAGCAGAAATGCCGACCGGCCTAGTTTCTGAGGCAGATGAAGCTGGCCAAGAGATATCTCAGAAAACAAGAGCGCCGCACAGGAAAGTGCGGCGCCTTTTTTGTTAGGGATCAGATTGTGTAGAAGCGACAGTTCCGTTGTTGTCAGGCCTCTTGCACGGGGCCTGGGCGGTTGAAAATCCCAAGCGCAAACTGCAAAGCGAGGAGTCCGAAACCCACTGGAAGCAACGAATAGGGCAAGACGAGAGGCGTGCCGAAACTAGAAGAGACGCGCTCGCCGTATTCCCAAGCCTGAAATGCCGTTAGCGCCCCTCGCCAAGTCATGACGCCGCAAAAGGCGACCCCGACGCAAGCAATTGCAATCCGAATAACCGTTCTTGCGACCTCGGACAGCCGGTCGGTGAAAAACGTTATTCTGATATGATCATCCGTGCGCTGAACGTCAGCCGCAGTCATGAGGGCGACGTAAGTAATCAAAAAGGTGTTGACCTCATGGCTCCAACTGGTGGGTGCCGCAAAGACATAGCGCATAGCAGCATCGAAACAGATTGTTAGCACCATGAAGGCCAAGACGACCTGTCCCAGCACACGGGCGGTTCTTGTGACTTGGTTGAAAAGCGGCATGGCAATCTTGCTCATTTAGCTGCTCGATCCAAGCGCGAGATTTACCGCCCTTGTGCCGATTTCGTGACCGACGTCGTCTTTCCATGCGGAAGTGACATCCTCGGCGGCCGTTTCAAGCATTGAGAGATCCTCCTTGCTCGGATCAATTTTCTCGATCCCCGCGTCCTGGATAATGGGCCACAATTCATTCGGGTAGATGTCGTTATTGGCCATCGCGGCACCGTTCACGTCAGCCCAGTCTGAGGCGCTTTCCATCGCGGTTTTTAACTCCTGCGGAAGTTTTTGCCACCGGCGCAGGTCGACAAACAACCCGATTCCGTAGGCCGTGATCGGTAGACGGTAAACATGTCCGATCTGCTCCTGCAGGCTGCGTCCGACGATGGTCGAGATGTTGGCAACCGCTGCATCGACCGTGCCACGCTGAAGTGCAAGATAGAGCTCGGAAGAGGGAATACGGACAGCCACGCCGCCGAAGCGTTCGACAAGCTGGGTCGCCTCGAAGCTGACCACGCGAATTTTCTTACCAGCGATGTCGGCGATGGAGCGGATTGGCTTGTCGGCGGTCGACCAGAGGTACTCAGGCTCGTAAATGTTGCCCATCATGGTAAGCAAGTAGATGTTCTCTTTCGCCAGTTCTTCGTTGACGAGGTTGAAGAGCGCAGAGCCGCGGGCAATCCGGCCAGGGTTTTCGTGCAGTGCCGCGACAACACCTGGCAAGCCAGTGATACCAAGGATTTTGACGGATCGGGTAATATAGCTGGAGGTGTGGAACATGAAGTCGATTGAACCGGCCCGCAGCGCAGCGAGTTGCTCATCAGCCTTCAGAAGTGTGCCGGAGTCATAATACTCGACTGCGAATTGGCCTGCTGCATGGGATTTAAGTTGCTCGACAAAGCCATTTGCTCCGGCCGAGAGTGCCTTGTAGGACTGCGGGATGTAGAAAACCCCGGTGATTGTCGAGGCCGCATGTGCGCTGCCCGGAATGTGGGTTGCCAAAAGGGCCACGCCCCCCAGATACCCGGTCTTTTGCAAGAGTTTTCTGCGTGTAATGGTCATTGTAGTTTCTCCTCCGTTGGGTGGTCAGTCAGAATAAGCCAGGCAGCCAAAGGCTGAGCTCTGGGATCAGCACGAAAACCATGAGCACCGCGAATTGCACGACCACAAAGGGGATAACGGCGCGGATGATTTCATCGACTTCAAGCATTGGCGCTACGCCACGAAGCGCGTAGAGGTTCAATCCGACGGGCGGCGTCACCACGGCGATCTCTAGGTTCATGACCAACACGATGCCGAACCAGAGCGGGTCATAGCCGATGGCCTCGATCAAAGGCAGTAGGATCGGCGTCGTCACCACAATGAGCGAGACCGCATCCACAAGCATTCCGAGCAGCACAAGGGCGATCATGATCACCACCAGGATGCTCCAGGCGGGCAGGTCCATAGCCACCAACATATCGGAGAGAGCCTGCGGAACGCGCATCAAGTTCAGGTAGTCGCCGAAGATTCGAGCACAGCCGATGATCAATAGGATCGTTCCGGACACGCGCACGCTGTCGCCTAAAATGCGAAAGGTCTTGCGCCAGTCGAGGGCTCGAAAAATGACGGCGGCGATCAGAAACGCGCCGAGCGCACCAAAGCCTGCAGCTTCGCTGGGGGTAGCTATGCCCGAGTAGATGCTTCCGAGGACCAGAAAGACCAGAAGGAGCGCATGCCAGATGTTTTTGAGCGCGCGGAATTTGTCGCCCCAGCTTGTCTCATCCTCGCTGGCATGGGGTGCCTCATCGGGGTTCAACGTACAGCGCACCCAGATATAGGCCGAAAGCGCCAGTGCAAGCAGGACGCCGGGAACAACGCCACCGATAAACAGATCGCCGACTGATACACCGGATACCGCCCCGTAAATGATGAACGGAACACTGGGTGGGATAAGCATGGCAAGCGCACCTGCGGATGCAACCGATCCGGCGGCGATGCCTCTGCTGTAGCCGCGTTTAAGCATCTCTGGCACGGCGATGGAGCCCACAGCCGCGACCCCGGCGACTGAAACGCCGGAAACGGCACCAAAAACAGTACCCGCGCCCACCGTTGAGATCGCAAGCCCGCCCCGAAGCCACCGCAGCCAAACCGAGGCCGCATGAAACAGGCTCGATCCAACTGGGGTCGCAGTCAGGAAGTTCCCCATTAGAATGAAAAGCGGTAGTGCAATCAGCTCGAAACTGTTGAGCTGGCCAAAGAAGGACGAGCCTGCAAAGAACAGCCCGAACGACCCTCGCGCCATCCAGAAGCCCAGTAGCCCACTGGCGCCAAGAGCAAGGAAAATGGGTGCGCCCGCAATTATGAGCGTCAGAAGCGCCACGACAACGAGGAGCGGCTCAATCATCACCGTGCCTCAATTTCTGTTGATGGTTCTTAGACATGTCTTTCCTCCCTGCCGTCACGATTGAGATCGGCTCCATACAAGTGCTTAGAAATCCTCTGAGTTTGTCTTTGCCTCGAAACGACCGTTCCTTCGCCTACAGCAGCCACGTCTTTTACGGGTCGCGTCGGCTGCGGGCCGACGGTGGCGATCTGCAACCGGATGGACGTCAGCAGCGTCCGCGATGCACGGTCCGGGCCCTCGGTGTGTTCATCCCAGAACTCGACGCCATTCCGGGACGCGTGGCATCATTCCCCTACCCGCCCAATCACCCGATCCTGACGCGCCGCATTCTTCCAGCCCCCTGGCCGGTGTCGCAATCGTTGAACACTCGGGGCCCGATATGTTGAGGATGCTGCAAGGGCACATCTTTGGGGAAAACAGGCACCGGTTCATCCAGGCCACGGACCATTTGACCTCTCCCGCGATCGAATGGGGGCCACCTCGGCAGATGCAGTTGATTTGAGTTTTTTGAGTGGGTGAATCTCACGATCAAGTGCTGAAATCAGCAAAATCTCCCGCAGTCCTACAGCTAACTCACAGCGTGGTTCTCTGCTAAGTTAAATGCGGACCTCAAGTTCCATGCCCGAAATCTGCCGGTTTCGCCAGTTCGCGGAACTCACCTCATGAATCCGCGAACACAGCGCCTTCTCTTAAGTCAACCAGTCCTTCGCAACAAAACCAAGGGACGTTTCGTTGCAGGATATTGGCACAGCTACTGCCGCGCCAATATCGTCATTGTCGCATCCAGGCGTTAAGCGCCCATGATGTAGATCTCCATTTGCGAAAAGCTGTCATCCCGAAGTGGGATCAATTCCCGATAAGCGTGTTGCGCAAAGAAACCTATTGCTGCGGTCCGGTCCGGAAATTCCAGAGCCAACACCGTTGCGGGGCTGTTCTGACCCGCCAATGTCTCCGTAACAGGACCGCGAAGTTTTGGGGTTACGCCTGCGGTCTTCAGCAAGGGTTGAACCGACTCCGCGTATTTTTTCGCCCCTTCGGTTTTGTTCGGGGCTGGCGTCGATAGTACGATAACATGTGCAGTCATGGCTGTTTCTCATTCAGGAATCATTGAAACGTTTCAGGCAATTCGATCGCAAGAATGCGGTAGGCGTCGGCCGCACCGGCGTTGTCCGCGTCGAACAGATGGTCCAGTTGGCCCTCAACGACATAAGCCGTATTGCCAAGCACCGTTGCGGTGGTTGGAACATTCAAATCCCCCGCAATCGCTTCGAGTGTGGCCTTGCCGTCGGACACAGTCGCGCCCCAAAGAGCGCCACGCGCGCCTGCGGACAATCCGCCACCTTCAACGATAAGAAATCTGCGGTCGCCCAGAGCGGTCAATCCGTCCGCGCCGTGGATTTCCACCGACATCTTCAGGTCAGTGATCGCTCCTGCCTGTCCGTCTTTACCCACCTCTATCTGGTGCAACGTGCCAGTGTTGTAGCGCGCAGCAAAAACCGCCCCGTTATCATAGGCGATACCATTGAGATTGAATCCCTCGCCCGCGAAACGGCTATCGTCCAGCCAAATCTCCAACTGATCCCCGCCGGGTTTCAAGGCGTAGATGCGGGGCACGAAACTGTCCGTAGCCAAGATCGTGCCATCGGGCAGCACAGCAATATCGTTGCAGAATATGCCGCCCTCCGGCAGCGGGTAGCGGCCAGTAGATGCGCCAGTTTCAGTGTTGAATGCAACCAGCGCGGCGGGTGCCGTTCCCGTCAATGCACTTATGCCAGGGTCGGACGAACAGGCAAAGGTTTGATTGCCTTCGACATGCACACCGACTACGGTCACCAATCCATTCGCGCCAGCAGATGCAAATTCGGTAACATCCCCCGTCTTGGGAGAGATTTTTACGATACGCCCTTGTGTCAGACTTCCGACATAAAGGTTGCCTGATGTGTCATGAGAAATACCTTCGGGCGCGAATGCCGCGTCTGGCAATGAAATGTTGGTCTCCGCCATCGCCAAGACAGGCAACGTAGCCACCATTGAGCCCGCGAGTAAGAGAGGTTTGAGTGAGGATATCATAGCTTTCCTTTCCTGAGTTACCGGAAAAGACTTGCGCTATGTGTCGTCGGCTTTCGCGCTGTGGATGGTCAAGGGTGCGCTTCAAACGGTCAATTGCGCGCGCGGTGCTGATCCAATGACACGAGGTCACCAATTGCTTGTTTCTGCGTTGCGCGGAGCTCGGTCGGGCTCATGGAAAATCGGAGCCGGAACCGCTCTGCAAATCGAGATTGCGATTGGTAGCCGCATTCAAAAGCGACCTGTCCAATTGGCATATCCGAAGAAATGACCCACTCCAATCCTCGGTTCAGCCGCGCATCCTCGAGCAGATCGCGAAAGCCAGTCTTCTCGATCTGAAGCCGGCGGCGCAAGGTTCGCTCGCTCATGGCAAGCGTCTTGGTCAAATCCTGCACCGACCAATCGCGCGAAAGATCTGTCTTGAAGTGATGCGTGATACGTTCAGACAAGGTTTCGCTGTGTGACAATAGCAGGTTTCCAGCCACACCTTGACGCGCCAAAACCAAGAGTATCTCGACCAACCGATGGCGGGTCTGGATAAGGTCTGCGGGGTAATTCTGGTCGTGGGTAATCCAATCTGCGATCAGGGAATACATCTCTTCTGATCCTGCGGCCTTCCACTTTGGTGTCAATTCCCAGTGCTTTAACCCGCCCGAATATGCCTTGCCGAACAGCTCCATGGTTTGCCGATCAAAAACCAACGACGCGCCAAGAAACCGGCTTTGTCCCAGTTCCGGAATGTTCTCGACATCACACTGCATTCCCTTGGGGAGCAAAAGGACTTCACCCGGCTGCGTGTCATAGATTTGGCGCCCGGCGATGATCCTCTTCTGTCCGATAATCGGGAACATAAGCATTGGCGCACTCATAGCCATTTTGGTAATCGTCTGCGCTTGCTGGCATCCATTGATCCAAAACCCCCTGGACGTTTGTCCGGACAGGAAGGCCAGTGTCATCGATTTCTCTAGTCGTGACATGATGTTGTGTTCAATCATCGATCGGGTTCCTCACCTGTCTGAACGCAACCTATTTATAAGTTTTTCGCTCTCCCTCAGGTCATAATTTGCCTCTGACCGTTTGCGGCGCAGAATTGGCCGAACGCGGACAGGTTGGCTCCGCCCCCCTGACGGATCGCGTGTTGACTGGCCTGGTGGCAATGAAAAAACTTGAATCAGCATGTAACACTCCGCCGTGCCGATACCTCTTCATATGTATCGCTGAGCAGTCTGGGTTTCTGAACGACCTTCGCATGATTGCAGCCGGATGTCTCCAGCGCCAATTCCAGTGTGTCATTCGCCCGTTGTTCTCGGACCAATGACGGACAAACTCGATGTAGGCTTTGACATGTTTTCCTCTTTCGCAGCCAAATTACCCGGCACGCCGTTCAGCTATGAGAGGTTTTTCCCAATGCTTGTGTCGGGCGTTCGTATCCAGCGGAGTTCCTGCGATGGAGTTCGTGTAGTTGCTAATCAGCTTCACCGCCAAAGCCAGGATCACTTCGAGAGCCTGTTGCGAGGTGTAGCCCGCATCAAAAAACGCCTGTAGTTGCATTTGTGAAATCTTGCCGCGGTTGGCGATCAGCAGGCGCGTGAACTCACCTAGTGCGTTTTGTTTCGGATCAGAGAGCTTTCCGCCGCCTCGCAGGGCGTCAATGTCCGTTGCGGTCAAACCGCTCTGCTCAGCCAGGATGCTGTGCCAAGGGACACAGTAATTGCATTCATTTTCGTAATTGGCGGTCATGTAGACAACCTGCCGTTCCTGTTCGTCGAGGCTCGATGTGTTGAACCCATCCCACATGAACGTGTAGCCCGCCAACAATTGAGGGCTGAGCGCCATCACCTTCTCGACATTGGGGATCATGCCAAAATTTGCCTCGGCCTTCTTCAGCCATTCGACGGAGGCTTGCGGTGCCGTATCCTTTTCAAGCAAGGGAAAATGCACGGCTTGTGTCATCTCATCTTTCATCCAAGTGTCCTATCTGGTCATCTGGCAGCGCTATGCGCGAGCCTTGTTTGCTTTGTTCAATTTGGCCTGGCGCCGCTGATACGACTTCATGGCGTGGCCAATAAGAAAGCCGAACAAATTGACGGGCCATGAACGCGGAATGAGGCGATTTTCCCAAGCGTAGAATTTGTTGAGGGGGCCGGATACGACGCTCATCTTGCGCCCAAGGTTGCGCAAGCCAACACGTGCCACGCTGTTCGGTCTCTGCGGGATCATGGGAAGCCGGGCAGCGTTCAACTTCAGTCCCGCTGCGAAGGGCGTAGCCGTCAGGCCGGGCGACAGTGTCAGAACATCGATCCTGTTCTTCTTCATCTCCGCCGTCAGCGCCTCGCCCAATGTCAGGACGTAGGCCTTTGTGGCCGCATAGACGGCGAAATTGGGAATGCCCTGATACGCAAACAGGCTCGATACTAGGATAATTCCGGACCGTTTCTTCCCCTGCTTCGGCTGGGTCGCCATGTTACGGCCGAACAGATGGGCAAGCTCGCTGGGCGCATCAACATTCAACCGCAGCATTCGGCGCAGGGCGGCGTAGTCCTTGTCGAGAAACGGGCCCATTTCGTCAATGCCGGCACTGGCGACAAGCAGGCCGACATCGATATCGCTGACGCGCGCGTGCAGGGATTGCGGAGCGCCGTCCTGCACGAGATCGAGCGGAATAACCCGTGTCTGGACGCCATGTTTTGACACAAGCTCCTGCGCGAGCTGCTCAAGCGCGTCTTCGTTTCGTGCCACAAGGACGAGGTCGAATTTCTGCTTGGCAAGTTCGCGGGCCATTTCCTTGCCAATGCCCGATGACGCTCCGGTAATCAGCGCCCAGCCCTCATATGTTTTCTTCAGATTTCTCATGGTGTAACTCCGGTCCGTGGTGCAGCGGTCAACTGGCGATCAGCGTCTTTACATCGTCAAGGCGCAGCGGATTACCTCCAACGCCCCAGTGGCCATCCCTGACCTCCTCAATCACGACCCAGGTCGCGTCGCGCAGTTTTTCACTTGTCACCCCCAGGACAGTGTTGGTGATTTTTTCGATCAACGCCTTTGACTGCTCCTGACTGAGTTCATCCTTGAAAACCTTCACGGTTATGAGGGGCATGGTTTCTTCCTTCATGTTGAATTGATACGGCTCCTGCCGCCGCCCACGCGGCAGTAGGACGATTTTGGGTAAAGATTGACGCCCGGTCAGGCTGTCTCGCGCACCAGCCCGGTTGCCTTCTGAAGGGCGGTCTTTTTGTCACCTTCAGGATCGCTCGTCAGGAGTGACGGCTGGAACCGCACATCGCGGACTTCCTTAATGCCAATAAAGTCCAGCCACCATGACAGGTATTCCGAATGAAAATCGCTGCCGTATTTTTGGGGGGCACCCGGGGCCCACACGCCGGACGTATAAAACACGAGTGCCCGCTTACCTTCGAGCAGCCCGGAATAGCCGGCCTCGGGCTCGAACCCGAACAGCAGCCCGGGCTGGGTGATAATGTCGATATATTGTTTCAGCTTGTAGGGTATGCCCCCGTTCCACATCGGAACGGACATCACATAGACATCAGCACGGGTGAAACGAGATGTGATCTTGACAACCTGGTCCCAGGCCGATTGTTGGGTCGAGCCCATTTCCCCGACACCGAAAAAGGTCATCTTGGCCGCGGATTTGTCACCGTCGAATTCCGGTAGATCTTCTTTCCACAATTCCAGGGTGTCCACGGTCATGGATGGATCCGCTTGTGTTGCCGCATTGAGGTAGGCCTCGGCCATTTTCGTGGATTGCGATGTCTCACCCCGCGGGGAGGCGATGATGTGAAGAACTTTGGTCATTTGCTTGGTTTCCTGTTTGCCAGAGGGTGGGAAGGGCGGCGACTAGCGCGCCATGAAGCGATGGACGGCATCGCTGATCTCCCTGGAATGTGTCTCCAGGGCGAAATGGCCGGCATCGAAAAGTTGAACGTCGGCATCCGGCACAAGCTCTTGGATGGCTTCGACACCGTCGATCAGGAAGAACGGGTCGTTGCGGCCCCAAACAATGAGAGTGTCCGGCTGATGTTCGGCCAAATAGGCTTGCCATGCCGGGTACTGGGCCACGTTATCCTGATAGTTCCACAGGTATTCCAGTTGGATCTCCTGGTTGCCTGGGCGATCCAGTCCGGCTTGGTCGTTGATCCAGGCGTCCGGGCTGATGCGGTGGGTAAGGCTGGCGCCTTCCGTGTATTGCCACTTGGTGGTTTCCGGCGTGAGGAACCCGCGCAGGGGTGCCTCCGTCTCAGGGGTCCTGTTTTCCCAGAATGGCGCTAAATGGCCAACGATATCCGGGTTCCATCCCTGCGCATGAATGGTCGCGTTCTGGATGATGATCCCGTCGACCTTGTCCGGATCGGATTGCGCCAGACGAAACCCGACCGGCCCGCCATAATCCTGCATGAAAAGGGTGTAGCTGGAGATGTTCAGCGTTTCCGTGAACTCCGCGATGGTCGCCGACAGGGTCGCGAAATCGTAGTCGTAGGCACCTGCGTCCGGTGCCGAAGACTGACCAAAGCCGGGATAGTCGGGTGCGATGACGCGATAGTTTTCCGCCAGTTCCGGGATCAGGTCCCGAAACATATGCGATGAGGACGGGAAACCGTGGAGAAGCAAGATCGTCGGGGCGGACGTGGGCCCTGCTTCGCGGTAAAACACGGAAACGTCGCCGATCTCGACCGAACCGTAGATCACTTGACGGTTTTCTCCGGCGACTGCCTGTTCAGGCAAACCGGACGACGCGATCAACAACGCGCCTGCGATTGGAAGAAGGTTCTTCATCGGATGCACTCCGTAGTAACTGTTGTATTAGTGTTTAGACGGTTACCAAATTGCGAATATGCGTGCCCATTGGCAAGTCACATTTTTTTGTCCTGACATGCAAAAAAAGTAACTTGCTAAATTAAATTTCGATGGTTATATGGTGCCTTCTGCCCAAGTTCAACTGCGAAGAAAGGAGGTTCAGACACCATGGGTGATGTGCGACCAGCACCGTTTTTCGTCGGAGACAGCGCGGCGTTGGATTTTGTCAATTCGATTGCTATGCCAAGATCAGTTGAGTTCGAATGGCTCGCATCCGGTGCAGACGTGCTGGACTGGTTGGTCCAATCCGGGCTCGCACGCGAAGAAGATATTTCTGATCTGAGACAGCCTCGGCATCGCCCCGCGCTGGATTTGGCCGCCGACGACATCCGGGCGTTTCGAGAAGAATTCCGAGCGTTTGTCTGCAGCGTGAGCGATAAAAACAAGGTGCCTGCTGATCACCCGATGATCGAGAGAGTTAACCATCTGATGCAAGCCGGGGATCAGTCGTTGCACCTGGTTTCGAACAATTCCGATGGCGGTGAATTTATGCTGAACGTAATCCATAGAATGCAAACCGCCGAAGATCTCTTGCCACGCATTGCCGCCGCTTGCGCTGAGCTCATTGCCGAGGCTGATTTCACGCATGTGCGAAGATGTCAGGGATCTGGCTGTACCATGTTCTTTCGCGATGTGAGCAAGAACCACAAACGACGGTGGTGCAGCATGGAGTTATGCGGCAATCGAGCCAAAGCTGCGGCTTATAGAAATCGTTCTTGAAGCGATGGGTCCAATAGACAGTCCTGTCGTCACGCCGCACTCTTGAGCTGCGCTCAAGGGGACAGTTTTGGTTCTCTTCCTACCCAAAAGCCGCCAAAAAATTGCCGGCGATTTTCGAGATGCGCATTTAAATTTGAAAGAGCGAGGGGAAGACTTCTCATGCAAACCTTGCGCGCAGGTGGTATGAGCAAAACTTGGTGGTCGGGCGGCAATTCCTGAAACAGACAGCCTTCCATCGAGGACGGCCACCTTTGTAACGGCAACTCGATGCGCGCCTTGCGGTGACCATCTCATGCGACGTCGCTTGTCCATCTGCGCATTGCCGATCTCATCGACGCAACCCTCTGCGCGCGATGACGAGACAGCCAGCCCGTTTCGGTGTCTATGACCATAATTCGCGAGCGCGTCAAAGTTTTTGGAAAGATATGTATAGAGATCCTGGAATCGGGCTTTGACTCGTCTCGTAATTGTACGCAGGTCTCTGCTTTCTCTGGGCAAACGATCGCAGTCGATCATGAGAATATTAAGGTTGGTTGCAGCCGTCATCACCTTCCCGTGCCAAAGGTGCCAACGCAGGGTTCGCGCGGGGCGCTCGAAGAGTTGTGGAAACCCTTCGAAGTCCTTTGTTTGTAGCAAACCCTGAATGGCATTTTCGAAATGCCGTACACGCATCGAGATATGCCACCAGTCGAGGATGTGGGTCACCGGGCCGTGAACTGCACGCCGCGCCAGAATTGGCAAAGTCGGCTCTCCGTCTGAAACCACAGCCACCTGGCTCTGGCCGTTCCAGCCTTACGAGATGAGATCATTCCGGAGCTGTGTTGCGGGAGACTTACTCGCGTCTTGAACCAAGCCAAAACACCGGCTCATGCAGCGGTTCTCAACCTTGCCGACCACGACTTCGAGGTGACGCTTCTGATATTCCGGCCGTCAGCGGACTTGGGCGCCGTCGAGGAAAACGGTCGGTGGATATACTGCACCTTCCCTTAAGTCACCGGAAACTGACCGGATCAGACCGCTCCTTTCAGCGCCTCGACCAGATCGGTCTTTTCCCAGCTGAAACCGCCATCTGCTTCGGGCTCGCGGCCAAAGTGGCCGTAGGCCGCGGTGCGCTGATAGATGGGTTTGTTCAGTTCCAGATGTTCGCGGATGCCGCGCGGGCTCAGGTCCATGCACTGGCGAATGGCGCGTTCGATAGCGGCCGGATCGACCTCGCCGGTGCCGTGGGTGTCGGCATAGATCGACAGCGGCTTGCTGACCCCGATCGCATAGCTCAGCTGGATCGTGCAGCGTTCGGCCATGCCGGCGGCCACCACATTCTTGGCCAGGTAGCGCGCCGCATAGGCGGCCGAGCGGTCGACCTTGGTCGGATCCTTGCCGGAAAACGCGCCGCCGCCATGCGGGGCCGCCCCGCCATAGGTATCGACGATGATCTTGCGGCCGGTCAGGCCCGCGTCGCCATCCGGACCGCCGATCACGAATTTACCGGTCGGGTTGACGTGCCATTCGGTCTCGGCCGTTAGCCAACCGTCTGGCAGAACCTCGCGGATATAGGGCTCGACGATGGTGCGGATGTCGTCGCTGGTCAACGCCTCGTCCAGATGCTGCGTGCTGAGCACGAGAGAGGTCACGCCCACCGGCTTGCCATCCTCGTATTGCACCGAAAGCTGGCTCTTGGCGTCGGGGCCAAGCGTAGGCTCGGTGCCGTTCTTGCGCACCTCTGCCAGGCGGCGCAGGATCGCATGGCTGAACTGTATCGGCGCGGGCATCAGCGCCTCGGTCTCGTTGGTGGCAAAGCCGAACATGATGCCCTGATCGCCGGCACCCTCGTCCTTGTTGTCGGCGGCATTGACACCCTGGGCGATATGCGCCGATTGCTCGTGCAGCAGGTTGGTGATTTCGCAGGTCTGCCAGTGGAACTTGTCCTGCTCATAGCCGATATCGCGGATGCAGTCGCGGGTGATCTCGTCAATCCGGCCCATGTATTCATGCAGCTTGTCCTGGTCGGACAGGCCAACTTCTCCGCCGATGACGACGCGGTTGGTCGTTGCAAAGGTTTCGGCCGCGACACGCGCCTGCGGCTCTTGCGACAGGAAGGCATCCAGAACCGCATCGGAAATCCGGTCACAAACCTTGTCGGGGTGGCCCTCTGATACCGATTCAGAGGTGAAAACATAATTGCTACGGGCCATGAGATCGCTCCATTAAAAAGATCACCGCCACGCCAGGAAGCCGTTGTGACGGGGTTCGGCACTGGTTAAGCCCGCGCCGGGAGCGCGTCAATCGCTAAAGCGGTTTGCCGTCAATTACGCCGGTACTGGCGGGAATTCGTCTACAAAACGCGCGTTGGCGCGGGATTGGTTCCGAATCGGTCACTGACAGCGGGCGCGCTATGTCGTGCGTCGCCCGGCCCGCCGCACCAGCGTCACCCCTGCCAGCACAAGAACAAGCACCGCCAGGATGGGCAGATCACCGATCCGGGCATAGAACGTGGGCGGATGCGGCAGCGGCAAGGGCGCGTCGACCCAGCCCGCCTGCCCCAGGGGCAAATGATGTGTGATAAGTCCGTTTGCATCGATCATAGCCGACACGCCGGTATTGGCGACCCGGACCATCGGCAGGCCCTGTTCGACACTGCGCAGCCGGGCCTGCGCCAGGTGCTGATAGGGGCCCGAGACCTTGCCGAACCAGGCGTCGTTGGTAATGAGCAGGATGAAATCCGCGCGTTCCGGTGCCGCGCGCAGATCGCGGGCAAAGACGCTTTCATAGCAGATCAGCGGCAGCGCCTTGCCAAGGTCTCCAAGGTCGATGATCTGTCCGCGTGGCCCGGCGCTGAACCCGTTGCCGTTCTGTGCGGCAATCCCGGCGATGCCGAATCGCGCCATGAAGTCACCGAAGGGAACAAACTCGCCAAAAGGCACGAGGTGGTGTTTGTCATAAAGGGCCGCGAGTTCTCCACCCGCGCCCAGTGTCACCAGTGAGTTGTAGATCCGCGGACCGTCCAGCCGCTGCAATCCCGCTATCACGGGCACCCCGCCCGCCGCGTCCGACATCGAGCCGAAAGCCGCATCGGCGTTCTGCAGCAGCACCGGCACCGAGGTTTCGGGCCAGACGATCAGATCGGGGCGCGAAGGCCCCGCCGCGGAAAATTCCAGCTGGCGGTTGAAAAAGACCGGCATCATCGCCGGATCCCATTTTTCATGCTGCGCGGCGTTGGGCTGGATCAGGCGAATCATCGGGCGTTCCACCGACGCGGTGTGGGCGGGTACATTGACGACCGGGCCGGTCAGGTAAAGCACCGCCACAGAGGACAGCGTGACACCCCCGGCGATACGCTGGCCCGACACCAGGTGCCAAAGGCCCGCCGCCGCAGCCATCAGGGTTGCTGTCAGGCCAAGCGACCCGATGAAGGATGCCCATTGCAACATCGGCGTGTCGATCCAGGCATGACCGACCTGTGCCCAGGGGAAACCGGTGAAAAGGTATCCGCGCAACCATGCCGCCAGCGTGAAACAGACGATCAGCGCCAGCGCGCCGCCCCCCGCCGCCCGTGCCGCCGTGAAAGCCAGGGCCCAGTAGGACGCCAGAAAGGCCGAGAGGCCCACCAGCGCAAACGGCGCCATCCAGCCATGACGCGCGACATCGACCAGGAACGGCTCGATTATCCAGCTGAGGGCAAGCATGAAATACCCGAGGCCGGCGATCCCGCCCAGCAGAGCGGCCTGACGAGGGCCGGCGGTCTGGCGGAACAGGGCAAAGATCAGCGCCAGCGACAGAATGGTCAGCGGCCAGAGGCCCCAAGGCGCCTGCCCAAGCGCGCCAAGCGCCCCCAGACCAAGATAAACCAACGCCTGAAATATACCGCGCATCCCGTTGATACGGCGTACAAAACCGAGATCCGCAGTATCAGCCATCAGATTGACCGGGCAAGCTGACCTTGAGCCGCTTGATGCGGCGCGGGTCAGCATCCATTACCTCGATCATCACACCGGTTGGATGCTCGACCACCTCACCGCGGGACGGCACGCGGCCCAGAAGCATGAAGACCAGCCCGCCAAGCGTGTCGATCTCTTCTTCGTCCACTTCGTCCGCCTCTGTCAGGGAAATGCCGATCTCGTCCTCGAACTCGTCCAGCGGGGTCTTGGCCAGCGCAAGGTAATGGCCCGACGATTCCTGGGTCCAGTAGCCGCCCTCGTCGATATCATGTTCATCCTCGATCTCGCCCACGACCTGCTCGATCAGATCCTCGATCGTGACCAGACCGTCGACACCGCCATATTCGTCGATCACCAGCGCCATGTGCCGCCGTTCGGCCTGCATCTTTTGCAGCAGAACGCCGATGGGCATCGACGGCGGTACAAAAAGCAGCGGGCGCAGCATCCGCTTGAGCGAGAATCGGCCACCTGCGCCATTGAAACCATGTTTCAGCGCCAGATCCTTGAGGTGAACGAAGCCAATCGGCGTGTCCAAGGTGCCCTTGTAGACCGGCAGGCGCGTCAGCCCGCTGTCGCGAAACACCTGCACCAGATCATCCTTGCCGATGGTCGAGGCAACCGAAACGATGTCCGCCTTGGGAATAGCCGCATCTTCGACCGCCATATGGCGCAGGTTGCCGATTCCCGGCTGCCCTTCGGCCCGCGGGCTGGTCGCATCCTCGTGGAGATCCGCGTGTTCGTCACCGGGGCTGAGCGCCCCGAAAATCCGGCGGAAAAACCCGCCCTGTTCCTCTTCGTCCTGGCCTTCCGGCTGCGCGCGCTGCGCTGCGTTAGAGGATCCGTCGATACTTTCGCCCATTCTCTCTTTCCAAAAAATTGCAGTGCTCAGGTGGCCCCACGCCGGTTAATATGGGTCAGAAAGCCCCAGTTTGCCAAGTACCTCCACCTCTGTCGCCTGCATCAGGGTGGCATCTTCGTCACGGATATGATCATAACCCAAAAGATGTAACACCGCATGAACGATCAGGTGAGTTACATGGTCGCTGAGCGGTTTCTGGCCCTCGGACGCTTCGCGCGCGCAGGTTTCATAGGCGATGGCAATGTCGCCCAGTTCGGGATCGAACCCGGGTTGCGGCAGGTCGGGCACGGCTCCAGCAGCGTCGGCGCCGCGTTCCTCGCTGGGCCAGCTCAGCACATTGGTCGGCTGCGGCCTGTCCCGGAAATCGCCGTTCAACACCGTGATCCGCGCATCGTCACATCCCAGGATGCTGATTTCCCAATCGGCGGGGTCAAGGCCCAGATGCGCCAATGTCGCTGTCGCCGCACGTTCCGACAGCCCCGCCAGTTCTGCTGCGGTCCAGCGGTCATCTTCGATCAGGGTGTCGGTCAGCATCTCGGGCCGCAAGGTCTCAGGTGTCGGCCTCATACGCCTCGATGATCGCGGCGACAAGCGGGTGGCGCACCACGTCCTTGGCGGTGAAATAGCTGAAGCTGATGTCCTTGATGGATTTCAGCAGGCGTTCGGCATCGTGCAGGCCGCTGGTCACGCCACGCGGCAGGTCGATCTGGCTGCGGTCGCCGGTGATGACCATGCGCGAGCCCTCGCCCAGGCGGGTCAGGAACATCTTCATCTGCATCGAGGTGGCGTTCTGCGCCTCGTCCAGCACCACGAAGGCATTGGACAGCGTGCGGCCGCGCATGAAGGCCAGCGGCGCGATCTCGATCCGCTTGTCCTCGATCAGCTTGGCCAGCTGCTTGCCCGGCAGGAAATCGTTCAGCGCATCGTAGAGCGGCTGCATATAGGGATCGACCTTGTCCTTCATGTCGCCGGGCAGATAGCCCAGCTTTTCCCCGGCCTCGACCGCGGGGCGGCTGAGGATGATCCGGTCGACATGCCCTTCGATGAACATCGACACGCCCGCGGCCACGGCCAGGTAGGTCTTGCCGGTGCCCGCGGGTCCGATACCAAAGGCCAGCTCCTTGGAAAACAGCGCGCGCACGTAATCCTTCTGCGCCTCGGTGCGTGGCTCGACCAGCTTCTTGCGGGTCTTGATCTCGACCGCGCCGCCCTTGAACATCTCAAGCTGGTCGCCGTCGCGGCTGCCGGTGCCTGCTTCGGATCCACCCATGCGCAGTTCACGGTCGATATCGCCGTATTCGACGGGTTTGCCGGTTTCCAGCCGTTCATAAAGCGCCTGCAACACGGCGATCGCCTCTTTCGCCGGCGCTTCCTCGCCCACGGCCACAAGCTGATTGCCGCGGCGCATGATCTGTACGCTCAGATTCTGCTCGATCTCGGCAAGATTTCTGTCGAATTCGCCACACAGGTCGATCAGCAGTCGGTTATCGGGAAATTCCACGGCCTCTTCGTGTTGCACGATCGGGTCGAGGGGCTGAGGCAATTCACCGCTGATCAATCAAGTCTCCTGGGAAAGGCTTTCGTTTTGGAAATCGTGCCAACTTGTCCCGGTGGGTGCAAGGGCCCATTGCAGATTGTTGCCGGAAGTTAACGAAAAAGCCGCACGGGGATTGCCCGCGCGGCCAATTGCATTGATCTGCTTCGGGATCAGAAGGTGTCGGCCACCGTCTGCCTGCCCTGGAACGGGCCAGTCACGTGGGTGGGCGGCGCCACGCCGGAACAAACCGGCTTGCCATCGCGATCCAGCCGCTGCGAGAGATAGCCCTCGATCCCATCGTCGATGATCCAGTGGTCGCACCCGTTGGGATCGACCCAGATACCCGCCTGCAACTGGCTGAGATGCTTGCGCTTGAATCCATAGTCGATCGACTTGTCCTCGCCGACCTGACCGCCGCCGCCCTCACCGCAGGCGCCCAGCATTCCGACGGCAGAAAGGCACAATATCACGTTCCTGATGCGCATGACCTTCCCCCTCACTTGATACACATGATTTCGACGCGGCGGTTCTTGGCCATGCCGGCGACGGTGGCGTTCGACGCCTTGGGCTGCCTCTCGCCATAGCCGCGCACGCCGTTGATCCGCGCACCGGCGGCCGTGGCGATGCGCGCCACCGCGTTGGCGCGGCGCAATGACAGGTCCATGTTATAGGCGTCCGATGCCCGGCTGTCGGTATGGCCGGTGATGATGAACCCCCGCGCATTGGTCTGCTGGAAGAAACTGCGCAGCCGCGCCCTGCCGGCGCTGCTGATCCGGGCGCTGTCAGTGGCGAACAGCTGGTCCGAACTGACAACGCCACAGAGGTTGCCGCGCCGGCAGACGGGTTTGCCGTCGCGTGTCACATGCGGGGTCATGAAGCCTTCGAACCCGTCATCCATCACCCAGTGCTCGCACCCGTCGGGATCGACCCAGATGGTTGGAATGTAGCGTTCTGACTTGGACGCGGTGCCACCCGATTGCGCCCAGCCGGCGCTTGCGGTCACGGCAATGCCGATGGCAGCTGCCAGCCCCGTCAGCATCGCGTTTGCTGTTGTTGGTTTCATCTCCGCCACAGCCCCCTGTTTCTTGCTCACGTTTCAACACGGAGGGCCGGGGCCACGTCGGGCGCAGCACGAGCCCCCACTCGTACAAATTCCGGAGAGTGTAGCGCGAAATGGCCGTTTGGGAAGAGAAATAACCAGATATTGTGTCCGAGTGGGAAACAATGCCCAGAGATTGCGGCGGATTGGCCGCAACCTACCTACTTCATCCGTTTTTCAGCGGTTGTCTCCGAGGGGTCTATTCCGCCGCGTGGCGCAACACTTCGCCTGAGAGTGAATTGGCGCCACTTTCCACAACCTTCACGGGCAGTATGTCGCCGCTTTGCAGGCTGGAATCGGTCACATGCACCGCGTGCAGATAGTCGGATTTGCCCACCATCTGACCGTCAAGCCGGCCCGGCTTTTCGAACAGCACATTGACGGTCCGGCCCACCATCGCCTCCTGCGCGGCGCGTTGCTGACGGGTGATAAGCGCCTGAAGCCGCTGCAGACGGTCGGATTTCACCTCTTCGTCAACCTGCGCGCGTTCGGCCGCCGGCGTGCCGGGGCGAGTCGAGTATTTGAACGAATAGGCATAGCCGTAATTGACCTCTTCGATCAGGTTCATCGTGGCCTGGAAATCCTCTTCCGTCTCTTCCGGGAAGCCGACGATGAAATCCCCTGACATCAGGATGTCGGGCCGCGCGGCGCGGATACGTTCGATCAGCCGCAGGTAGCTTTCGGCAGTATGGCTGCGGTTCATCCGTTTGAGGATCTTGTCGCTGCCCGACTGCACCGGCAAATGCAGGTAGGGCATCAGCTTGTCGCAGGTGCCGTGCGCCTCGATCAGGTCGTCGCTCATGTCATTGGGATGGCTGGTGGTGAACCGGATGCGGGCCAGCCCGTCGATCTTGTCGAGCTCCCAGATCAGTTGCGCAAGGCTCATGTCGCCATTTGGTCCCGCGCCGTGGTAGGCGTTGACATTCTGGCCCAGCAGGGTGATCTCGCGCACCCCGCGCTCGACCAGGTCGCGCGCCTCTTCCAGGATGCGATCCGCCGGACGGCTCACCTCGGCACCGCGTGTATAGGGCACCACGCAGAAGGCGCAGAACTTGTCGCACCCCTCCTGCACGGTCAGAAAGGCGGTCGGGCCGCGCTTGGCCTTGGGCCGGGTCCGCAGCGTATCGAACTTGTCGTCCAGCGGGAAATCGGTGTGGAGCGCCTTGGCCCCCTGCCGCGTTCTCGCTTCCATCTGCGGCAGGCGGTGATAGCTCTGCGGGCCCACCACCAGGTCCACCAGCGGCTGGCGGCGCATGATCTCTTCGCCCTCGGCCTGGGCGACACAGCCCGCGACACCGATCTTCAGGTCGGGCTTGGCATCCTTGAGCTCGCGGAACCGGCCCAGTTCGGAATAAACCTTTTCGGCAGCTTTTTCGCGTATATGGCAGGTATTGAGCAGGATCATGTCGGCATCGTCGGGCGAACCGGTCTCGACATAGCCTGCCCCGCCCATGGCCTCGGCCATGCGTTCGCTGTCATAGACGTTCATCTGGCACCCGTAGGTCTTGATGAACAGTTTCTTTGGCTCTGCCATCGGTCCGGTCCTCTGCCGCGTTTCAGGGGGCCTGACTACATCAACTTGCGGGTCTCTTGCAATGCGCCTGGATTTCGCCGATTCTGACGCCAAAAGATTAAGGGCAATGATGCAGTATCCCGACCTCAAGACGTTTCTGGCAAAGGAAAAGACCGCCCTGTCCAAGGGGCCGGTCGCGATGATCTTCGTCGAGGACGAGGTCGAGGTGGATACGACCATCCGCCACCACCTCGATTCGGGGTTCAAGCAGATGCTGATACTAATCCCGCCGGCCTTTGCCCTGCCCGATGACGTGGTGGCGCGGGTGCACCGGATCGATTTCGACCTGGTCGCCGGGGATGATTTCACCATGGCCGTCAACCAGGTCATCGCCGCCGCGCCCGGCGCCTGGCTTTATTACTGTTTCAACGCCGAATACCTGTTCTTCCCCTTCTGCGAGACGCGCAGCGTCGGCGAAATGCTGGCCTTTCACACCGAAGAACGCCGCGATGCCATGCTCACCTACGTGATCGACCTCTATGCCGGGGATCTCTATGCCCACAAGAATGCCGTTTCGTTGGAGGACGCGCATCTGGACAAGTCCGGCTATTACGCGCTGGCCCGCAACGATCCGGACAATCACAACCACCCTAAGGAACGGCAACTGGATTTCTTCGGCGGGCTGCGCTGGCGCTACGAGGAACATATCCCCACGCCGCGCCGCAACATCGACCGCATCGCGCTGTTCCGTGCCAAGCCCGAACTGAAACTGTCAGAAAACCATCGTTTCAACGACGAGGAATACAACACCTATGCCTGCCCCTGGCATCACAACCTGACCGCGGCCATCGTATCGTTCCGCACCGCCAAGGCACTCAAGCGCAACCCCGGCTCGACCTTCGATATCGAGACCTTCAAGTGGCATAATTCCACCCCGTTCGAATGGCATTCACGGCAATTGCTGGACCTGGGGCTGATGGAACCGGGGCAGTGGTTCTGACCGCGCGTGCTGCAGCCGCCTGGCACTGACCGCGCGGCGCGCATCAAGCCCAGCCTGCAATCAGGTGTCTTCGACCCGCTTCAGCATCGCCTTGGCGGCGGCTTGTTCGGCCTGGCGTTTCGATCCGGCGGTGGCCACCTGCGGCGTCTGGCCGTCAAGCCGGGCTTCGATGGTGAATTCGGGGGCGTGATCGGGGCCGGAACGCCCGGTTTCGACATAGAGCGGCGGCGGCAGCCCCCGCGCCTGGGCCCATTCCTGCAACGCGGTCTTGGGGTCGCGGGCGTCGGATTTGACGGTGCGGATGCGATCCCCCCAGAGCCGCAGGATCATGTCGCGGGACGTATCGAAACCAGCATCCAGATAGACCGCGGCGATCACCGCCTCCATCGCGTCCCCCAGAAGCGCCTGTTTGCGCCGCCCGCCCGAGACCATCTCGGACCGGCCCAGTTTCAGCACCGCGCCCAGATCGACCTGCCGCGCGACGTCGGCACAGGCTTCCTTGCGCACCAGCGCGTTGAACCGCGGGGCAAGCTGGCCTTCGGTGGCGGATTTGTCATGCTCCAGAACCGCCTGCGCCATTACCAGCCCCAGCACCCTGTCACCCAGGAATTCCAGCCGCTGGTTATCCTCGCGCGTGGGCGAGGACATCGACGAATGCGTGACCGCGCGCACCAGCAGCGCGGGGTTGGAAAATTCATGCCCCAGCCGCGCCTCAAGCGCCTTCAGCTCGGCCCCCAGCTTCAATCCAGCCTCTTGAAGAACCGGTCGCTGCGCCAGGTCCAGAAGAACAGCATCGAGCGGCCCGCGGACGAAAACATCACCCGGCCAGCCCGGCCGATCAGGTTCTCATAGGGCACATACCCGACCCCGGCCGCGGCAGGCGGAACGCGCGAGTCGGTCGAGTTGTCGCGGTTGTCGCCCATGAAGAAATAATGCCCCGCCGGCACTGTGTAGACGCCGGTATTGTCGTGGCGCTGCTGCGCGATGTTCAGGATGCTGTGCGAGCGTCCGTTCGGTAGGGTCTCGATCTGACGGGACTTCTGGCAAGCGCCCCCCTCTCCCACCACGCCGTTCTCACAGCGCGGATGGTTGCGCAGCGGTCCCTGCGGGCCGAAAACCTCTTCGAAAACCCCGGCATCCTCCAGTTTGACCGGCGTGCCGTTGATATGCAGAACGGCGTTTTTCATCTGGATCCGGTCCCCCGGCAACCCGACAACGCGCTTGATGAAATCCGTACCGTTCACCGGGTGGCGGAAAACGATGATGTCGCCGCGTTCCGGCTCGGACCCCATGATCCGGGTATTGTCGCCATCCAGGAAACCGCAGATATCCTTGGCGTCGATGTCGATGCCCAGCCGCTGAATGCGGATCGAGGGGCAGGAAGCGTAGGAATAGCCATAGGCCATCTTGTTGACAAAGAGGAAATCACCGATCAGCAGCGTGTCCTTCATCGACCCCGAAGGTATCCAGAACGGCTGATAGAACACGGTCCGAAAGACGCCGGCAATCAACAGCGCATAGACGATCGTCTTGATGGTCTCGACGATCGCGTTTTTCGGTTTTTCTTCCGAGGCCATTGGCAACTCTCCGGCGTGTCTGGGTCTGGGCGCTACATGAGCAGCATCGGTCCGGGTGTCAAGCGGCGCAGGAACACGCCCGGCAGGCCCGCCCGGTTAAAATAGTCCGTTGTCGTTGGCCGAGGTCTCGCCGATTACCTGCAAGACGTCCCAATGTTCGACAATCTTGCCTTTGTCATCGAAGCGGAAAATGTCGATCCCCGCATAATTGTCGCTGCCGGGCCAGATCTGCTCACAATGCAACACGACGAAGTTATCTTCGGCGATGGCCTTGTGAAACCGCGTCTGCTTGCCGGGATATTCCCTTGCCATCCGTTCGAAATAGTCAACAAAGGCATCCTTGCCGTCGCCCACATGCGGGTTGTGCTGGATGTACACATCACCAACAAAGGTATCGATCGCTTCGCGCGGTTTGCACCGGTTGAACATCATGTCGTAAAACACCATGGCGTTGGCCTTGTTGCGCTCGGTATCCGCGGCCATCTCAGGATTTCCTTTCCGCGCTCATGCCGAAGCCGCGCCCGACGCGGCGTGGTCCAGTGCCGTGCTGCAGCGCCCACAAGTGCCGGGATGGGCATGGTTGCCGACATCCGGCAGGATCTTCCAGCAGCGCTGGCATTTCCCGCCCTCGGCCTTCTCGAACACCACGGTCACGCCGTCCACCTCGGGCAGGCGGAACGCCTCGGCCGGGCTGGGATCACCGGTCAGGTAGATATCCGAGGTGATGCAGATATCCTCGAAACTGACCGATTTCAGCACCGAGAGCATGTCCGGATCACGCACATGCACCATTGGCGCGGCTTCCAGCGAGGCGCCGATGACCTTGTCGGTGCGCTGCACCTCAAGCGCCGCGGTTACCACACGCCGTGCCTGCCGGACCTTTGACCATTTCGCGGCCAACGGCTCGTCCAGCCAGTCGGCGGGGGTGGCGGGAATATCGGTCAGGTGCACCGAGCTGTCTTCGCCCGGGAACCGTTCCAGCCAGACCTCTTCCATGGTGAAGACCAGCACCGGGGCCAGCCAGGTGGTCAGCCGGTGAAAGAGGATGTCCAGCACGGTCCGTGCGGCGCGGCGGCGCGGCGTGTCACCGTCGCAATAGAGCACGTCCTTGCGGATGTCGAAATAGAAGGCGCTGAGCTCGACCGTGGCGAAATTGAACAATGCCTGGAACACGCCCTGGAAATCATAGGCGGCATAACCGGTGCGCACCTTGTGATCCAGCTCGGCCAGGCGGTGCAGCACCCAGCGTTCCAGTTCCGGCATCTCGGCGGGCTCGACCCGGTCACGATCCTCGAAATGCGCCAGCGCGCCCAGCATGAAGCGCATGGTGTTGCGCAGCCGGCGGTAGCTGTCGGCGGTGCCCTTCAGGATTTCCGGGCCGATGCGCTGATCGTTGGTGTAATCGGTCTGCGCCACCCAGAGCCGCAGGATATCGGCGCCGTATTGCTTGACCACCTCGTCCGGCACGATGGTGTTGCCCAGCGATTTGGACATCTTGTTGCCCTTCTCGTCAAGCGTGAAGCCGTGGGTCAGTACGCCGCGATAGGGCGCACAGCCCTGCGTGCCGCAGCTTTGCAGCATCGACGAGTGGAACCAGCCGCGGTGCTGGTCGGTGCCCTCCAGATAGAGATCGGCCAGCCCGTCCTCTGACCCGTCCGCGCGGTCGCGCAGCACGAAGGCGTGGGTCGAGCCTGAATCGAACCACACGTCGAGGATGTCTTCGACCTTGATCCACTCATCGTGGTCATAGTCATTGCCCAGGAACCGTTCCTTGGCGCCGGCTTTGTACCAGGCATCGGCACCTTCGGCTTCGAACGCCTCGAGGATACGGGCATTGACCGCTGCGTCGCGCAGCAAGAAGTCCGGATCGGTGGGCGGTACGCCCTTGCGGACAAAGCAGGTCAGCGGCACGCCCCAGGCGCGCTGGCGCGACAGCACCCAGTCGGGCCGCGCTTCCATCATCGAATGCAACCGGTTGCGGCCGGTTCTGGGCGTCCATTTGACATTGTCGATCTCGGTGAGCGCCCTTTGACGGATGGTTTCGCCATGCTGGTCCTGCCCGTCGCCGACCTTCTGGTCGATGGCGGCGAACCATTGCGGCGTGTTACGGTAGATGACCGGCGCCTTGGACCGCCAGCTATGCGGATAGCTGTGCTTGATCTTGCCGCGCGCCAGTAGCCCGCCGACCGAGACGAGCTTGTCGATGATCGCCTTGTTGGCATCCCCCTCGCCGCCTTTGCGCGACAGGATGTACGTGCCGCCGAAGAACGGCAGATCGGCCCGGAAAGAGCCGTCATCCATCACGTTATAGGTGATGACCTGGCTGAGCATGCCCAGATCGCGGTATAGCTCGTATTCCTCCATCCCGTGCGACGGCGCACAATGCACGAAGCCGGTGCCTTCCTCATCGGTGACGAAATCGGCGGCGCGGAAATCACGCAGGTCGTCCCATTCGCCATTGGCGCCCTCGGCCCCGGCCAGCGGGTGTTGCAGCGACAGGCCGGCAAGTTCATCAGCCGTCACGTCGCGCACGCGGGTCCACTGACCCTCGGCCAGCCGCGCGCGGGTCAACACATCCGCCGCCAGCTTGTCGGCAAGCAGGAACCGGTCGCCGACACTGGCCCAGCACTCCTCGGGCGTGGCGGTGACTTCGTAAAGCCCGTACGAAAAATTCTCGCCATAAACCACCGCCTTGTTCGAGGGGATCGTCCAGGGGGTGGTGGTCCAGATGACAACAGATGCGCCTTGCAGATCACCTTCTGTGGCCACGCGGAACTTCACCCAGATGGTAAAACTTTCCTTATCGTGATACTCCACCTCGGCCTCAGCCAGGGCGGTCTGTTCGATCGGCGACCACATCACCGGTTTCGAACCCTGGTAGAGCGTGCCGTTCATCAGGAATTTCTGGAATTCCTCGGCGATGATACGCTCGGCCCGGAAATCCATCGTCAGGTAGGGTTTCGACCATTTGCCGGTCACGCCCAGGCGCTTGAACTCGTCGCGCTGGATGTCGATCCAGCCCTCGGCAAATTTGCGGCATTCCTGGCGGAAGTCGACGATATCGACCTCATCCTTGTTGCGGCCCTTCTTGCGGTATTGTTCCTCGATCTTCCATTCGATCGGCAGTCCGTGGCAGTCCCAGCCGGGGATGTAGCGCGCGTCGCGGCCCATCATCTGCTGACTGCGCACCACCATGTCCTTGAGGATCTTATTGAGCGCGTGGCCGATATGCAGATGCCCGTTGGCGTAGGGCGGGCCGTCATGCAGGGTGAAGGGCTTGCGGCCGTCTGCCTTCTTGCGCAGCGTGTCGTAGATGCCGATCCGGTTCCAGCGCTCCAGCCACTCGGGCTCGCGCTTGGGCAGGCCCGCGCGCATCGGGAAATCGGTCTTGGGCAGGTTCAGCGTGTCTTTGTAGTCGGGGGTTTCGGCGCACATCGGTGGCGTCCTTCATATGCGTGTCTTACTGGGATGTCTGGGGGCGGCGCGTTGGCACATACGCCTTGTCCCGGCGGCTCGATCTGCTCAGAGCGCCGGGCATATAATTCGAATAATGATCGCCAGAATGCGGGTCATGACGCGCCTTATAGGCCGGGCCAGAGGCCGCGTCCAGAGGGCGTCGCGCACCGCGTCAGATTGCCGGGTGCATATTCCCGATGCCCGGCATAGATTGGCGCAAAAGACAGTATGGCAGACAAGATGCAGCAGCTTGAAATCGGAATTGCCGGGGCCGGGATCGGCGGGCTGGCCGCGGCCACGGCGCTGGCACGAGACGGGCACGCGGTATCGCTGTTCGACCAGTTCGACACGCCGCGCCCGGTCGGTTCGGGCCTGGTGATTCAGCCGGTGGGCCAGGCGGTGCTGGCGCGCATCGGCGCCGATACGCTGGCCCATGGCCACGGGCAGGTGGTGACCCACATGCTGGGACATGAGGCGCGGCGCGGGCGGGTGGTGCTGGATGTCTCCTATGACCCGTCTGGAGATCCGGCACGTTGCGGGTTGGCGATCCACCGGGCGGCGCTTTTTCACGCGCTGTTCGAGGCCGCCCGGGCCACCGGAGTCGAAGTGATCACCCACAGCGCCGTCATGGGGTTTCACGATGGCCGGCTGAGTTTTGACGATGGCAGGGACAGTCAGCGGTTTGACCTTGTTATCGACGCCAGCGGCGCCGGGTCGCCCCTATCGCCGCTGCGCGCGCGCGATCTGCCCTATGGGGCGGTCTGGGGTACGGTGGACTGGCCCGATAACGCGCCTTTCCCCGAGCATCAGCTATCGCAACGCTACCGCGCCGCCCGCAACATGGTGGGCGTGTTGCCGGTTGGCACCCTACCTGGAGGCGGCCCCCGGAAGGCGGCGATATTCTGGTCGCTACCACGGGAAGGGATCGCGGATTTCCAGCAAAAACCCCTGTCAGAATGGAAGGCGGCGGCAACTGCGCTCTGGCCCGAATTCGCACCGTTCTTGCAGGGCATTTCCGATCATGGACAGCTGACTCCGGCCTTCTACGGCCACGGAACCTTGCGCCGACCCGTTGCGCCCGGTCTGGTGCATATCGGGGATGCCGCCCATCGGGCCAGTCCGCAACTTGGCCAGGGGGCGAATATGGCGCTGCTTGATGCCTGGGCGCTGACTTTGGCGCTGCGGGATAGCCCGACCCTCGACGCGGCGCTAAACCTTTATTGCGACCGCCGAAAACGCCATCTCTGGATTTATCAGCTCATGAGCGCGGTGTTTACCCCGATGTACCAGTCGAACAGCCGCATTCTGCCCCTGATCCGCGACCATGTGCTGGCGCCGTTGTCGGGCGTGCCGCCCGGCCCGCGGCTCTTGTCCCGGATCGTGTGCGGCGATCTGATCGCGCCGCTGCGCGGGTGTGATATCTGATACATTTCCGAACTGCCGCCTTGCAAGCCCGGGCCACACGCGGCAGGTAAAGGGCATGACCACCGCCCTGCCCCCGCGCTTTGCCATCACCCGCCCGGAAATCGAGCGGGTCGTGGCGGTGTTCTACGCCGATGTGCGCGCGCACCCGATGCTGGGGCCGGTTTTTGCCGTGCACGTTACCGACTGGCCCGCGCATGAGGCCCAGGTGGCGGATTTCTGGGCCAACACGATCCTGCATGAGCGCAGCTATGAGGGCAGTCCGGTTGAGGCGCATGTGAAGGCGGGCAATGTGCGCCCGGGCATGTTCGACAGCTGGCTGGGCCTGTTCGATGCGACCCTGCGCGCCGAGCTGACGCCGGATCAGGCCGCCGCGTGGTCGGCGCTGGCGCATCGCATCGGGCGTTCCCTGCGCGCCGCCGTGGTCGACCGTGAAAAACTCCCGGGCGGGATACCGAAGCTGCGCTGACACATCGGCTACCGCACCAGACGATATTGGCGACGCGGGGCGGCATCGACACCGACAGCCAGGCGACACCCCGCCCGGACCCCTCGGCCCCGGCTTGGTCGGCAATATCCATGTGGCGGTATCCGTGTTGGAGTCGATCAGGCGCTCAGAGCTGCAATTTGCTGATCGCGGCCTGGACGATCTTGCGGCTGGTGCTGCCTTCGTCCGTTGCCGCTTCGAACTTCTCCATGGCGAACAGGGCGTATTGCTTCATCTGGGGGCCGTAATGCTCGTCCTGCCAGGCGGCAGCGGCAATGGTACAGACCAGCGCAAACATGACGAATCGCGCATAGAACCGGGCGGTTCTTGCCCGTGTCTTGTAGCGCTCCTGCCGCGCTTCTCGTTTTACAAACGCAAACTCCATGCCGGAACGGTGACAGCGACTCGTGGCAACAATGCGGCGCTCATCTGACGAAAATCAGATAAGATCCTTGTTTTTAACAAGATTTACGAAAGGCACATCAAAGATGTTCGGGCTGAGGCATCCCCAGAACGTGGTAGCCGCCATCGACGCGGATGATCTCTCCGGTTGTACAGGCGCCCGCGTCCGAGGCCAGGTAAACCGCCGTGCCGCCGATTGCCTCAAGCGTGGCGTTGCTGCGCAGGGGGGCGTTCTGATCCGTATGCTTGTAGGTCTTGCGCGCCCCGCCGATCACCGCGCCCGCCAGCGTCTTCATCGGCCCCGGCGAAATGGCGTTCACGCGGATGCCGTCTGGGCCCAGGTCATTGGCCAGATAGCGGGTTGTCGCCTCCAGCGCGGCCTTGGCCACACCCATGACATTGTAATTCGGCACGACGCGGTTGGACCCCTGATAGGTCATGGTCAAAAGCGTGCCGCCGTTTTCCTTCATCATCGGATGGGCGCGGCGCGCCACCTCGATGAAGGAATAGGCCGAGATATCCATCGAATTCTTGAAGTTGGCGCGGCTGGTGTTCAGGAACCGGCCGGTCAGCTCGGACTTGTCGGAATAGGCGATGGCGTGGACCACGAAATCAATCGTCGGCCAGCGATCGGCCAGCGCGGAGAAACACGCGTCCAGCGAGGCATCGTTGCAGACATCCACATCCAGCAGCAAATCCGAGCCGAGCGATGCGGCCAGAGGTTCGACTCGCTTGCCGAATGCCTCCCCCTGGTAGGAAAACGCCAGCTCCGCGCCCGCCTCGTGCATCGCCTTGGCCACACCCCAGGCGATGGAGCGGTCATTGGCCACCCCCATGATCAGCCCGCGCTTGCCCTTCATTGCATCATTCATATGTGCCTATCCATCGAATTTGCTCAGCAGCATCGACCCGTTCGTGCCGCCAAAGCCAAAAGAGTTGGTCATCACCGTGTCGATACCCGCATCGTCGACCCGGGCCGTCGCAATCTCGGACGCGTCCAACGCGGGATCCAGCGTTTCGACATTGATCGACGGGATAATGAAATCGTGGTGCAGCGCCAGCAGGCAGTAGATCGCTTCCTGCGCGCCGGTCGCGCCCTGGCTGTGGCCTGTCATGGACTTGGTCGAGGATATGGGCGGTGTACTGCCCTGTCCGAAAATCCGTCTGACCGCCTCGACCTCACCCACGTCACCGACCGGGGTCGAAGTGCCATGGGCATTGATATAGCTGACGTTGCGGCCTTCGGGCAGCGTTTCCAGTGCAAGGCGCATCGCACGCTCGCCGCCCTCACCCGAGGGGGCCACCATATCGGCCCCGTCGGACGTGGCACCGTAGCCGGTGACTTCAGCATAGATTTTTGCCCCGCGGGCTTTCGCACGTTCCAGTTCTTCCAGCACCACGATACCGCCGCCACCCGAGATCACGAACCCGTCACGATCGGCATCGAAGGCCCGGCTGGCGCGTTCCGGCGTGTCGTTGTATTTCGACGACATCGCGCCCATGGCGTCGAAGAGGCAGGACAGCGTCCAGTCCAGTTCTTCCCCGCCGCCGGCGAACATCAAGTCCTGCTTGCCCATCATGATCTGTTCCGCCGCGTTGCCGATGCAATGCAGGCTGGTCGAACAGGCCGAGGTGATGGAATAGTTGATGCCCTTGATCCTGTAGGCGGTGCTGAGATTGGCCGAGATGGTCGAGCACATGGTCTTCGGCACCGCGAACGGGCCAATCCGCTTGGTCGCACCGGTCTTCAACACCGTCTGATGCGCCGCCAGCATGGCGCTGGTCGACGGCCCGCCGGAGCCTGCCACGAGGCCGGTGCGCGGGTTGACGATATCGCTTTCCTCAAGCCCCGCATCGGCGATCGCCTGGCCCATCGCGATATGGGCATAGGCCGCGCCCGGCCCCATGAAGCGCAGCGTACGCTTGTCGACATGCTCGGCCACGTCGATGTCAAGCGCACCCGCGATCTGGCTGCGGAAGCCATGTTCTTTCATTTCCTCATTGGCGGTGATGCCCGAGCGGCCGGCCCTGAGAGAGGCCAGCACCTCTTCGGCATTGTTGCCGATGCTCGAGACAATCCCCAGGCCGGTGACAACGACACGACGCATTAGCGATCTCCTTTGGTCAGGGGGTCAGCTTTCGGACAGCGCAACCTTCATGTCCTTGACTTGATAGATGACCTCGCCATCGGCCTCAACCCGGCCATCGGCCACACCCATAGTCAACCGGCGGGTCTGCACCGCCTTGGTAAAATCTACGTGATAGGTCAGCATCTTGCGGTCAGGCCGGACCATGCCGGTCAGCTTGACCTCGCCCACGCCCAGCGCATAGCCGCGCCCCTGCCAGCCCCGCCAGCCCAGGTTGAACCCGGTCAGCTGCCACAGACCGTCCAGGCCCAGACAGCCGGGCATGATCGGATTGCCGGGAAAGTGACACTTGAAGAACCACAGGTCAGGGTCGATGTCGAATTCCGCCACCACGTGCCCCTTGCCATGTTCGCCGCCATCGGCGCTGACATCGGTAATCCGGTCCATCATCAGCATCGGCGGTTCGGGCAACTGGGCATTGCCGGGGCCAAAGAGCTCTCCACGGGCACATTTCAGCAGCGCGTCGCGGTCAAAGCTGGTCGGATAGTCTGCCATACGTGGCGGCCCCTTTCAGTTTTGCAATAATCCGTTACTTCCCCTGTAACACCCGGCAAAAGGCGCTTGCAAGCCCGCGTGCGGCAGCTTGCCTCGGCAATCCGCATGAATCTATTTGAATTCCTCGGCGTGGCGGCCCTATATTGTGGGGCAGGCAAAAAGGACGATCCGACGTGGCATCCGATGCAGCAATAGCAAGAAGCACCAAGTGGCTGAACGGCGCAGGTCTGCGTCCAACGCGACAGCGCGTGGCGCTGGCCACGTTGCTGGTGGGCGACGGGCAGCACCGGCACGTGACCGCCGAAAGCCTCTTTGCCGATGTGCAGAAAATGGGCGAAAGCGTGTCGCTGGCGACGGTCTACAACACGCTTCGGGCCTTTTGCGACGCCGGGTTGGTGCAGGAGGTGACGGTGGATGGCTCGCGCAGCTATTTCGACACCAATACCCATGACCACCCGCATTTCTTCTGGGAAGATGAAAACCGCCTCAGCGATGCGCCCGCCGACCAGCTTGAGATCGCCAGCCTGCCCAACGCCCCCGACGGGACCGAGATCGCCAAGGTCGATGTCGTCATCCGCTTGCGCCGCACCTGAATTTCGGCATTCTGACGGTTGAGTCCCTTGGCCAAGAGGCCCCGCATGCGCGCTATCACCTATTCCCGTTTCGGCCCCGCCGCCGATGTATTGTCGCTGACCGACATGCCCACCCCCTCCCCCGCCGCCGGAGAGGTTCTGGTGCGGCTCGCAATCTCGGGCGTGAACCCGTCCGATGCCAAGGCGCGTGCCGGGGCGCGGCCCGGCGTGACCAAACCGGCCTTCGATCAGATCATTCCGAATTCCGACGGGGCCGGTGTGATCGAGGCGGTTGGCGACGGCGTCGACAGTGGCCGTATCGGCCAGCGGGTGTGGATCTGGAACGGCCAGTGGCAGCGCGCCTTTGGCACCGCCGCTGAATATATCGCCCTGCCCGCCGCGCAGGCTGTTCCCCTGCCCGACGGAATTTCCTTTGACCTGGGCGCGACACTGGGCATCCCCGGCCTGACCGCGGCGCATACGGTCTTTGGCGGCGGCGACATTGCCGGGCAGACCCTGCTGATCAGTGGCGGTGCCGGGGCGGTGGGGCATAACGCGGTGCAGCTCGCGAAGTCCGGCGGTGCGACGGTGATCGCAACTTGTTCGCCAGGGGCCGCGCAGCGGGCACGTGATGCGGGCGCCGATCATGTCTTGGACTATGCCGACCCGGATCTGGCCGCGCAGATCACCGAGGCCACCGGCGGTGCCGGTATCGACCGCGCGGTCGAGGTCGAGTTCGGCGTCAACGCCGCCCTGCTGGCCGAGGTCATGGTGCCGAACGGCACCATCGCAACCTATGGCAGTTTCCTGGACATGACGCCGCAACTGCCCTTTGGTGCCTATCTCTTCAAGGCGCTCAAGATTGACATCGCCCTGATCTACATCCTGCCCAAACCCGCCCGCAACGTCGCCATCGCCCGCCTGCATGCCGCCCTGGCTGACGGCAGCCTGACCCCGGCCATCCACACCACCTATCCGCTGGGGGAATGTGCGCAGGCCCATGATGCCGTGATGACCCCGGGCCGGGCGGGCGCGGTGCTGCTGGAGATCGACCAGGGTTAAGCTGCGCCCTGCACGAAATCGCGGGGGCTTGGCAACCGGCGTCCCCCTCGGCATTGCCGTCCGACAAGCCGGCGCCACGCGCTGCAATGGCAGGGCATGGCGCCAACCGGTACGCGCATCCGGCCACTGGCACGGTCAGCGCGCGTCGGAAACATCGCCCGATGGCAGCGGTTTCGCCGGGTCAAACGTCGCGTAGAGGCCGCGAAGCGCCTGACGTCCATCGGCATCCAGCACCGGAATGTCATTGCGCTCAAGCAGCGCGACAAGATCGTCGGTACTGCCTGCAATCGCCCCGTGAAGCTCCTCGATCAGGGCTTCCCCTGTCATCAGGCCGGGGATTTGTGCAACCGGCATCGGCGGCGGCGCGATCCGGTCGAGCTCGGCCAGATCCTCCGTCGACACGCGCAGCTGCAACCGTGACGGCATCCTGCCGGACATCCGCACAAAGAGCTGCGCCTCGCCGTTCAGATCCTCGATTTCCGCCGCCAGCGCCCTGTCCTCGGGGATTTTTTCCAGGTGGACAGCGAATGTTTCCGCGAAATCCGGCGCATCACGATGTTCGATCAGGTCCGAATAGTCGGTAAGCGACGCCTCGATCAGCGTCTTGACCGGAAGCTGGATGCCCTGCAACGCGGCGATGATTTCGTCGACCACCGCGATGATCTCATCGAGAATCGCCAGGATGGCATTCAGCTGCGCCCGAATGGCGTTCAACTGTTCGATCAGTTCCCGGAGCCGGCGACGATAGTCCTCAAGAGCGGTGATGATGCCCTGAACCGCCGCAACCCGGCGAAGAATGGCATCGAGCGCCCGGTTGATCCCGCTCGCCTCGAGCACCGCGTCGAACAGCGCCTCAACCGCGGACAGAAAGAACGTGATCCCGTCCAGCACCGCCCTGACAATCGGGTTCTGCAGCAGTTGCCGGATGGCATCGCGGATCGCGTTCAGCGCGCCCCGAAGCGGGTTGAGGCTGGCCAGGATGGCGCGCAGGACGCCAAACAGCTTCTCGATCTCGTCCGAGATCGATTTCAGCGCCGACAACAACATGTCCAGCGGCGCAAACAGGGCAATCAGTGCCATGCGCGCCATCGTTAGCTGGCGCGACAGATCTTCCAGCCGCGCAACGGCTCTTCTGATCCGGTCAAGCAGGGATTGGGGCAAGATCCGTTCAAGCAGATCCTGCTGCGGCTCCAGCGCCCGTGCCAGGGTTTCCACCAGAAGCAGCTTCGCGCGGGCCAGCCGCAATCTGGTGATGATCTTGGAAATCGTGTCCCGGGCATCGTCGAGCCCGTTGTCCAGCGCGGTCAGCCTTCGCGCGAAACTGGTCAGGGTACGAGATATGGGGCTAATGACATCGAGAAGCCGGGAGAGCGCTGTGTTCAGCACACGCACGAAGGCCCGGACCGGCGCAAAGGGCAGCAGGCCGATGAACCGCAGAACCGCCCTGAGCGCGGTCAGTATCGCGTTCAGGGCCCTCAACACGGCGGCCCAGGCCCGAACCACCCAGACAAGCAGGCGGATCGTTCGCAGCCGTCTGGATACATCCTTAAGTGGTTGTGTAATGGTACGCAGAATCTCGCGTTTGGCGGCCTGCGCGTCAGCAATTATTCCGAAAATAGCCATTTCGTATCACCTTTGGAGCAAATGACGCCGCAATTTCGGCGACGTCGGACTCACGGATACGTTGTGCAAAAAGTTTCAGAACACCGGCCGGGTGATGACCGGCCGCTGGCAAAGTGTCAGCATGATTTGAACGCCTGCATGCAATTCCGGCAAGCGAACCGGGCAGGATCAGTTTTTTGCGATGTCAAGACCGGGCTGAGACCTGTTTCCATCGGCCAGAACAGCAGATGTGGACCCGGCTTCAGTCTTCCCGCCGCGCGCCGGTCGTGACCTCATGCCCGGCGAAAGTCAGCCATCCGCTCTTCGGATCACCGTCTAGCCGATCGACACCAGTTCAATGGCAAAGGTCAGGTCCTGGCCCGCCAGCGGGTGGTTCGCGTCCAGCGTGACGGTTTCCTCGGTCACGGCAACGACCCGCACCGGGATGGCCTGCCCGTCCGGCGCCTGCATCTGCAGCTGGATGCCAACCTCAAGCGGAATTTCCGCGGGGATCTCGCTGCGGGGCATGTCCTGGCGCGCGTCGGGATGCGGTTGACCATAAGCCTGATCCGCCGGAACCTCGACAACCTTCTTGTCGCCTACTTCCATCCCCGGGATAGCCTGGTCCAGCCCGGGAATGATCTGGCCCGATCCCACCGTGAATTCCAGCGGGTCGCGGCCGGCGCTTGAATCGAATTCCGTGCCGTCAGCCAACGTACCGGTATAGTGAAGGCGCACCGTATCGCCCGATTTGACCTGGCTCATCAGTTTTCCAATCGTGTCTTGAAACAGGGTATCAAGGCCGCGCATCGGCGCGCGGGTTCTTGGGCGAAGTGCGCATTACGCTATCCTTTGCGCCAGGTGATTGCAAACCGTTAACCACGGCGCGGGCAACCGCCCAGATTGACCTTCCCCCTTCCGCCCATCCATGCCAGTCTGCGCCCCAAATGAACCGGAGGGAAAGAATGCCCATCACCACCTGTATATTCGACGCCTATGGTACGCTTTTCGACGTGGGTGCCGCCGCCCGCAACGCCGCTGCCGAACCGGGGCGCGAAGCCTTTGCCCGGGATTGGCCGCAGATTGCCAATGACTGGCGGCTGAAACAGCTGCAATATACATGGCTGCGCGCCATCACCGGCAACCACGCGGATTTCTGGGATGTCACGCAGGACGGGCTGGACTGGGCATTGGAAGCCAGCGGTCATTCGGGCGATCCCGAACTGCGCGAGCGCCTTTTGCAGCTTTATTGGGAGCTCGAGGCCTATCCTGAAGTGCCGGCCATGCTGTCGGCCCTGAAAGCAGGCGGCATGAACACGGCTATCCTGTCCAACGGCTCGCCCGCGATGCTGGACGGCGCGGTGCAATCGGCCGGGATCGGTGACGTGCTGGACGATGTGCTGTCGGTGGAAAGCGTCGGCATCTTCAAACCCGCCAGCGTGGTCTATGACCTTGTCGAATCCCGTTTCGGCTGCGCCAGGAACGAAGTGCTGTTCGTGTCGTCCAACGGCTGGGATGCGGGCTGTGCGGCGGGATATGGTTTTACCACGGCCTGGGTCAACCGCGGCGGAGACCCCGTGGACCGCTTGCCGGCCAAACCCGACCATTTCCTCGAGGATCTTACCGGCATTCCCGGCCTGGCGGGCGTCTGATGCCTACGTTCCGGACCTCGGACGGCCTGACGCTCTATTACGAGGATGACGGCACCGGCATTCCCGTGCTGTGCCTTGCCGGGCTGACCCGGAGCAGCAGGGATTTCGACTTTCTGGCGCCGCATATGGCGCATACCCGGCTGATCCGGATGGATTACCGCGGGCGCGGGAAATCGGATTACGACCCTGATTTCATGAACTACTCCATCATGCGCGAGGCCCAGGACGCGATCGAACTGCTTGATCACCTGGGGCTGGCGCAGGTCACGCTACTGGGCACGTCGCGCGGCGGGTTGATCGCGATGCTGCTGGCCTATGCGCACAAGGCGCGGCTGAACGGTGTGATCCTCAACGATATCGGGCCTGACGTCGATCATGCCGGGTTGGAACGGATCATGGAATATGTCGGCAAGGAGCCCAATTTCGCCACCTACGCCGATGCCGCCGAGGGGTTGGCGGCGGTCTATGGCAGGGATTTTCCCGGCGTCATTTACAACCGCTGGCTGGTGCAGGCCGAATTCATGTGGCAGGAGCAAGGCAAGGCAACCCTGGCATTGCGCTATGATGCGCGTCTGCGCGATGCGCTGGTGGGTCAGGCGCGGGCCGGCGACGCGCCGGATCTCTGGCTGTTGTTCGACGCGCTGGACGGTCTGCCACTAGCCTCGATCAGGGGTGCCAATTCCGACCTGCTGACCGCCGCGACCCAGGCCGAGATGGCCCGGCGCCACCCCGGCATGATCGCCGCCACCGTGGCCGACCGGGGCCATGTACCCTTTCTGGACGAGCCGGAGGCGCTTCTGGCAATCACGCAATTGCTGGAGCAGGTAAAATGACCGACATCACCATGATCCGCGCGGCGGCGGACCGGCTCAGGGGCCATGCCCGCCGTACCCCGCTGCTGAACTCACCCTTTGTCGATCAGATCGCCGGGCGGCGCGTGTTCATCAAGCCCGAATGCCTTCAGCACACCGGCAGTTTCAAGTATCGCGGCGGCCGCTCGGCCGTCTCGGCGCTGGACGCGGCAACCCGCGCGCGCGGCGTGATCGCCTTTTCCAGCGGCAACCATGCCCAGGGCGTGGCCCTGGCGGCGCGTGAATTCGGCGTGCCGGCGATCATCATCATGCCGGCTGACGCACCGCAGATGAAGATCGACAACACCCGCGCCCTGGGGGCCGAGGTCGTGCTTTATGACCGTGCGGGCGGCGAAAGCCGCGAGGCGCTGGGCGACAAGCTGACCGCCGAACGCGGGCTCACGCTCATCAAGCCCTATGATGAGCCACAGGTGATTGCCGGACAGGGCACGACGGGGCTTGAAATTGCCGAGGATGCCAACGCACTGGGCATCGAAAATGCTGATGTGCTGGTCTGTTGCGGCGGCGGCGGCCTGACATCGGGCATCGCGCTGGCGCTGGAGGCCGACGCGCCCACCCTGCGCCCGCGTCCGGTGGAACCGCAGGGATTTGACGATGTGAAACGCTCGCTGGCGTCGGGGCAAATCGAAACCAACAATGCCCAGTCCGGCAATATCTGCGACGCGATCCTGACCCCCGCGCCGGGGCAGATCACCTTTCCGATCCTGCAACGCCTGTGCGGCCCCGGCCTGGCAGTCAGCGAAGAGGAATGCCTGCGGGCAATGGCGATTGCCTGGGCGCGGCTGAAGGTGGTCGCCGAACCCGGCGGCGCCGCCGCCCTCGCCGCGGCGCTCTTTCACGGCGACCAGATCAAAGGCGATACGGTCATCGTCACGATCTCGGGCGGCAATGTCGACGCCGGCGTCTTTCAGACCGCCCTCAGCAAATACGGGGATGACGTATGACCGAGTTCACCATCGCCAGCTTCAACGTCAAGAACCTGATCGAACCGGACAAGGAATATTACGAGTTCCAGCAATACACGCCCGAAGAACACGCCTGGAAAGAGGACTGGATGGCAAACCAGCTGCTGACGCTGGATGCCGATATCGTGGGTTTCCAGGAGATTTTCGAAGAAGAAGCCCTGCGCAGCGTGATTGACGAGACCAACCGGCGGGCCGAGGCGCTGAACGCAGCCACCCTGCCCGACAAGTCCAAAAGCTACCGGCGCAAGGTGATTTTCCGCAAGCTTGCGGTGGAACCCTATACCGACGCCGCGCTGGCCTTTGCCCCCAATGCCGCGGATGAGGGCGTGCCTGGCCAGCGGCGTCCGGGGCTGGCGCTGCTGTCACGGTTCGGTTTCGAGGGGGCGCCCGAGATGATCCAGGATCTGCCGCAGCCGCTGGACATCCCGTTCCAGCCCCTGCGCGGCATGGAAGGGGACCAGGAGGCCGGGTTCTATCGCCTGCGCCGGCTGTCGCGCCCGATCCTCAAGGTGCGGGTGCCGGTGGGCAATCGGGTCATCACCGTGTTCAACTGCCACCTGAAATCCAAGCTGGGCGAATATCTGAAACCCAAGGGCGCCGAATACGCCCCCGAAGAAGATCTGACCCGCTATGACCCGGTTGGCCGCGCCCTGGGCAGCCTGCGCGCCGCCGTCCGTCGCATGGCCGAAGCCTGGGTGCTGCGCGGCGAGATCGTCAAGGAGATCAACGCCGGCCACCCTGTCATGGTGATGGGCGATTTCAACGATGGCGAACATGCGGTCAGTTCGGAAATCATCGCCGGTGAAACCCCGTTCAAGAACTATGCCTGGATGTTGCGACACGATGCCAAGGCGGCGAATGACCGCTATTCCGCCGAGGAACACCGCCAGATCACCGGCGATATCGAACGCGTCCGCCTGCATTCGGCGGAGAAACTCTTTGTCCGGAAATCCCTGCGCGACATGGTTTATACCTCGGCCTTCGGCGGCGTGTACGAGAGTATCGACCAGTTGTTCCTGTCGCGCCATTTTCATCCCGACAATCCCGACCGCATCGGCGACATGACCTATTTCAGCGTCTTTAACGACCACCTGACCGATGGCTCCCACCCCGAGGCACCCTATAACAAGCTGGCCTCGGATCACGGCCAGATCGTCGCCCATATGGCGCTGCGCTGATGGCGCGGGTCGATCTGGGCGACATCGCCTTGAACGTGGTCGAGGATGGCGATCCGGACGGCGCGCCGCTGGTCTTTGCCAATTCGCTCGGTACCGATCTCAGGCTGTGGGACCAGATTCTGCCGCTGCTTCCCGCGGGGCTCAGGATCATCCGGTATGACATGCGCGGGCATGGCGCCTCGGACTGTCCGCCCGGCCCCTATTCGATGGGCCAGCTGGTGCGCGATGCTGAACAGCTGCTGGATCATCTTGGGCTGCGCGATTGCGTATTTGTCGGCCTCAGCATCGGCGGGATGGTGGCGCAGGGCCTGGCGATCAAGCGGCTGGATCTGGTGCGCGGCGTGGTCCTGTCGAACACCGCCGCGAAGATCGGACAGGCCGGCATGTGGGACGACCGTATCAGGGCGGCCCGGGCGGGCGGTATCGAGGCGCTGGCGGATGCGACGATGGCGCGGTGGTTCACCCGTGCCTTTCGCGCTTCGCCCGCGGTGCGGTTCTGGCGGGACATGATGACAAACCAGCCGCTCGAAGGGTTCATCGGTTGCATGAATGCCATCTCGGGCACCGATTTCTACACCCCCACCAGCGGGCTGCGCCTCCCGGCGCTTGGCATTGCCGGGTCCGATGACGGCTCCACCCCGCCCGATCTGGTTCGCGAAACGATCGAACTGATCCCCGGCGCCGATTTCCACCTGATCCGCCGCGCCGGTCATCTGCCTTGCGTCGAACAACCCGACGAATATGCGCGCATCCTTTCAGGGTTCCTGCACAAGATCGGTCACGTTCACATCGACCCGGGACTGGATATATGACAGCCTGCCGCTCAGGCGGGCCGCACGCATGGCACGGCCCGTCTGCGGCTCAGCGGCGGCGCAGGGCCAACAGGCCAAGCGCGCTCAACAACAGGATACCGCCTGCGGGCAGGGGTACTGTCGAAATGCCCGTGGGGCCGTCATAGAAGGTGACCGGGCGCGGCTTGTCGAAGATGCCCGGAAACTCGGCTCCCGAAGCAAACACCGTGGTTTCGCCGTCGTCCAGAAAATCCAGGTCGCCGTTGAGATCCTGCAACAGGTAAACGCCCGTTGTCTGCGGTGTCAGGCCGTTGGAAACCAGTGCCAGCGTTCCCGACCCGTCCGAATTCAGGTCAAATCCGAAATCCAGACCGAACCCATCCGGCAAGGCGCCGGCATTCCAGACCTCGGTCGCTTCGTCAGCGGCGTCAATCGTACCGTCGCCGTTCCTGTCGATAAGCGCATAAAGCGAGGACGGGTTTGCGAAGTCCAGAAACTCGAGCGTATAGACCGTGCCGTCCTGCGCGGTCATCCCGAAATCCACCGGCGCGCCATAGGGATTACCCTCTGAGATAAAGATGCTCACCTCATCTGCCTCGACAACGCCGGACCCGTCCACATCCTCGGCGCGGTAGATAACGTTGTCATCCGTACCCACCAGGTCTGAGATATACGCGACATCGCCATCGAACGAGATTTCAAACGGAGACGACTTGCCGTTCAGCGCCTTCAGGTCCAGCCAGGGCGTTGCTTCGCCCGCGTCATTGGCGTCGCCGTCATTGTTCAGGTCAACGGTGCGAAATATGAAATCGCCGCTTTGATCCGAAAGGACATCCGCCTCGGTCACGTAAACCGCACCGTCGGCGCCGACCGCCATGCCGTTGGGCGTGTGCAGCTTGTAGCCTCCCGCGTTGGCGGAGGAAAACCAGACCCGCGATTCCCCGACATCATTGGCATCGCCATTGCCATCCAGATCTTTCAGCCGGTAGACCGTGTCGGTGTCGCCCTCACCCGCGTAGTAGACGCCGTCCTTGCCCTCCAGCGTGAAGACGTTGAGGCCAGTCAGACCCAGGGCAGAGCCGTCGAAGAACAGCGCGCCCTCGGCGCCGCGGGTGGTACCGTCACCGTCGGTATCCGAAAACCGGTAGATACCTTCTTTGGCCAGGTCAGCCATCAGGATCGAGAGTGTCTTGGCCTGCCCGGCCGCCGGTAGCGCCAGGAAGGGTAGCAGTGTGATGTAGGATATCTTTGTCATATCGCCTCCGAAGTTCCAGTGAAACGGGCTGGCTGGCATCGGATGCTTGGGCGAGCTGCAGGTTCAAAACCTGGGGCTGTGATACGCTGCCTATTACCGGTGTCAACCGCCGGTTTCACCAAACCCGGCGATGCCGGGAAAAATCAGGCACGCCGACATCGCATTCGGGCTTGCGCTACGCCCGGCGCTCGGGGCAGCGTTGTCGAAACGGATCGGAGCCATCCCATGCGCCTGCAAGACCTCGAGATCATCGTCACCGCCCCGCCGGCCCCCGGCTGGGGCGGGCGTTACTGGATTTTGGTGAAACTGACCACGGATACCGGCATTGTCGGCTGGGGCGAATGCTACGCCTCCTCGGTCGGCCCCAAGGCGATGAAAGCGGTGATCGCGGATGTGTTCGCGCGCTACATGCAGGGCGAAAACCCCGAGAATATCGAACTGATGTTCCGGCGTGCCTATTCGTCGGGTTTCACCCAGCGTCCCGACCTGACCGTCATGGGCGCGTTTTCCGGGCTTGAGATCGCCTGCTGGGACATTCTGGGCAAGGCACGCGAGCGGCCCGTCTGGGCGTTGCTGGGCGGGCGGATGAATGACCGCATCCGCGCCTATACCTACCTCTACCCCCTGCCCCATCACGATATCACCGATTTCTGGACGTCGCCGGGGATAGCGGCCGAAACCGCCCTGGCGATGGTCGACCTGGGCTATACCGCCGTCAAGTTCGACCCCGCCGGGCCTTACACGCTGCGCGGCGGGCACATGCCCGCAATGACGGATATTGATCTGTCGGTCGCATTCTGCCGCGCGATCCGCGACGCTGTCGGCACCCGTGCCGATCTGCTTTTTGGCACGCATGGCCAGTTCACCACCGCCGGCGCGATCCGCCTGGGCAAGGCGCTGGAACCCTATGCGCCGCTCTGGTTCGAAGAGCCGATCCCGCCGGATAGCGTGGCCGAGATGGCTAAGGTGGCGCAGGCGGTCTCGATCCCGGTGGCCACCGGCGAGCGGCTGTGCACCAAGGCCGAATTCGCCCCGGTCCTGCGCGCGGGCGCGGCCACGATCCTGCAGCCGGCCCTGGGCCGGGCGGGCGGCATCTGGGAAATGAAGAAGGTTGCCGCCATGGCCGAGGTCTATAACGCGCAGATGGCCCCGCATCTCTATGCCGGGCCGGTGGAATGGGCGGCCAACATTCATCTGGCCGCGTCGATCCCCAACCTGCTGATGGCCGAAACCATCGACACGCCGTTTCACAACGCGCTGATAAAGAACAGCATTCGGATCGAAAATGGCTTCATCCTGCCACCCGAGGCACCCGGCCTGGGCATCGAGATCGATGAAGACCTGGCCCGCGCCAACCCCTACACCGGCACCGGCCTGCACCTTGAGATGCAGGAAGCGCCTTGCGATTACGCCAACGGCAACGCATTTACCGGCGGCGCGCCGCCGCAAGACGTTTAGATTGGCAGGGGGGAAGCGGCGCTGCTTAGGGCAACAGCGCCAGCCAGACCCAGACCGTCAGGATCGACAGCGCCGTGCCGATCAGCACGCCCGAGGCCGCCACCCGCCGGGCCGCGCCATACATGTTGGCGAAGATATAGGTGTTGATCCCCGGCGCCATCGCCGCCGTCAGCACCGAGGCGCGCACCACCTCGACCGGCAGCGCGAAGGCCGCGACCAGCCCGCGGGTGATCATCGGGTGCACCACCAGCGCGATGGCACAGACAAACAGGATCACGCGCAGATCCCCCTCGGGCCGGTAACGCACCAGCACGCCGCCCAGACCAAACAGCGCCGCAGGCAGCGCGGCGCGCACCAGCAGGTCCAGCCCGTCATTCAGCACGCCGGGGATCGGGAAACCGGTCAGGTTGACGATGAACCCAAGCGCGATCCCGATGATCAGCGCGTTGGAGAACATCGCCTTCAGCACCTTGCCCACCAGTGACACGCCGGCAGTACCCCGCGCGCGGGTGATCTCCATCGCGGTGATGCCGATCCCATAGCAGAAGGGTGAATGCATCGCGATGATGGCAAAGGTCGTGTTCATGGCCTCTGTCCCGTAGGCGCGTTCGGTCAGCGGCAGGCCCAGCAGGACCGTGTTGGAGAACAGACAGCAAAAGCCGATCGCCACCGCATCCTCCCACGATCGCCCGAACAGGTGGCGGGCGCCGAAAAGCCCCAGCAGGAACCCCGCCAGCGCGCCGGCATAGAAGCTGGCAAGCAGCCGCCAGTCAAAGCTCTGCCCCAGGTCGAGCCGGGCGATAGCGGTAAAGAGCAGGCAGGGAATGGCAAATTTCTGGGTGAAATTCATCAGCCCGTCGACGCCCGCGTCGGAAAACCAGCCGCGCCAGACGGCGAAATAGCCGAACCCCGTGACCACAAACACTGGCAGGATGACTTCGAGCAGCGCCTGCATCCGCGTCAGTCCGGGTAGGCGATCACCATGCCGTCATAGGCGGCGGTGATCCAGTCGGGGGTTTCAGCAATCACCGCCTGGTAATCCAGATCTATGTGCATATTGGTCAGGACGCCCTGTTTCGGGCGGGCGCGTTTCATCCATTCGACCGATTGCTCGAAATGCGAATGGGTCGGATGCGGCTTGCGGCGCAGCGCATCGAGCACCCAGCAATCCAGCCCCTCGAGCACCGGCCAGACCGCGTCGGGGATCTGTGCCACATCGGGCAGATAGGCCAGCCCCGCGATCTTGAAGCCAAGCGCGTCGATCGAGCCGTGACCCACCTTGAACGGCGTCAACGTCACCTGCCCGCCCGCACCGTCGATCACCACCGGGCCGTCGATTGTGTGCATGTCGAGGATCGGCGGATAGGGCGACCCCTCGGGTTGCACGAAAGCATAGCCGAAACGCGAAAACAGCGCGTCCTGCGTGGCACCGTCGGCCCAGACCGGCAAGCGGCGCTTCATGTTGAAGACGATCATCCGCAGGTCGTCCAGCCCGTGCACGTGATCGGCATGGGCATGGGTATAGACCACGGCGTCAAGCTCTCCTACACCGGCATCCAGAAGCTGGGTGCGAAGGTCGGGCGAGGTGTCGATCAGAACCCGCGTGATGCCGCCATCCGCCACCCGCTCGACCAGCATCGAACAGCGGCGGCGGTAATTGCGCGGATTGGACGGATCACAATCGCCCCAATGCCCGCCCAGCCGGGGCACCCCGCCGGACGACCCGCTGCCAAGGATGGTAAAGCGCAATTCGGCCATCAGGCGGCGTCCTCATAGGCCGCGGCCTTCCAGAACAGCCGGTCGAAATTGGCCTGGGTCTGCGCGGCGAATTCCGGCCAGTCCATGCCGAATGTCTCCGCGCCTTTCTGCGCGGTGTGCAGCGTGTAGGCAGGCTCGTTTCGCTTGCCGCGATAGGGAGGCGGCGCAAGATAGGGCGCGTCGGTTTCGACAAGGATACGGTCCACTGGCGCAGCCGCGAATATGTCACGCAATTCCTGGCTCTTGGGAAAGGCGGCAATACCCGACATCGACAGATAGAAACCCAGGTCGAGCGCCGCCCGCGCCAGCCCCGCGCCGGAGGAAAAACAGTGCATGACGCAGGCATAGGCGCCATTGCGATGTTCATCTGTCAGGATACGGGCCATGTCGTCATCGGCGGCGCGGGCGTGAATGATCAGCGGCAGGCCTGTCTGACGCGCCGCCTCGATATGGACAGCTAGGGATTTCTTTTGGATTTCAGCGCTTTCCGAGGTGTAGTGATAGTCAAGACCGGTCTCACCGATACCGACGAATTTCGGGTGCCGCGCCAGGGCGACCAGGTCATCGACCGTGGCCAGCGGTTCGTCGGCCGCGCTCATCGGGTGGGTGCCCGCGGCATAGAAGACCGGCGCGTATTTCTCGGCAATCGCGCGCACCTGCGGCTCCAGCCGCAGCCGGGTGCAGATCGTGACCATGCGGGTAACACCGGCCGCCACGGCACGGTCGATCACGTCATCGCGTTCAGCGTCGAAATCCGGGAAATCGAGGTGGCAATGGCTGTCGGTGATCTGGATCTGGTCTGTCATATTGAGGCCCTTGGCGGGCCTAGCCCGCGGCGGTTTGCTGTATCCTGAACACCGTATCTAGGACCAGCGCGGCAGGGTCAAGGTTGACCGCCCTGCCATGGCGGGCGCGAGCGCCGATCTCGGCCGCGCATTCGGCCCAGGCCCGAGCTTTCGCGGGATCGGGCGAGAGGCGCGCCAGCATGTCCGCTTCGCCGGGCGCGGCCTGAACCGCGGGGGCGGCACCGACCGCCCCGCTACGCGCCATCCGCGACAACAGCAGATCTGTCAGACCTATCAGCAGATCGAACCTGTCCTCGGCGCCACGCACCGCCGCGGCCTCGGCCAGCTTCAGGGCGCGGGCCCGGTCAAGCCGTGGCAGGGTTCCGAGAATCGCCACCAGTTCGGCATAGATTTTCAGACCGTCCAGGTTAATCAGCCGCACCGCTTCGCCCACCGACCCGCCGGACAGTTCGGCCAGGGCGCCGGAATCCTCGGGCACGTCGATACCCGCCTGGCGCAATGCCTGCGCCATATCACCGGCCGCCAACGGCGAAAGCCGCAATTCCCGACAGCGCGACCGGATCGTCGGCAACAGCCGCGTGGGCTGATGGCTGACCAGCAACAGGGTCGTGCGCGCAGGTGGTTCCTCAAGCATCTTCAGCAGCGCATTGGCGGCCTGCACATTCATCTCGTCAGCACAATCGAGGATCACGACGCGCCGCCCGCCATCGGCGGCACTGAGCTGCAGGAACTGGTTCAGTCGCCGCACGTCGTCGGCCACGATCATGTCGCGCATCCGGCCGGTTTTCTCGTTCACGCTGCGGGTGATGTGAAACAACCCCGGATCGGATCCCGCCAGCAACCGCCGCGCGACCGGGTGATCGGCCGAAATTTCAAGCGTTTCGGGGGAGGGCGGCGCATCCCCGAACAACCCGCCCTCTTCCGCGGCGGGCGTGGCCAGCAGGAAAAGGGCAATCCGCCAGGCCAGCGTCGCCTTGCCCACTCCGCGCGGGCCGGTGATCAGCCAGCCGTGGTGCATCCGGCCCGCGTTGAACGCCTCGAGAAATGCCGCCTGGGCGCTGTCCTGGCCGATCAGTTCCGGCGTTTCGCGCGGGTGCGGCGCCCCCTCGACACGGTCGGGTTCCGGCGGCGTTTCCGTGGCCATCAGATCCGCCCCTCGACCGCGCGACGCACATCGGCGGCCACATCATCAATCCCGCGCCCGCCGTCGATCACGATGAAACGGTCCGCGAATTCCCGTGCAAGCGCCAGAAACCCGTCACGCATACGCCGCTGCATGTCGCTGCCGAAGGATTCAAACCGTTCTTCCTCGCCGCCCCGCGACAGGGCGCGCCTGAGGCCGGTTTCAGGGTCCATGTCGATCAGAATGGTCAGGTCGGGCTCGCGGCAGATCATCAATTCGTGCAGCTGATCCACCAGCCGCCGCAGATCGGCGCGGCCCACCCCCTGATACATCCGCGTGCTGTCGGCGAAACGGTCACAGACCACGATCTTACCCTCCGCGACAGCGGGCGCGATGGTGCGTTCCAGGTGATCGCGCCGCGCGGCGGTAAAAAGCAGCAGCTCGGTCTCGGCCGACCATCGGTCCGCATCCCCCTCAAGCACCAGCTTGCGAATATCCTCAGCGCCCGGGCTGCCGCCCGGCTCGCGGGTCAGGACCACATCGCGGCCTGACGCCCGCAGATGATCGGCCAGAAGGCGCGCCTGTGTGGACTTGCCCGAACCGTCGATCCCCTCGAATGTGATAAACCGTCCCTGCCCGCTCAAAGCGCGCCCTCGGGCCCCTGTTGCAGGCGGGTCAGAAGCAGGCCCGACACGGTACGCAGGCGCGCCAGGAAGCCGCCCTTGGCGACATCATCCGAAGCCACCAGCTTGATCCGGGTTTCCGGCAATCCGTCTGGCGCAAAAACCAGCTCGGCCAATTCATCACCCTTGGCAATGGGTGCACGGATCGGGCCGGTATAGACCACCTCGGCATTCAGATTATCGTCGCCCAGAACCGGCATCAGGGTGGTCACATCCTCGGCCACGGTCAGCCCGACGGTGGTGGTGCTTCCCATCCAGACATCGGCCTGGGCAACCTGAGTGCCGGCCTTCACCACCGATTTTTCGACAAACTGGCGAAACGCCCAGTTGACGATGGCCGAACTCTCTTCGGCACGGGTTTTGACGCTGTCGAGGCCGGATACCACGAACACCACCCTGCGATCACCCTGCTTGGCCGACCCCACGAGCCCATAGCCCGCCTTGACGGTATGCCCGGTCTTGAGGCCATCGGCCCCGATACCCATCTTGAGCAGCGGGTTGCGGTTTTGCGTGTTCTTGGGGGCACGGCCGTCAAACTCGAACTCGGTTTCCGCGAACATCGGGTAGAATTCCGGAAAATCCTCGATCAGGTGTTTCGCCAGCAGCGCCAGATCGCGCGTGCTCATCACGTGGCCCGGGGCGGGCCAGCCATTCGAATTCATGAAGATCGAATTGGTCATCCCCATTTGCTGCGCGCGCTGTGTCATGTACCGGGCGAAACCGGCCTCGGTCCCGTCCGGGCTGAGCGCCTCGGCAATCACCGCACAGGCATCGTTGCCCGACAGCACGATGATCCCCCGCAGCAGATCATCCACCCGAACCTTGTCGGTCGTGTCCAGGAACATGGTCGAGCCGCCATAGCTCATCGCATGGGTCGAAACGGGCAATTCCTCGTCCATCGAGAGCCGCCCGTCGCGGATTGCCTCGAACGCCACGTAGAGCGTCATCAGCTTGGACATGGACGCCGGCGGCAGCGGCGTGTCCGCGTTCTTGTCCATCAGGATGGTGCCGGTGGTGATATCCATCACGAACGCGGCCTTGGCCGAGGTGTCGAAGGCACTGGCGGGCAGGGCCAGCGCCATCGTGAACAGGGCCGGAGCGAAGGAGCGCAGAAGACGATTCATGGTGAGAGCTTCTAGTTGGTTACGGGATAGGCATCTTCAAACCCGATGCCCTTGATCTTGTTCAGCAAAACGCTGCGTTCGGATCTGTTGGCCGCAGGTCCGACGATGACACGCCAGAAAGTCTTGCCCTGCGAACTCTGTTCCTTGACCGTGGGAACCATACCGGCCTGGCGCATTGCGGTCGCCGTGTTTTCGGCGTTCTGTTCGACACTGAAGATGCCGATCTGGATGAACGGTTTTTCCAGTGACGTTGCCTGCGCCGCGGGTGCAGGTGCCGCGGCGGCAGCGCGTGTCTGGGTCTCGGGCTCAGCCGCCGGTTCGGGGGCAGCGGCGGCGCCTTCCACGTCGGCCTCGTCGATCGCAGCGGCAGCGCCGGCGACCGGATCAAGCGTACTGACCTCGACTTCGGCGGGGGCTTCGGGATCGACCGCCGGGGCGGGCAGCGCCTCGGGATCGGGCGTCTTCTCGCGGCGCAGCGCGGTCACGTTCAACTCGACCGGGGCGCCTGCAAGCATCCCGAGCGCCGCGGCGGCGTCGGAGGAAACCTGCAACGCCGGACCGGGGTTGGAGCGTTCGCGCCGGAACAGCGCACCGATCACGAACTTGGAGTTACTGTTGTTGCGGATGATGACCCGCTCGGGCTCTTGCACGTCCGGGTGGGCCACCCAGACACCGCCCAGCGACGGACGGCCGTCCCAAAGCCCCTGACCGGTAGTCTGAAAAACCTCTGGCGCCTCGACGTCACGCTCGACCAGCTTGACCGACGAGCCTGCGGATGTCTCGCCGGCCGCCGCGGGTCTTTCCTTTTGACCAAGCTGCTTGAAAGGATTGAACGTCGCCCCTTCCTCGCACCCGGCCAGCATCACCATGCCGATCCCGGCCAACGCAACGTTGCGCCAGCTTGTCTTGCGGCCTCTGCGCTGAAAAATCATGCCTTGCCCCTTGCCTGTATTCGCGCCTGCCGACGCTGTTCCCCGGTTGGTGCCGGTCCCTGTGCTCTTGTGGCTGTTTTGGTCCCCGCGCGCACAGGATAACCAGTTGTCACCCGCAAGAAAAGTCTACAGGTGCGCCCTCGGCGATTTTCCACAGAAAACAACGTCTTTCAGAATCAAGACATGTTGGGTAGGAAAGCCGGGTCGGAGGAGTGGCAGAGTGGTCGAATGCACCGGTCTTGAAAACCGACGTAGGTGAAAGTCTACCGTGGGTTCGAATCCCACCTCCTCCGCCAATCAAGCCGCAGCCATGACCGGTTGGCGCAGACACTGCGCTAGATGAAGCCACGTCGACCGTCTGTCTGCAGATGTTCTCGAGGTCGTCTGACAGCGCGTCCGAGCGCTCTGAAGATAATAAAATCAGGCACGACAGCAACCATTGAACGAGGTCAGGGACGGTATCCAGTCGCTTGCCTGCGCTGGCTGAATCATGTCAACAATACCGGCGAAACCTTGGCAGGAGTTCCTGCACAAGTGTTTGCGGGAAGGGGATCATCCTTTCAGACGCCTCGTCCCACAACCGCCACCGCAAACTCTGGATGGCATCTGCTGGCCCTATCACGGCCCGGTTCCAATCATCCGCAATGGCTGCATTGCAGCGCTTGAGATTGTAGCAGGGAATCTTTGTATTGAAGTGGTGCAGGTCGTGATAGCCGAAATTAAGAAGGACAAAATCGACGACACGGCCAAGTCTGAGCGAACTGGCCCCGTGCAGCGCCACCATCCGCGCATCGCGTCGCTCTTGCCCTCTCCAATAGGTTTCCTCGAAATTATGCCCGACATAGACCACGAAGATGCCGAAGCTGCCGGCAAAGAAACTTCCCAAAAGCAAAGCGTAGAACGACCACCATCCCAGTAGCGCGACAACCAGTGCCCAAAAGCAGAACATGGCCAGATTCTGGAGGATAACATCGCGAATGCTTACTTTGCTCGTGTTTCGAGGCCAGCGATACCTGAGAAAATAAATCAGCAGCGGACCAATCAGAAACAGAGTGACGGGGTGGCGATACAGCCGATAAAGCATCTTGCGCGCAACGGGTGCGCATTCGTATTCCTGCCTGGTCATTACAAAGACCTCGTGAGCATCGCGGTGCGACAGGTCTCCGAGATGGGCATGGTGCAGGTTGTGATTATACCTCAGCACACTATGCGCAATGCCTGAAAACACCGACATGCACCCCCCGGCCAGGTCGTTGAGACCGCGGTCCGAAAAATAACTGTAATGCCCGCAGTCATGCTGAATGGAATACAGCCTCAGAATGCCAACAGCAAAGAACAGAGCGCCGAAGAACAAGGCCAGCCATGACGCGGCATGAACTGCTGGTATCCCCAGGCCCAAGACAACAATCGCAACACTTACAAACAAGGACTTCCAAGCCTGTCGGTCATCGGGTTGCGCGTAGATGCGCGGCACCTTGATTGTTTGCATCTCCGGATCTCTTTGCGAAAACGGATTGGAACCTCAACGCAATACTATTCACTGTACAATCTGAAAATATGCCCTGGAATATATCGGGCAGACAGGCCAAGCGAAACTCAATCCCGGCATTCTGTCAACCTGGCGGCACGGGCAACAGCCATGAAGATCCGCCTTCGGCGCCCTGTTTTCATTGCGCCACGACCGGTTGCGACTTACGGCAATGCCTCTTTCGCCGCTAAATTTTCTGAAGCTGGCCGATACCGGAACTCCAGGAAAATGTATGGCTGGAGGTTCTCGAGCCGCTTCAGACGCAGCAATTTCGTCACGCGAAGACCTTTCAGGATCTTTCCGAATGCACCTATGAAGGCCAGGTGGTTTCTATAGACATCGTCCGTGTCGAACCGCGCGATCATGCGGTCCGACACGTCGTGCCGAACCTTCAAACTTAGCGGGGTGTCCGCAAGTTGACGTTTGATTTCCGACAGGCGCACGAAATTCAAACTGTCCCATAGCCCATGCACGCCGTAGGTGTCTTCAACCCATGCGATACGCCGCCGAAAGAGGCGTGCCATCGTAGATTTGGAGCCGATGACAGGCCGGTTGAAATGCGGTTCAAAAGGGAAATCGTAGTTCGGGCAAAGCACGAGACATCGCCCGTCCGGCTTTAGAAAACGGGGAACCGTATTCAGGAAATGCCGCCAATCCGGAAGGTGTTCCATGACGTTTACCAGGTAGACGAGATCGTACCGCTCAGACGGCTCGAAGCTTTCATACGGTTGATGGCCTATGAGCGTTCCCAGCGACTGGAAGTAACGAAGCATGTCTGCCGTTGCCTCGAATCCCCCGGCCAAAGGTTCAATGCCTTCCATGAAAATCTTCGGATTTGTCTGCCGGAGCATGGTCAGCAGCAATCCGGCGCCGCAGCCGATCTCAAGCACACGGGAACCAGCTGACAACTGGCTGATCTCGGGTTCGAGGTTCTGGAAGTGGAACCGAGCGGCGCTGATCCAGATCTCCTTCAGCGGGAAATCAAAACTCGCAAGACCCTCCAGTATGGCGTCGTTCAAAACAAATCCTTTCGCTTAGAGGCCGCGGATGCATACTGAATACGGTTCAGGGCGACACACAAGCGGGGCCGGCCATGTGTTGGAACGGAATGGCATCATACACGATTGCTGCGGTGGGCGTTGCCGCGACGATCAAATCGGTGACCCGCGGTGACAGTGCTCTGCTATGGTCACCGTTGCTATACTTCACGACGATCGAGGCACTTCAGGGCTACTCCTACTCTGTAGAGGGCCAGTGCGCGCTGCCGCAGAACCAAGTTGCCACTTTGTTGGCATACATACATATCGCATTTCAGCCGTTATTCGCAGGCTTTCTGGCGTTGTATTTCATTCCGCGTGAGCTGCGCCGGCGAATAGCTCCGGTCTTTTTTACCTTCGGCGCGCTGACGGGGGCATATCTGCTGATACAGATATTCCCGTTTGAATGGGCTGGACCATGCCGGCCCGGCCGTCTTTTGTGCAGCGACAAGCTATGCGTAATGCGCGAAAGCTGGCATATCGGTTGGCATATACCGCTCAACGATATCGGAGAGCGCGTTCCGGCAGCGATTATTGGTTCCCAGTATCAGCTCAATTTTCCGGTGTATTTCGCTGTGATGTTCGGCCTTCCGGCGCTCTTGGGTTCGTGGAAGATCGTTCTCTACCAGTTCTTGATCGGACCAACCCTGGCATGGCTGACCACAGATAGCCCCACGGAAATGCCCGCGATATGGTGTTTGTTCTCACTTGGAATTGTCATGATTGTCGTATTCACGCCTCTTCGTGAGGTCATGAAAGTGCGTCACTGGCCGTTGTGGATTATCCTGCGCAAATCAACCCGCTAACCGTCGGTTCCCTGCGGGAAACAAGGTGAAGACCTGCGTGCTGACCAAATCTGTTGTCCCGCCGGAATCAGCCACCGATCAAAATCAACCGTCGACCTCGTAAAGCGTCCATTCGTCCGGCAGACCCCTCAATTTTCGGGACCCCACCTTGACGAATTCCAGTTCTGACCCAACGACAAGGTCGCGTACTGTGCTCGACACCCAGACCCGCTCACCCGGCGCCTGGTTCAGGACGCGGGCGGTAATCGCCAGCGCAATACCGGTCACGTCATTTGCGATACGCAGACATTCTCCTGAGTGAATACCCGCGCGCACCGAGAGCGCAAACGCCCTGGCTTCGGATTGGAACTGCTGTGCGCAGGCGATCGCGCTGCTGGGCGATTGAAACATGGCCAGAAACCCGTCGCCCAGAAACTTGATCAGCGTTCCACCATTCTGTGTCACTGTCCGGATCGCCGCGGCGTTATGTTTGTTCATTACATCCCGCCAATTTTCATCACCCACCCGCGCCGCCATTTCGGTGGAATTGACCGCATCCGTCATCATGATCGTGGTCAGGAAACGTTGGCCGCCGGTCTGGTCATGACTCTGGCGGGAATGATCCGCCATCGCCCGATCATGACGGCCGAGCTGTTCAACCTGGTTCAGGGGATGCAGGTTTGTCACGACATCCGCAGCGCATTCATTTTTTTCGGCGTCCGGGTATATGATATCACTGTCGCCGAGGGTTCCATGGTTCGCCGGATGCGAAACCGCTTTGGCTAACCCGTTTGTCAAGACTGCTACGTTTCGCATGCTTGCGCCCCCAAAAAAACTTCAATGGCTCAACCTAACCACGGCGTGTAAACGCGTGACGACCAAGATGTTAATGGAATGTTACCAGGCCTGCTTTTGACCCACCCTGGGGTTGTGAGTCAGGCGACTTTCGCTTCAGATAGAAGTAAGATCCCGCGTATTTTACGATAGCCATCTGGGTGCAATCTTGGACCGGTGGTGCATTTTGGGAAAGGAACCGTGAAAAAGCGAAGCATATTGCTGGTCGAAGACGATCCGTCCTTGCTTGCTCTGACGGCAGCTCTGTTAAGACCACATTTCAGCGTTCTCAAAGCATCCAGCGTTGCTGACGCGCGGGCAATCCTTGCGTCATCAACAGTGGACCTTGCGCTACTTGATCTTGGATTGCCGGACGAAGACGGGTTGGTTCTTGCGCGGTCCATGCGCGCGAAATCCTCGGAGCCGCCGATCATATTCCTGTCCTCCAGGGACAGCACAGGTGACAAGATCAGCGGCTTGGACGTCGGGGGCGACGATTACATTACAAAGCCGTTCGACCCGGATGAACTGCTATCGCGGATCAACGCTGTTCTTCGGCGCAGCGGATCAAGCGATGAAGCGTCGATCAAGGCATCTCACGTCACCCTGGGTGCAATTGAGATTGACCTCGACAGCCGGCGCGTCTGGAACGAGCGAAAAGAGACCGCTCCGCTGACCCGGGCCGAGTTCGACGTCTTGATGGCCATCGTGAATGCAAACGGGCGGGTGCTGTCACGCGCCGTTCTGCTGGACGCCGTAGCGCTATCGCCGGACCACGACGCAGGCGAGCGCACGATTGATGCACTGGTGGCAAAAATTCGGAAAAAGCTGTCGAACGGGCATGATGGAAAAAAGATTATCGTTACAGTTCAAGGTGTTGGATACAGGTTGGGTTTGGTACGAAGTTGAAAGCGCGCGCTTACATATATGACGAGGCGATCAACGCAGTCACCCAGAACTTCGTTGATGCCAAGGTGGAGAGCAAATACCGCGACTGGTATTTTGAATCCACGCGTGGTCAATTTCGGACCGCGCTGCTGTTCGGTGCATCCTTCTACGTCATTTTTGCCCTTCTCGAGATTTTCGTTCTGCGAAGCCGGACATTCGCCGGTGCAGACCTCGCCGTCTGGGGCGCAAGGTCAGTCATTATCACCTTCATTTTCGGGCTCTACTTCTTCTCCCACAAACTTCCCGCCCGTTCACTACCAGTCATCATTTCGGTTGGCTGGTCCTTCATGTACCTGATTATTTGGGCAGCCTTCGCATTCTCGGATCAGCACGAGTCAAAAGATTTCTTGTATCGCTTTGCCTTGATCAGCCTTGCCGGCACCGTCTTTCTGCCATTCGTGTTTTCCCATTCAGCCGCTTTGCAATTGCTGCTCTTCGTGCCGATTTCCTATTATCTGGTGTTTGACAGCACCGGTGCGGATCGCGACATCAGCACCTGGATCGGACCATCTTTTGTTCTGTTCTCGGTTGTCCTGATGGGCCTCTATGCAAAGCTGTTCTCGGAGAAAACATTGCGAGCGAACTTCGTTCAGAGCGTTTACCTGGAAAAGGCGCGGCGGGAGGCCGAAAAGGCAAATGACGCCAAATCGCAGTTTCTGGCGACCGCAAGCCACGAACTGCGCACACCGCTCAACGGTATCGTCGGAAACATCCGTCTCATCAAGCTGGGGAAACGCGACCGCGTGTCGCTCGACCAGAGGCTTGACGAGATCGAGCGATCAAGCCTCGCCATGAGAAACCTGATAGACGACGTCCTCAACATCGCGAGGCTGGAGGAAAACGCCGAGAGTTCTGAACTGCGGCCATTCAACCTGTCCGAGATTTTCCAGGATCTGGAGGCGGTTCTACGACCATTGGCACGATCGAAGAACCTGCAACTGACCATTCCCCGTTTTGACGATGAAATTTACATCCTGGGCAACAGCGGCCATCTGAGGCACATCCTTCTTAACCTTCTCGGAAACGCCGTGAAATTCACCCACAAGGGCTTTGTGTCGCTGTCGTTTGAGCAATCGAAACATTCCGTGGCGTTTACGGTCAGCGATACCGGCATCGGCGTCCCCGACGATCAACTGGATGGAATTTTCGAACCCTTCTCGCAGGCGTCCAATGTCGATGCTCGCAAGATGGGTGGCACGGGTTTGGGGCTGTCGATCGTTCGCGGGCTTGTTGCCTCTTTGGACGGAGAGGTCTCTGTCAAGAGCAACCTCGGCGAAGGAACTACTTTCCGGGTAGTCCTTCCGTTCCAGGCCGTGACGGATCGGTTGCCGCAACCGGAGCTGCCTGAGACCGCCACCACCGTCGGCGCGCCTCAGCGAGTGCTGATCGTCGAAGATGATCCGACCAGCATGGAAATACTCAGAAGCCTGCTGGAACATGACGGGCACACCGTCTTTGCCGCGTCCAATGGCACAGATGCAAAGAGGATTTTCCGGCCAGAACGTACCGATTGTATCATTACCGACATACGCCTGCCGGACATCACCGGCGTTCAGCTTGTCCTTGACCTCAGAGACGCATCACACGCGGAATCCCCCGACAGGGAAATCGCGGCCATCGCTGTCACCGCAAACGTGATGCCCGATGATCTTGCGAAATATGCAGCGGCCGGTTTCGATGCCGTCGTTTCCAAACCTCTGGACGAGAAAGTTCTGTATGGCGCAATCAGATCCGCCATCGGAATACAGCCACAAGGTGACACGCCAAACGCTTCGGACCCGAACAACAGGATGTCACGGCTCAAGGAGCTCATGAGCGACGAGGAATTCGAAAGCGTTCTGATGACGTTCAAAGAGGCGTTGGAGGAAGGTTATTCCGACCTGAAAAAAGCCGTGCAAGAAGGGGACAGAGATAGAATTTCCTACCTTGCTCACCGACTATCCGGCAGTGCAGCCAGCTTTGGTGAGACCGATCTTGCGAATACGGCCAAATCCGTTGAGATACAGCTGGACAGCGGCAATGATGCCTGCGTGGAAAAGATGCTTGAATCATGCGGATCTGTCTTGAGGAAGCTCCAGAGGAGAGCTCTGTAGCCACCTGCGGCTTCTACGGACCATCAGGGGCCATGCCTTCACAGCGACACACGCCACGAACGCCTTCTATTTTGGCGGTATCAGTTCGGCCCCTCCGGGCTGCGAAGATCAACAAACGCCGCAGCGCCGGATCAAGACTGGCGGGATTTTGTCTGACAGCTACGTGGTCAGCGTCAATGGGGATTGGCCCAGCCAGAAATAATGGCCCCCTGGCAGCCGGAAATTTGCCTTCAGACAAGTTTCCGACTGACAGAGGGCGCTGACTCGTAATGAAAATCACTGGTACTAATCACGGATGCAGATGCAAAAAATAAACATCCAGCTTCGGAAAACGGTACGATCGGTTACTCGCCACCAATCCCACGCGTTCTGCGCACCGCTTCGAAAACTCGAAAGTCTCCAGGCTGCGACAATTGGCAGAGCAGAGCGCTTCGCGATCAGGGAAAATTCAAGATCGCCGGTAGTACGCGTTGGGATAGTCCCCGTTCCCCTGCCCTCAACCTGAACGCCCTTGTCCCTGAACGCTGTGATCGCGATCACACTTTTCCGGGATTTCCCGACGAATTCCGCTGTTGCCAGTTTCGTAACGTGACAGTGGGCTCTGTGCTGACCGCGACGATGCGGTGTAAAAATGTGGTGATATCCGACTGTTGAATGCGCCGGTCAGACAGGCCTTGGCGGCGGCGGCTTCGCGGCTGAGCAGGATCGAAAACAGGATGAGCGCCGCACCTGGAACGAACCCCGGTCCGGGCACCTCGCCAAGCAGCGCCATCGCGATCAGAATGGCGGCGAGCGGTGAAAACGAATTCGCGAGCGTCAAGGTTTCAGAGCGCGCATGTTTGAGCGCAATGTTCCACGCGATCTGTGCGAGCACGATGACCGTGCCGACATAGAGCCAGATCCACGACCAGAGAACCGGCGCAAAGATATCCCTGAACGCGTCCGGACCCACAATCGCGCAGACCAGCGCAAAATAGATCGCCGACCCCAGGATCGTCCGCCCGACGGAAAACAGGCCGATCGGGATCTCTTGCAGGCTTCTGCGGGTGATCAGCGCGGAAGTGATATAGGACAGGGTGGCGGCAAGCGTTGCCCATTCGCCCTTGCCAAGCGCATCAAGCCCGGCCCCTTCGCGCATGCCGATCATCACGACGGCACCGGACAGGGCCACAAGACCTGCGCACATGGCCCTGCTGCTGAACCGCTCATTCAGAATGAGCCAGGTCGCCAGCAGGAAAAGCGGTGGTTCGACCCGGGTGACCAGCACGATGTTGGTCACGCTCGTGTGGGCCAACGCATAGAAAAACAGCCCCGGCGTCACCGCCGAGGAGAAAAACGAGGACAACACCAGATAGCCCCAGTTCCGGCGGGTCATCTGACGGAAGACGGCTGGTTGCAGCTCGTGCCGAAACAGAATTACCAGCGGCACGATCGAGAGTAGAGACCCCAGAAGCAGGAGATTCATGTAGGTGATCGCATTACGACCATCTGCAACCGGCATCGTTTCTCCTATCGAGACAAGCAGCGAAACGATGGAATTGGAAGCGGCGTACAAGATCATCGCGCCCCATGTGCAGATCAGACCGACCTGCGCCGGCGACAACGCTGGCACGCCCCTGAATGCGGTCCAACTATGGGTTGAAACGTCGGTTGTGGCGGGGTTCAGCATGGGCATGTCTCGCTTTCCTCGTTCCCGGCGGAGACGCTGGTGAACGGCACAACTCGTGCGATGGTCGGAATACGGGGCGCGGTACCCTTCTTTCCCCTGACAAACTTGTCCCGGACCCTAAAAAGGGCCTTCTTTTTCCGCGAATCGGCAGAAAAATGTCGTCAAGTCAAAGCGATATTGCGCAGCGGACTGTGCTACCCTGTCCAGGTTCCGGATCGATAATGTCCGGATCCGTCTCTGAAACGAAAGAGGGGTAAACCCCGAAATCCTGAGTTCTAAGATCTAATTCCAAGACCAATATTGCCGGTCTTTCGTTCTACCGCTGTGAACGGCTTCACGATTCTGGGAAATTTCTCAGGATTTCTGCTGGCCGCTGAACTTGGATGATCCCGTCCTGCATCACGATCAGACCGTGCTTTTGCAGTAACTTGAGTTGCTTGTTCACTGCTTCCCTGGTAACACCCAGCATCTCAGCAAGCGCATTCTGGGAAAACTTTCGCCTCAGATCCAGAACATCCTTGCGCAGTTCGCCGTGTTGGCAACCCAGTTCGGCAAGCTTGTGAAGCAACCGCTGCTTGAGGGATGCAAATGCCAGATCGTGCAGAATGTCGTTAGACTGCCGCAGCCGTTGCGACAGAAAGTCGATCAAGTGACTGGCCAGCGCCGATTTCTCATCCAGCAGCTCGACCATGGTCGTGGTTTCGAGGTGAAGAAGAAGACTGTCTTCGAGCGCAGAAACCGTGGCAGATCTGGGATACGGTTTGACAAGCGCCAATTCACCCAGCGGCGTGCCGATTTCCGGCAATGCCAGAGTCAGGACATGCCCCTCTTCATCGGTGATACTGACCCGGACCAGACCCGAGCAGACGACATAGAGCCCATTCGAGGGATCGCCCTGATGGAACAGAACCTTGCCACGCGGCAGGAATACGCCGTGCGCCCTTGACGCCAGCCGCGTGATCACATCGTTTTGCAGACCTTCGAATAGCGGACAGGCGCGCAGATATTTCTTCTTCTGCGGCTCTGCGATGTTCATCGGGTACCCTCTTGGCCAAGCTGGTGAAGCGTTGTCGCTGCAAACCCAGTTTATCCGATCCGGACGCAAATGGTATTTTTGAATGCCGAAGGCCTCATGGATGTCGGCGAAACACGGTGCCCGGTCACCGTCAGCGGGAACAAACGACAACGGCCCGACCACCTGGCCGCGCCGTTTTCTTATGGCCCGGATTAGGACGCTCGATCAGGAGAGGCGTTCCAGCAGGAACGGCACGATGCCCTGCAATCCCGTGGCTTTTTCCCCGCTGTCAGCGCGTGCCGTGACCCACATCCTCTTGCAGGTAGGACGGCGTCGCCAGTTCTTCGCGCCGGGCACCAGCGATGTCTTTGCCTTCAGGTTCTTCCCTTTCGTGGGTTTCTTGCCTCAGTCCCAATTGGGCGCAAGATTGTCTGGGGACACGATGCGGCCATCCGGGCGTGCCAGCCCTTCGATACGGTCGACCTCTTCGGCGGTCAGGGTGATCTCGGCCGCGGCAAGGTTCCCGGCAAGGCGTGCCTTTTTTGCCGTCTTCGGGATGGCGACCCCGTTCGGCTTCTGCAATAGCCATGCCACGGCAACCGCGGCGGCAGAGGTGTCATGCGCCTCCGCGATCTCTTTCAGGACCGGATCCCGCATCACCTTCCCCTGCGCCAGCGGTGAATAGGCCTCGAACGGAATGCTGTGCGCCTCAAGATGTGCAAGAAGCTTGGATTGGTCGATAAAGGGATGAAGCTCGACCTGGTTGGCCGCAACCGGCGCCTTGAGGATACGCCCGGCCTCCTGCGTCTGCGCGATGGTGAAATTCGAGATGCCGCCAAAGCGCACCTTGCCCTCTTCGATCAGCGCATCGAGCACCGGCAGCGTTTCCGATAGTGGCACCTCGCGCGAGGGCCAGTGCAGCAACAGAAGGTCGATGTGGTCGGTGCCGAGCGCCCTCAGGGACCGTTCGGCGGCGACCCGGAATGCGCCGGCGCCGAAATCCCTTGGCAGGATCTTCGTGGTTACGAAGACCTCGTCGCGCGGCAGGCCGCTTGCGCGCAGCCCCTCGCCGACTTCAGCCTCGTTCTCGTAGGCCTGTGCGGTGTCGATGTGGCGGTAGCCCTCCGCCAGCGCGGCGGCTACGATGTCGCGGGTTTCACCGGCGAGCATCCTGAAAGTGCCGAGACCCAGATTGGGAATGCCGGCGGGTCCGATATTCTTGATGGACATGTCTGTCTCCTTGTCTGTGAAAGTCAGATTGAGTAACGCCGCAGGGGTCGCGCCGTTCCTTGAGGTCATTCCGCCGGGACGGACGCCGCGCCGCGATCGAGTTGCCCCGACAGGCGCACGAGGGCGATGCCCGCCGCGACGACGATGGCACCGACATAGGGAGCAGCGGCAAGGCCGATCCCCTCCACGACAAGACCACCGGCCCATGCCCCCAGCGCGATCCCAAGGTTGAAGGCGCCGATATTGAGGCCCGAAGCGACATCGACGGCGCCCGGGGCCACCTCGCGCGCGATCTGCACCACATAGGATTGCAGCGGCGGAACATTGGCGAAGGCGAAGCCACCCCAAAGGCCGATGACGGCGATGGTGAGGGCCACATTCGTCAGGGCCAGGCCGAGCGCCACCAGCATTATCGCCAGCCCGGCGAAGATGATGGTCAGCGATGGAACCGGTCCCATCCGGTCAGCCAGTTTGCCGCCGATGATGTTGCCCGCCGCCACCGAGGCACCGTAGAGCAGTATCACCAGGCTGACGGCGCCCGCGGTCAGGCCGGTCACGTCGGTCAGCATCGGCGCGAGGAATGTGAAGGCGATGAAGTTGCCGCCGTATCCCACCGCCGTGATCAGGTAGACCAGCAGCAGTCGGGGCGATGTCAGCACCTGGACCTGCGCTCTGAGCGAGGGCGCCTCGGCCCGCCGCAGGTTGGATGGCACCAGCAGCAACGAGGCGACAAAGCCGATCAGACCCAGCAGGACGACGCCAAGAAAGGTGGATTGCCAGCCGAAGCTCTGACCGATCCACGTGCCCAGCGGAACACCGGTGACGAGCGCCACGGTCAGGCCCATGAAGACCAGCGCGATGGCCGAGCTTTCCTTGTCTCGGTCGACAAGGTCGGTTGCGATGGTCGAAGCGATGGCGAAGAACACGCCATGCGCAAGACCGGTGATGAAGCGCGCGACGATCAGGCTGTCATAACCGGGCGCAAAGGCGGCAAAGGCGTTGCCGGCGATGAACAACGCCAGCAGCGCCAGCAGCAATCGCTTGCGCGGCAGGTTGCCGGCCAGCGCAGTCAGGACCGGCGCGCCGATGGTGACCCCCAGCGCGTAGAGGCTGACCAGCAAACCGGCCGAGGGCAGCGAGACGCCGAGATCGGCGGCGATGGTGGGAATGAGGCCGACGATCACGAACTCGGTCGTTCCGACGGCAAAGGCGCTGATCGTTAGCGCCCAAAGGGCGAAGGGCATTGGGTATCTCCAAGGTTGAATTCTGTCTCGACCCGGAAGATGGCGCGGGTTAACCTTTGCGTGAACAGACAGATTTTCAAAAGGCTTTTGCGTCAGATGCACGAATTACCACAAACGAGGGATCTGGCTGTCTTCCTCTCGGTGGTTGACCACGGCGGGTTCGCCGAGGCCGGCCGGTTCCTGAACAGCGCCCCCTCGACACTCAGCCGTACCGTTTCGCGACTGGAGGCTGAACTGGGCGTTACGCTTCTGCGGCGCAGTACGCAGGCGATCGAACTGACGCCGGAGGGGCGCGACCTGATGCAGGCCGCGCGCGAGATCGTTTCGCGCGCCGAGGGCCTGACCGAACTGGCGACGCAAAGCCGCGCACCGCGTGGCCCGCTGCGGGTCGATGCGCCCGTGCCCTTCGTCCTGCACGGCATCGCACCAAGGCTCTGCGGTTTCCACCTTCGTTACCCGGAGATCGACCTGACGCTCGACATGAACGATGCCGTCGTCGACCTGTTCGGCAGCCATGCCGACGTGGCGATCCGGTTCGGCCCGTTGCGGGACAGCAGGATGCTGCGCCGCCGCCTCGGGCAGACTGGTTGGACGCTGGTTGGCGCACCGTCCTATCTCGACCGGCATGGCTACCCCGAACGCCCCGAGGATCTGGCCGATTTCGGTCAGGTCCGGTTCGCCGCGCCGGAGCACATCAACGATCTGCGGTTCAAGGGAGTACCTGAGCTGGTGCGCCCCCGCCCCATCGTGACCGCCACGAATGGCGAAGCGGTGCGTCAGTTGGTGATTGCAGGCCTCGGAATCGCGCGGTTTTCCGATTTCATGGTGGCCGACGACCTTGCAGCGGGTCGCCTTGTGCCCCTCTTCCCAGAGGCGCTGGAGGCCGACCCGCTGGACATCACCGCGCTTTATCTCACGCGCGCTTCGGGCTTACGCCGCCTTGCGGTGTTTCTCGACTGGCTCGAGGAGATCTTGCGCCCGGCCACCTGATCGGTGCCTCCCGGGGAAGTCGATCCGCGTGTTGCCTGATTTTGCAGGCCGCCCCTGCCGGGCGGCACAGTCTCTGTGCTGGATCAACCTCACTCCTTTTTTTCAGGCGGGGACGCTTTTGAAAACACTCCCTTTTTCAAGGGTATGTGCGCTCTTCCAGGGTCAATCCATCAACGATGTCCCGCAGCGCGTGAACGAACGCCCGTTCGCTGCGATTGGGCTGCACCTGCGGGTTGGTGATGAGAAACACATCAATCTCCATCGAATTCTCGTAGGGAGGCAGGCGCCACAACAACCCGTTGCCTACCTCACGCTCTGCCACATGGATCGGAATCGGCCCGATCCCAAGCCCCGCCACGATCAGCCGCAAAAGCTCTTCGGTATTGTTGGACACGCCCGCGAACGGATCGGCGAATTTCATCTGTTTGCGCATATCGGCAATGGACTGAAGCTCGTCCGAAAAAACCGCCGATGGGTAGGTGACGGCTTTTTCGCCTTCGAGGTCCGCAATTGTCAGGTCGGTCCGGCCAAAGAACTTGTGCCTCGGCCCACAGTAAAACCCGCAATATTCGCGATAAAGGTGGAAATAATCGAGATCGCTGCGCTTTTTCGAGATCGGTGCAATCCCGAAGGAATTCAGCCCGCGACCGATCCGGTCGAGGATTTCAGGAATGCGCAGGACGGTCATCGAGAAGCTGACGTCAGGATGGCTATCGTGAAATTCCACGAACACCTGATCCAGGATCGGACTGATCATGTGACTGGCGAGCGCCACGTTGACCGTACCCTTGAGCTGATTGCCCACATCCGACACCTGGCCTGACACCCGTTCGATCGAATTACAGATGTCGCGCGCTTCCTGGTAGAGCGTTATGCCCGCCTCGGTCAGCTTGAATTCCTTCGGGCCGCGATGCGCGAGTTCGCAATTGAGCTGGTCTTCCAGGTTCTTGAGCGCGGCGCTGACCGCCGGTTGGCCACGCCCCAGCACAGTCGCCGCCTTGGACAGGCTTTGCTGCTCGGCAATCACCACAAATGTGTGCAGCAGGTTCCAGTTTGTAATCCGCGTTGACGCCATTTTCCGTTTCGAACCTTCGCCGGCTGTTCGTGACTGTAGGATCAACTCTGCCGATCCCGGTGCGAAATCCAACTCCTTTCGGCAGCTATTCGTCACGATGGCGGTCAGCGGTGCTTTCATCAGTCGTGTCCCCGGAGCATTGCCGCGGGGCAATGGGCGGTGAAAAATTCATCCAGATCCCTGGCAATACGGGCCGGGCACTCGGTCAGGATGCCGTTCTTCATGCCGGGATAGTGCAGGCAGGTAATGTTGGCGTGGCGTTCCGCAAGGTGGCACTGATGGGACGTGTCAAAGCCGTCGGCCATGGCGCCTGACAGCAAGAACACCGGCATTTGCAGGTCGGCCGCGTTTGTTTCGTTGTTCTTGTCGATGTAGAGTCGGTAGGTGGCGAGGAACCTGCCTGCATCCATCTTTCTCAGTTGTGCCAGCCGGGCCGAGATGACATCGGGATTTCGGCGGGAAAATTCCTCGGAATACCATCGATCCTTCATCCGGCTGAGGTTTTCAAACAGCCCCTCCCGCTCCACCCTGCCCAGAAACGCGGACGCGGCCTCAAACTGTTGGGGTGTTCTGTCAAAGGGCGTGGCCAGAAGGCAGAGCGTTCTGATCCTGTCGGGAAACCGGCGCGCGATGTCAGCACAGACCAGACCGCCCAGGGAATGCCCCACAAGATGCACCGGTTCTGATCCCAGCCCGTCCATCGCGCCTATCAGCGCCTCGGTGAATTCCTCGAAACCGCGGATGTCTTCACGTTCACGGGCGCCATGCCCGGGCAGGTCGAAAGCGACGCACCGATAGGCGTTGGGCATGGCCGCGATCACCCCGTCCCAGATCGCCTTTGTCGAGGCGTTGCCATGAACGAAGACGACCGCCCCGCGCCCGCGCCGCGATCCGGCCGCCGCGCGGCTACGTGCCATTCCGGTCGCACAGCAACTGGCCCGCCACGGCCCAGTCGCCCGGTGACTTGTCGTCGATCAACACCTGCACCGCCGCAGGCTTGCCGCCACAGACCGCGACGAAAACCTCGGTCAGTTGCCGGGCCAGTTCGCGCTTTTGCGCGATATCCCGGCCTTCCATCAATTCCACTCGGATCAACGGCATGGTTTGCCTCCTTGGTCATGCATGATCAGAACGCCGGCACATGGTCAGTTGCGCAGCGCAGGCTGCGCTGGAAGACATCGGCACGCGACAGGATCGGCAGGATTTTCGAGCGCAGCGTCAGAAGCTTCCTCGGCCACCGCGTGCCGACCGCGCCATAGACATAGGACATGCGCTGCGTCATGTCGGTATAGGGCCTTTCGGCCGCTTCCCACGCCCTGAGCGCCTCGGGGATGTCCTGTGCGCCATCCACGGCACGGGCAAGCGACGTGGCATTGACAATCGACACGCCCGCGCCCTGCCCCAGATTGGGCGTCATGCCGTGGGCCGCATCGCCGATGATCAGTGAACGCCCCTTGGACCAGCGGTGGCAGGTGACGTTGTAGAACGGGCGCCAGTGCTCTTCGGGATGCTTCGGCATCCGTTCAAGATACTGGTGCAGCCAGGGGTGTGAATCTGTCCAGGCAGACAGGTTGAATGGCTGTTGCAGGCGCCCCTCGATATCGTCCTCCGGGCAGCACAGGAACACGTAGTGATAGTCCTTGCTGGCCGGTGCGATACCGACGCGCCGCCCGCTGGTCCAGGACTCGATCCGCTGTCGGTTCACCGGGTCATCCGGCTTGCGCTCGATAAGGTGCCGGCCGCAGCCATCGCGCACCTGGTACATTTCCTTCACCAGACCAAGCGAATCCCGCACCCGGGAAAACACACCGTCAGCGCCCACGATCAGATCCGCACGCGGCCCCATTCCGCCGCTGAATTCGAGATTTCCTTCAGGCGTGGCCCCGATCACCCTGGAATTGGTCACGATTTCGGCCCCCGCGGAAATCGCCGCCTCGGCCAGGATGCGGTGCAGATCGGTGCGCAGCAGCACGATCAGGTCGGGCACGCTGTCCTTGTCGCGCCGCAGGTTCACCTCCTTGTTGCGGTGATCAAGCAGCATTCTCGGATAGTGGCTTTCGACCCCGGCTTCTTTCACCTTGTCGAAGACGCCCAGATCCTTCAGCGCGGCGTGCACGTTTTCCCACATGTAGATACCTGCACCGATTTCCCGCAAATCCTTGCTTCGTTCATGCACGCGCACGTTCCAGCCCTTCTGGGCAAGTGAGGCGGCCACCGCCAGCCCGGCCAGTCCGGCACCAGCGATTTCTGCGGTTCGAGTTTTCAAAGTCATGTCAGTTTCCCGTCAGTCGAAAAGGGTCGGTTCTCTGTGTCAGCCAGCGGCGGCGGGCTGGGCCACATCAAGGAAAAATCCGCGCAGTTCCCGCGCCACCTGGTCGGGCGCTTCCGCCAGGATCGCGTGTTTCAGCCCGTCCAGGATGACGAGGCGGGAATCCGGCAGCTGCGCGTCGATGAAACGGTTGAGGCGCGGGTTGCAGCCGCCATCCAGCTCTCCGGTCAGAACCAGGCAGGGCACCGGGACCTGCTGCAGCCAGGGCGCCATTTCGGTTTCGGCGTAGATGTGGAAGACGTTCAAGAAGACCTCGGCGCTCATGCCGGTGACCTGGCGCATCCGCGCCTCGACCACCTCGGGATTGGCCGCGATGAACGCGTCGGTGTACCAGCGGTTGGCAAGGGTTCCGAGCACCTCGCCGATGCCCTTTTCTTCCATCGCCGCGACCACTCCCTGAACCTTGGCCGCGTCCTCCTCGGTCCGTCCTGCCGCGGTCGAGATCAGCGCCACCGACAGCGTCCGTTCGGGGTAGCGGCGGGCATAGGCCGGCCCGATCATGCCGCCCAGCGAATGACCGGCGACATGCCAGCGTTCGATGCCCAGATCGGCGCGCAATGCCTCGAGATCCTCGACCAGTTCATCAAGGCCGAATTCGCCATCCGGCAGCGGCGACACCCCGTGTCCCCGCAGATCGTAGGTGATACATCTGAACGTGTCGCCGAGCCCGGCAACAACGCCATCCCAACCGTTATGGGAAGATCCGATGCCGTGGACAAAGACAATCGGGTCGCCGCCGCCGGTGATCCAGCTGTTGCACAGGATGGGCCGTTTCGCGTCTTGTTTGGGTGTCATCATGGGTCTCGTCTTTCGCTTTCTCGAAGGTCGCTACGCAGCATCCGGTTGCGTTTTGCAAAGATATCTCGCTTCGGCCTGCTCCTTGCGGGCCGTTCCTGTCGGTAATGGGAGGATGCGGGGGCCACCGGGGAGATAGCGGAAGGCCCGCCGCATCCTGTTGCGCCAGTGGTCAGTTGGCCGCTTCTCTCGCAGTATCCAGCCAGGTGTCGAACTGTTCCTGGTTGGCCGCGATCCAATCTTCGGCATGACGCCGGATGTCGTCCTCTCGGGTTTCGCCTTCGGCCATCCGGGCGTTCTGTTCGATCCGCGCCGACAGGTCCATCTTGAGGCTGTTGAACAACGACAGAACCGCCGGGTTTTCTTCGCCCCATGCGCGGTTCACGGCGATGTAATAGACCGTGGGCAACCACCCGATATCGCAGGGATCGTCACCGCCGGAACAGCCGACATCGCCCGTGATCGGCTTGTAGCGCGCCTCCTGGTCGCCAGGCAGGTCGATGGTTTTCATCTGCAGCCACACAAGCTCGCGGCCGGGGCGCAGTTTCAACGTCGTGGCATTGGGATACCAGGCATAGATCAGCACCGCCTCACCGTCGCTCAGCCGGCCGGCAGCGTCAGCGGCAAGCGCGCTGTATTCGCCCTGCACCATTTGCACGGTCTTATCGAGGCCGAGCGCCTCGAACTGGTGCAACGCGACCGTTTCGGCCCCCCAGCCGACCGACGGCCCGATCATCTCGGCACGTCCGTCGCCGTCGCTGTCAAACAGCGCCGCCACTTCGGGTTTCAGCAGGTCCTCGACATATTTGATGCCATGTGCTTCCGAGGTTTTCCTGTCGATCAGATAACCCTGGAGCGAACCCGGCTCCATCAGCGGCCCGATCTTGATCACCGCATCGCCGACCTCTTCATACATCGCGTCGTGATTGGGCGAGATCGTGTCGGCGGCGTAATGGCTGTCGCCCTGGGCCAGCGAGGCGAACATCGGCGGGCCGCTCAGGGTCTTGGGATGATCGATCTCGTAGCCCAGTTTCTCCAGCCCGATATCGAGGATATACTGGCCGAACCAGAACGTATCCCAGTTGGGGCGTACCGGATAGGCGGTTTTCCCGTCACCGGGGCCGGCCGCAAACGCGAGGCTGCCGGCAAGGGCTGCTGCGGCCGTCGTGGCGGCCAATCTCGTGACCCGATTCATCATAGGTTTCATTGGTCTCTCCTTGTTGGGTGTTGAATTGCCGCGGTTGCCATGCGGTTCTGAATTGAACGGTGTTGTCATTGCGGCTTCTCCGCGAAAGACTGCGTCAGCCGGTCAAGCGTGATCGCCATGAGCACGATCGCCCCGCCGCCGATCGCCGCCAGCCCCACATCCAGCCGCCCGATGCCGCGCAGCACGGTCAGGCCCAGCCCCTCGGCCCCGATCATCGAGGCGATGACGCTCATGACCATGGCCAGAAGCAGCGTCTGATTGAGCCCGGCCATGATCGACGGAAGCGCAAGCGGGAACCTGATGTGAACCAGCGACTGCCATTCGGTCGTGCCGAACGCCTCACCCGCCTCGGTCGCCTCCAGCGGCACCTGCCGGATGCCCAGGTTTGTCAGCCGGATCATCGGGGGAAGGGAGAAGATGATCGTCGCGATCACACCGGGCACCGTTCCGATACCAAAGAGCATCACGACCGGCACCAGATAGACAAAAGACGGCGTCGTCTGCATCAGGTCCAGCACCGGCCGCAACACGGTCCAGAACCTGTCACTCCTTGCGGCCAGAACGCCCAGGGGCACGCCCGTCAGGACGCCGAAGACCACGGCGGTCAGCACAATCGCCAGCGTTTTCATCGACTGGTCCCAAAGTCCCATCATCGCGATCAGCGTAAAGGAACCCGCCGCAAGTACGGCGTTCTTCCAGCCCGACAGCCGCCAGGCCGCGAACAGGAGCAGGATTATGAACAGCCAGAACGGGACCGCCGACAGCCCGTCATTGACCAGGTCGAGAAACTTCGCGATCGGCCAGCGCATCACCTGGAACGCCGGGCGCCATTCCGCAACCAGCCAGTCCACCGCCGTCTGGATCCAGGCGTCGACCGGCAGGATGTATTCATCGGGATAGTCGTTCATCGTGGCGTCCCCTGCACGAAAAGCTTCGGTCTTCAGGTCTCGGATCCGGCGTCAGGCGCCGGAATCGTTCTGGTTGTCTGGGCCCTGCTGAGCTGTTGCAGCACGTCGCTGGCATCGAACGCCCCCACCACCCGGCCCTCGGCATCGGTAACCGCGACCGGGCGCCGGAGCGCGCATTCGGCATAAAGTTCCGACACAGGCGTTTCCTGGCTGACGGTGGGTATGTCCGAATGAATGACATGGGCCAGGCTGTCATGGCCATTGATGCGCTCGGCGCAGAGGTCGATCTCGGTCACGTATCCGGCGGCCGTCCTTTCCGGCGTCAGCAGGACCGCGACACCGGACTTGGTCTGCGCCATCTGCGCCCGCAATTCCGAAGGCGAAATGCCTTCCTGTACCAACGGAATGCGCCGCGCGTTCAGGTCCCTGGCGACGAACAGCTTGCCGCAATCCACGTCGCGGGAGAAGTTCAGCACATAGTCGTTGGCCGAGTTGGTCACGATCTCCAGCGGGGCGCCAACCTGCACGAATTCACCGTCTTTCATGACCGCGATCCTCGTGCCCAGTTTCACCGCCTCCTGGAAATCGTGGGTGATGAAGATGATCGTCTTGTTGATCGCCTTCTGAAGCTGCAGCAATTCGTCCTGCAGATCCGCCCGGATCAACGGGTCGAGCGCGCTGAAGGGCTCGTCCATCAGCAGGATATCCGGGTCGCTGGCCAGCGCACGCGCCAGGCCGACACGCTGCTTCATGCCGCCGCTCAGGTTATGCGGGTAATGCCCACCCCATTCCTCCAGGCCGACCTGCGCCAGTGCAGACCTCGCCTTGTCCCGGCGGGCGTCCCTGGCCTCGCCCCGCACATGCAGGCCGAATTCGACATTCTCGAAAATCGTCTTGTGCGGCAACAGCGCGAAATTCTGGAATACCATTGCCATCTTCGTGCGGCGAAACTCGCGCAGACCGGCCCTGTTCATCGCTGTCACGTCTTCACCATCCACGGTCACGGTCCCGGCGGTCGGTTCGATCAGCCGGTTCAGGCACCGCACAAGTGTGGATTTGCCCGATCCGGAAAGCCCCATGATCACGAAGATCTCGCCTTTCTCGACCGTCAGGTCGACATTCGAGACCGCCACCATCTGTCCGGTGTCACGGAAAATGTCCTTGGGGTGCCGGCCGCCCCTGGCAAGTTCGAGCGCATTTTGCGGGCAGGTGCCGAATACCTTGAAAAGCCCCGTGGCCTTCAACGTCATGGTCAAGTCTTCTTTCTTCTGGTCAGAAATGGCGTGTCAAATCCAGAAATCCGAACCACTATGCCGGTGGTTACGAACGCGCTTTCACCGAAAGCCGGGATTGTGATCTGAATTGTGTCGCGCCTCCTGTAGCGGTGTCATGTCGCACGATCACACCCCGGGGACACACAATCAAATTAATAGTTCTGATGTTATCATCACGCAGTTCGATAATTGGGATCAGGTAAACTGCTGCATCAGCCAAATCAGCGCGCTGACGGAAAAGAAGGATGTGATGGTCGACACAACCAGCGCCGTCGCACAGATTTGTTCCGCTCCATAAGTTGCCCCAAGAATGGGATAGATCGACAGCATTGGAACGGATGCGATCAGCACCGCCGTGAGGACAAAGGGGTCTGATCCCCCGATCAGCAATGCCAGGACGACGAAAACAAGCACCGGGTGAAGGATCAGCTTGCCCGAGACGATTGTGGCGGTGCGCCGCCAGAACGGGCTGATGCTGAACTGTGCGATGATCCCGCCGACGACGAAGAGCGCCACAACCGGCGCAACGGCGGCGACCATCTTGACGGTGGTCGCAAGCCGTTCGGGCAAGGCAATGCCGCTCAACCGAACCGCCAGGGCCAGCGCCACGGCGACGACCAGCGGGTTCCGCACAAAGCTGAGGAACGCCTTGCGAACGGCCTTGGCCAGATCGGGCTCTTCGCCGGATGAAATCTCGGCGGCGACGATCGCAAAGGGAATGACGACCACATTCTCGACGATCATGATCCAGGCCAGGACGCTGAGCGCCGTTTCCGGAAAGACCAGCGATGCGATCGAGAACCCGATGAAACCGCTGTTGGAGTTCGCGACCGCCAGACCATGGATCCACGACGCCCCTCTGTCTTGCCGGAAACGATACCGCATCACCCCGTAGCCAGCGAACAATGCCATCAGCGACGCGATCATGTAGCCAAAAATCAGGAGCCAGTTCAGAGCTTCGTCAGAGCCCGATAGCGCAATCGCGCTGAAGATCAGGGTCGGCAGGCTGATCCTGACCGTAAAACGGCTGAGTGCGCTGATGGTATCCTCTTTGAGATACCCGGTGCGCACCGAGACATATCCAAACAGGATGATCAGGTAGATCGGCAGTGTGATCGCAAAGATATCGAGCACGAAATGCTACTCTGCCGCAATCTGGCGCGGTTCGTAGCCAATAACAACAAGCCCCAGCACCATGTCGATGACACGCTGCCTGAGTCGGGCCTGCCCTTCCGGCGTATAGAGGCTGTCGCCGAAAGATGTCGAGAAAGTTGCCCGGTTCGAGACGTTGTAAAAGCTGGAGGAACTGATCAGCCAGTGCAGTTCCAGAGGGTCGGCGTCACATCGAAAAATGCCGGCCGCTTTGCCGCGGCGGCACACATCGCCCAGCTTGTCGATAATTGAACGGTTGAGTTGCGGGATGATCTCTGACCGGCGCAGATAAACAGCGTTGTGAATGTTCTCGATCATCACCAGTCGAATGAACAACGGCGTATTGACATGGGCGTCAAAGGTGGCTTCCACCAGGCGGGTCAAGGCGGCTACCGGCTCCAGGTTTTCGACTTTCAAGGCATCTTCGCTTTCCCGGAGCGTCGAATAAACATTCTCCAGAACGCTTTGATAAAGCCCCTCCTTGTCGCCGAAATAATAGTAGATCATCCGCTTGGATGCTTCGGTTTTCTTGGCGATCTCATCAATGCGCCCACCGGAAAGCCCATGCGCGGCAAACTCATCTGTCGCAACGCGAAGAATGTCTGCCTTGACGGCATCCGGGTCTTGTTTCCAGCGTGACTTGCGAGGGTTGGCCGGTTTCTTCTTCGTGTCCACCATATGCAAGAACCTCTGATTTTCTCTGATTCTGGCCCTGTGATAGCACATAATTAAACGTTTGGTACATTTATGTTGACAAATTAACGAAATAGTACAATTTAGAGCCGTGACCGCCGGTAAGAGGAGCGAATCGGCGGCGAATTGACATAATGGGAGGACAGAAATGTCTCGCAAACTAATCGGCGCAATTGTTGCGCTTGGACTCAGCACAACTGCCGCGTTCGCGGAATTTCCGGAGAAGGAAATTCAAGGGATCATCCAGTGGGGCGCCGGCGGATCAACCGACACGGTGATGCGTGCCGTAACGCCGCATGCCGAAGAGAAACTGGGCGGCTCCGTTGTCATGCAGAACATGACCGGTGGCGTCGGTGCAATTGCACTGAACCATGTCGCAGGCACCGAGGCGGACGGCTATACCCTGCTGATGGGTGCCGAAAACCCGATGCTGTACAAGGTCATGGGATTTGGCGACAAAGACTACAGTGATTTCATCCCGATCAGCTTGCTGGCCCGCGGCACGCCGATGTTGGTGGCCAATCCGGATGCACCTTTCAACACCTTTCCGGAGATGATGGAATATATCGCGGCGAACCCGGATACGGTGCGTTTCGGGTCAACCGGCCCGGGTGGCGTTCCGTCCGTTGTTACCGCGATGATCACGTCCGAGGCCGACCTGCCCGTGATCTTCGTGCCATATGACGGTGATGGCCCGGCCCTGACCGCGCTGCAGGGGGGCGCCATTGACGTGATGCCTGCCGTTTTGGGCGCCGCTGTCGAAGGCATCCGCGCCGGGACGATGAAACCGATCGCGCTTTTCGACACCGAGGCAAGTGCCGCGCTGCCGGATGTGGCCACCATCACCTCGACCAACCCCGAATACGAAAAATTCCTGCCCTGGGGGCCTTTTTTCGGGGTGTTCGTGCCCAACGGGACGCCGGATGATGTGGTTGCGAAACTGCAGGCCGCCTATGCTGACGCGGCCAAACAGGCGGATTTCGTCGAGCTGATGGACGGCCGCGGCTTTACCATGATGAACATCTCAGGCGATGAGGCGCAGGATTTCCTGACCAAGTGGCAACGTAACACCGCCTGGCTGATGTTCGATGCCGGCCTGGCCAAGACCTCGCCCGAAGAATTCGGTATCGAGCGTCCGTAACCAGTCTGCCGGTGGGGGCCGGCAGACCCGGCCCCTGCCCTCAGTACCTTCCTACCCGAGCAGTGCGTACGCCGCCCTCGTCCCCTGACCGGGGCGGCGTCACCCCAACCCGCGGACGCAGATCCTTAGCGCGCCGACAAAGGAGGTCATCATGCAAACCCCTGAGAAACGTAAGCCCGGAGAGCTTGCCTTTGCCGCTTTCCTAGCTCTTGCCAGTCTCTTTCTGCTTTACGACGCCTACGGCATCTCGGGTTTTGAAGCCCTGAGCGGCTCGGGTGCCATCCCAATGGCGGCCACCTTCGTCATGGTCATCACCGCGGGCATCGTCCTTGTTCGAACAATGCGCGCCGAGCCGGAAGGCGAAGGCAGTTTCGTTGCAGACATCGTTCCCGCGAGGATCGTCGTGATCGGGCTGCTGCTGATTGCCTATGCCTTTGCGCTGAAACCGGTTGGCTTCCTGCCCACATCTGCGGTCTTCCTGATCCTGACGATCAAGTACCTGAGCAGGCGATCCTGGAGCTTCGCGATCGGCGTCAGCCTTTTCAGCCTGTTCGTCATCTACCTGATTTTCCGCATCGTTTTCACCGTTCTGATGCCCGCCGGGATCGTTCCCGAAGGCGAAATGCTGGCCTGGTTCGGCAACCTGTTTTCCGGAGGCGAATAAGATGTTCGAGGCTTTGATGGATTTCCTGACCGTCTGGACACAGCCGCAACTGCTGTTGCTGGTTGGTCTGGGTACACTGGCCGGGGTCTATGTCGGCGCCATTCCCGGCCTGTCGGTCACGATGGCAGTGTCGATCCTGATCTCGTTTACCTTTTCCTGGGATGTCTATCCGGCGATTTCGCTGATGATCGGCATCTATATGGGCGGTGTGTATGGCGGCTCGCGCACGGCCATCCTGCTCAATATCCCCGGCGCACCTTCGGCCATTGCCACGGCGATGGACGGCTACCCGATGGCGCAGAAGGGTGAAGCCGGTGTGGCGATCGGCGTCACCACCGTCATGTCCTTCTTCGGCGGGCTGATCGGCATCGCCGTGCTGGCACTTGCCGCGCCGTTCGTCTCGGATTTCGCTCTTGGCTTCCAGCCGCGCGACTACATGCTGCTCGCGATACTGGGCATTCTGCTGGTGGGATCCCTGTCCGGGGGGAGCCTGGTCAAGGGTATCTTTGCCGGCGCCTTCGGCATCGGGCTTGGCGCGGTCGGCATGGACCCGCTGACCTTCACCGAGCGTTTCACCTTCGATGTCCCGGTCCTGAAGAGCGGTATTTCCTTCATCGCGGTCATGATCGGCATGTTCGGCGTATCCGAGGCCCTGATGCAGCTGCATCATGTCGATACCGCCGCCGTGAAACAGAAAGTCGGCAAGATCGTCCCGTCCTGGAGCGTCATCCGCAAATATCTGCCGCTTTCCCTGCAGACCTCCAGCATCGGCGTGATCATCGGCGCGCTGCCCGGAACAGGCGGAGACATCGCGGCGCTGATGTCCTACGACCACGCCAAGCGGATCACCAAAGAGCCTGAAACACCCTTCGGCGAAGGCGCGATGGAGGGCCTCGTCGCCCCCGAGACTGCCAATAACGCCGCCGTGGGCGGGGCCTTCATACCGATGATGACGCTGGGTATCCCGGGCGATGCCGTCACCGCCATCATGATCGGTGCGCTGTTTATCCACGGGCTTAACCCCGGGCCGATGCTGATGATCGACAAACCCGACATGTTCTGGTTCATCGTCGGCGCGCTGGTCATGGCCAATTTCTTCATGCTGCTCTTTGGCCTCACAGGCATCCGCGTCTTCACCAAGATCGTCGAAATGCCGCGCACGGTGCTGATCCCGCTGATCTTCCTGCTGTCGATTGTCGGCGCGTATGCGGTCAACAACTCGATCACCGATGTCTACTGGATGCTGGGCTTCGGCGTGTTGGGGTATTTCATGAAGCAGTACAGTTACCCGCTGGGGCCGGTGATCCTTGGGGTCATCCTGTCGCGCCTTCTCGATGACAACTGGCGGCGCGCCATCATCTCCGAGCGTGAAAGCCTTCTGGGGTTCTTCGAGGGGATCGTCACCAGCCCGTTGTCGCTCGTTCTTTTCATCGGCGTCATCCTCATCTTCGTCAGCCAGACCCCGCTCTGGACCGCGATGAAGAAACGCCTGCTCAGAAAGGCCACGCCATGACCATTGCGCCTGCCAATAAGGTGAGGCTTGGGCTGATCGGCGACAACATCACCCGCTCGAAATCGCCTCGACTGCACCGCACCGCCGGAAAGCTGACCGGGCTAGACGTGACCTATGACCGCCTCATCCCCAGGGATCTTGCCCTTACCTTCGATGAGGTGTTCGAACAGGCCCGGACGAGCGGTTACCGCGGGATAAACGTCACCTATCCCTACAAGGAATGGGCTGCCGGCAAGGTCGAGGTGGCGGACCGGCTGGTCAGGGCGATCGGCGCGGTCAACACGGTGGTTTTCGAAGCCGACGGCCCGAAGGGGTTCAACACCGATTATACCGGCTTCATGAGTGCCTATCGGCGGGTTCGCGGTGACGCAACGCCCGGCACCGTTTGCCTGATTGGCACCGGCGGCGTGGGCAAGGCCGTGGCGTTCGGCCTGCTGGGCCTGAAGGCCCACACCATCCGCTGCGTCGACCTGAATCCGGAAAAGGCAGGTGCACTGCGCAACGCGCTCGAGTCGGCGGAAAGCTCGACACGGATCGAAGTCTTTACCGACGCGGCTGAGGCAGCGCAGGGGGCCGACGGGCTGATCAACTGTTCTCCGGTGGGCATGATCGGGCTCGAAGGCACCCCCCTGCCCGCACCGGCCATGCGGGGTGCCACCTGGGCGTTTGATGCGGTCTACACCCCCGTCGACACGCAGTTTCTGATGGATGCCGACGCGCAGGGATTGACGATCATCTCGGGCTACGAGCTGTTTTTTTCCCAAGGGGTCGACGCCTGGGACATCTTCACCGGGACACCGCTCGATACCGGCATTCTGCGCGAAGCAATCAGCGGAGAAGATGAATGAAAACCTCCATTGCCACCGTCTCGATCTCGGGGAGCCTGCCGGAGAAGCTTGAGGCCATCGCCGGCGCCGGCTTTGACGGGATCGAGATTTTCGAACAGGATTTCATCGCCCATGACGGATCCCCCAAGGATGTCGGGAAAATGATCCGCGACCAAGGTTTGGAAATTACCCTTTTCCAACCCTTTCGCGATTTCGAGGGCCTGCCCGATCCGCTGCGCGCCAAGGCGTTCGACCGCGCCGAACGCAAGTTCGATCTGATGCAGGAACTGGGCACCGATCTGGTCCTCGTCTGCTCGACGGTCCATCCCGGGGCACTGGGCGGCATCGACCGGGCCGCAGCCGACTTCCACGAGCTTGGCGAACGCGCCGCCAGGCGCGGTTTGCGTGTGGGGTACGAGGCGCTCGCATGGGGCAGCCACGTCAACGATCATCGCGATGCCTGGGAAATCGTTCGCCGGGCCGATCACCCGAACGTGGGGCTGATCCTGGACAGTTTTCACACGCTGGGCCGCAAGATCGACCCCGACACGATCCGCCGCATCCCCGGCGACAAGATCTTCTTTGTCCAGCTTGCCGATGCACCGCAGATCGACATGGATCTTCTCTACTGGTCGCGCCATTTCCGGAACATGCCGGGCGAAGGGGACCTGCCGGTCTGTGATTTCATGAAGGCGGTGGTTGCAACCGGCTATGCGGGGCCCGTTTCGCTCGAGATATTCAACGACCAGTTCCGCGGTGGCCGCGCCAAGACGATTGCCAAGGATGGCTATCGTTCCCTGATCGCCCTGATGGACGATGTCGTTCGAGAGGAACCATCGTCTCTGGCCGGTGCGCCATCGATGCCCGCGCGCATGAGAGTGGACGGCGTCTCCTTCATCGAGTTTGCGACCCGCGGCAAGGACGCCGATGCGCTGGAAGCACTGTTACAAACGTTGGGGTTTACGCAATCCGGAACGCATATTGCCAAGAACCTTGCGCTCTGGACCCAGGGCGATATTCGCATCGTGCTGAACCGCGAGACCGAAGGATATGCCAACAGCGCCTATGTCATGCACGGCACAACGGTTTGCGATATCGGCATTGCGGTCGAAAATGCAGCCGAAACCGTCTCGCGGGCCGCACGGCTTGGCGCGAACCCGTTTTCCCAGCCCGTGGGGCCGGGCGAGCTGGACATTCCCGCGATCCGCGGGCTGAGCGGAAGCGTGTTGCATTTCATCGACGATGCCAGTGGTCTGAGCGACGTCTGGTCCGTCGAATTCAGGCAATCGAAGAACGCGGAACAGGGCGCAGGACTGACCCATATCGACCATCTTGCGCAGACCATGAGCTATGATGAGATGCTCAGCTGGTCGCTCTTCTACACCACTCTTTTCAAGATGCAGAAATCACCGATGGTGGATGTGATCGACCCTGACGGGCTGGTCCGCAGCCAGGCACTTGAAACTGACAACGGATCGCTGCGCATCACGTTGAACGGGGCCGAGACGCATCGCACTATGGCAGGCAGTTTCCTGGCCGACAGTTTCGGCGCCTCGGTTCAGCACGTAGCGGTCGCGACAGACGACATATTTTCGACATCTGAGGCTCTGTCCCGGCTTGGCTTCAAGCCACTTGCGATGTCGGAAAACTACTATGCCGATCTTGCGGCGCGTTTCGATCTGAATTCGGAAATGCTCGCGCGTCTGAAAGCGGGCAACATACTCTATGACGAGGACGCAAAAGGGCGGTTTTTCCAGTTCTACTCGCGCCCGTTCGCCGGTGGTATCTTCTTCGAGATCGTGGAGCGCCAGGACGGCTACAAAGGCTATGGCGCGCCCAACGCCCCTTTCCGGATCGCCGCGCAGAAGCGCCTGATGCGCCCCAAGGGGATGCCCAAGCTATGACAAGCAAACCGGTTTTCGTACTCAACGGTCCAAATCTCAACTTGCTTGGCACCCGCCAGCCGGAAATCTACGGCCATGACACCTTGAAAGATGTCGAAGATCTGTGCGCCGCGACCGCGCGCGAGGCCGGTCTGGATGTTCGGTTTCATCAAAGCAACCACGAAGGCGAGATCGTCGAACTGATCCACGCGGCGCGAATGGAAGGAAGCGGGGTTGTCATCAATCCTGCTGCTTACACCCATACGTCCGTTGCGATCAGGGACGCTTTGGCGGCCTGCGAGTTTCCCGTTTTTGAAGTACATATTTCGAACGTGCATCGACGCGAGCCCTTCAGACACTATTCCTATGTTTCCGATGTCGCGACGGGAGTGATCGCAGGGCTGGGTCTGCAGGGATATGCGGCGGCAATACGCGCGCTGGCACGGATCATCCCCGGCAGGGTGTGAAGAACATCCTCCCGCGACCGGCCTTCGAAACAGGTGCATCTACTCGGGTGGCAAAGGACGTTTCACCCCGGACCTTTCGATCGCAACGAAGGTAAAGTCAGCCTCGGTCACCATCATCTCTTCATCGGTACGCTGCCGCCTGACCCAGGCTTCGACATGCATCTTGATCGAGGTGCGGCCCGTGCCGACGATGTCCGTGTAGACCGAGAAAAGATCTCCGACCTGGATTGGCGCGTGAAACCGCATCGCGTCAATCGCGACAGTGGCACAGCGCCCGTTGGCGCGTTGTGCAGCTGTAACTCCAGCCGCGATGTCCATCTGGCTGAGTACCCAGCCGCCAAAGATATCTCCGGCGGAATTGGTATCCGCCGGGAATGGCACAGTCTGCAGCGTCAATTTGCCGTGTGGGGTTTTCTGCATCTTCAAACGATATTGGCTTCGGTTGCGTTGATGATGTCCTGGCGGGAGACGTCGGGGGCGAGTTCGATGATTTTCAGGCCGTTCCCGGTGACGTCGAGCACGCCGAGATTGGTGATCACGCGGTC